>NZ_JBQXFD010000018.1:0-41792 GCF_052615555.1 Micrococcus sp. EWR3.9.1
ACGGGCCCGCCTGCCGGAGCAGACGGGCCCGTGCACTCCCTCATCGGGAAGGTCGGGTCACTCGCGGTGCAGCTTGTCCTGCACCGTGCCCGCCAGCTTCTCGACGCGGTTGGGCACCTCCGTGGTCCCGTAGAAACGGGAGTCCGGGTGGGTGGGCGGGGGCATGGGGACCCCCGCCGGCGGCTCGGACGAGTAGGAGAACTCGCCCTTGCCGTCCGGGGTGGGGCCTGCAGCCCACGAACCCTCCGCAGTGGCCTGACCGTCAGAGAACTCATAGTGCGTGTACGAGTGCTCCGTGGCCTCCTTCTTCTGCGGGAAGTTGCTCGGCACCGGCATCTCCTCCAGGCCGTCCTCCTGCAGCTCCTTCACAGCCGCCGCCCACTGGTTCTGGTGCATCGTGTCCCGGGCCAGCAAGAAGGAGAGCAACTCCCGGATGCCCGGGTCATCGGTCATGTGATAGAGCCGGGCCACCTGGGTCCGCCCCTGCATCTCCGCGTTGAGGTTGGCGGTCATGTCGGCCAGCAGGTTGCCGCTGGCCGTGACATACGCTCCGGTCCACGGATTCCCCATGCTGTCCACGGGGCGAGCACCGGCACCGGCCACGATGGCCTGCTGCAGATCGGTGCCCCCGATGACGGCGGCCACGGCCGGGTCATCCTGGATGGCGTCGGTGGTGATCCCCACCGGGGCCTTCTCCAGCAGCTGGGCCACCATCGTTGCCAGCATCTCGACGTGACCGAACTCCTCGGCCGCCGTGCTGAAGAGCAGGTCCCGGTACTTGCCCGGAATGTGGGCGTTCCATGCCTGGAAGCTGTACTGCATGGCCACGGTGATCTCGCCGTACTGCCCGCCGATCACCTCCTGCAGCTTGCGGGCGTAGACCGCGTCAGGCTTCTCAGGACTGGAGACGTGCTGGAGCTTCTGCTTGTGGATGTACATGAGAGGACTCCCCTCGATCAAGTCGGATGCGTGAAGGCCCGAGGGGCTCCACGCCGGACAGCATCGACGCTACGCGGGTCTGACCGACCCGTGTAGTGCTGACCCACGCCGGAACTGCATCGGTCACCACCCGCGCCATGGACGCCAGCCCCACTCGGGGGGTGAGCGCTTTCGCCATCCTCCGCGTGCGGATGCGGCGGGTAGGTGACTCTCAGAGGCACGCGGCTTAAACGGTCGTTTGTGGCACGCGCCCCAGATGTCTCCGGCAGTCTCCCCACGTCGCCTGCTAGGCGGTGTGACTTGCGCCGATGAATGTCCGGTATCTCGCACAGATCGCTGTCCGGCATAACCTCAGCTGGAGAAGTTGGGGCGGGTGAGTTGTTGCCCTCCGCCCTGGTGTCGGAACCGCATCATGCCGGATCGTGGGCGCATGAGAGTGACAGTCCGTGGAAACCGCTTGGTGAGCCTAGGGGCTCGAATCACTGTCGACGTCCCTGAGGGTCCGACGCCAGAGGTGCGGATTCACGCGCCGTTCTGCAGGCGAGCGATTCCCGTCTCGGAGATCTCCGACATCACTTCAGCCAGTGATGACGGCATGAACCACGGACTCCTCAACTGGTTCGTCACGGGCCGCGCTTCAGCCCCCGGCGGGGTCCGCATCAACAACGGCGGTCGGGCCCGCGTCACGATCCGGACCCGTGACGGGTCGCTCTTCAACGTCGTAGTGGACGATCACGACCAGGCGAGCCGCCTGGTTGAGGATGTCCGGTCGATCAGAGCACGCTCATCCGGCTAAATCGGTCGTTAGTGACGAGGGGCCCCGCCATGCGCCGTGTGCGCCACCTCCGGCCCTGCCCGCCCGCCGCACGGCTCGCCACAACCAACCCGCTAGAGCGGCAGCCGTCCGTACGTTTCGAGCGAGCCCTGGGGTGCGCGGGGGCGCCCACCTGGACACCCAGTGTCACGCCGACCGGATCCCGCCCGATACGCGAAGAGTCCACCGCGCGTCGTGTGGAACCTTGCCTGCATCTCGACAGCAAAGGCCCTTGCCCACCGATCCGCATCGTGACACAGTTCACCCCATGATGCAGCAGCAGTGACGCCGTGGGTCCGACGACCCACCACCGGCCTCCCCGCGCGCCCGTCTCGAGCACGGCTCGACGGGTGCCTCTGCGCCCACCCCTTTCTTCAGAAAGCAGTCACCGCATGCCTGACATCATCGAATTCCCCCTGCCCGTCTCGTCGGACGACCCCCACTGGCGGGCCTACTGCCAGCTCGGAGACGAGTACAACCACGAACTGATCGGCACGACCGAGTGGGACGAGACCCCCACGGACGCGCTCATCCAGGCCGCCGCCGAGACCGACCACACGCTGCGCCGCTACCTGGCGTACGTCGACGGCGAGGCGGTCGGCTACGCCCGCGTCCTGATCAACCAGGTCGACGACCCTGACGCGGCCGCCCTCAACGTCTACGTCCACCCGCGGCACCGCGGACGCGGCCACGGCCGGGCACTGGCCGAGCGGCTCGTCCTGGACACCGCCGGCCTCACCCGTTTCGAGACCTGGCCGCTGACGCCGCGGCCGGTGGCCGGGCAACGGACGCTCACCCCGCCCAACGGCGCCGGCGCGGTGTCCGCCGAACATCCGGGTGTGCGTCTCGCCCAGTCCTACGGCTTCGCGCTCGTCCAGATCGAGCGGGTGAGCCGGTATGACTTCGCCGATCCGGGGATCGACCCCGCCGTCGCCCTGGCCGAGGCCGAACGCGTCTCGTCGGACTACGAGCTCCACGCCTGGGAGGGCGCGGCCGACGCGTCCCTGCAGGACGACCTTGCCGTCCTCAAGGCCCGCATGGCCACGGACGTGCCCTCCGGGGAACGCACCGTGGTGGAGCAGGTGTGGGACGCGGCCCGCGTGCGTCGCATGGACGAGCAGATCCTCACGACCGGGCGCCTCTTCCGCGCGGTGGCGCGGCACCGCGCCACCGGTCGGATCGTTGCCCTGAGCGAGCTGGTGGCGCCCCGCTCGCGCCCGGACGGGCTCATCGACCAGTGGGACACCATCGTGCTGCCCGAGCACCGCGGCCACCGCCTCGGCATGCGCGTGAAGGCGGCGAACCTCATCGCCGTGCGCGACGCGCTGCCCGGGGCCCGCGCGATCATCACGTGGAACGCCGAGGAGAACCGGCACATGCTCGACGTCAACGAGGCGCTGGGCTTCCGGCCCGTGCTGGCCGAGGCGTCCATGGAAGCGCCGGCACCGCTGCGACGTCGCTGACGGCCCGCGACCCGCGGCGCCGCCTCACCCCCGCTCGAGCGTCCGCTGGGCCGCCTCCCGCACCGCCCGCGTGAGCCGCACCAGGCGCGTCACGGGCAGTGTGGCCGCCTGCCAGTACAGGGGCACGAGGACGTCGTCGAGCCCGGGCACGCGGACCAGCCGGCCGGCGCGCACGTCCTCGACGGCCTGGGCGTCCACGAGCATCCCCCACCCCAGGCCGGCCCGGACGGACCGGTGGAACCCGTCGAACGACGGCGCCAGGTGCGTGGGCGGGGCGACGTCCAGCCCGGCGCCGCTCAGCGCGAGGCGCTGCAGGTCGTCCTTCGCGTTGTAGCGCATCATGGGCATCGCGCCGAGGTCGACGACGTCGCCCGCCGCGTGCCGGGCGAGCAGGGCGGGCGAGGCGAGCGGGACGTAGCGCATGCTCCCCAGCGGCTCCGCCGCACACCCCTGCACCGGCTGCGGCTCCGTGGTGACGGCGGCCAGCACCTCGCCCCGGCGCAGCAGCCGGGCGCTGTGGTCCTGGTCCTCGACGTGCAGGTCCAGGACCGTGTCGTCCCAGTCGGCGGCCTCGGCCAGGACGGGCCCGAACCACGTGCCCAGCACGTCGGCGGGCACGGCCAGGGAGGTGACGCTGCGCCCGGCCGCCGTGCGGCCCAGCCCGGCCCACGCCTCCTGTTCGAGCACCCGCATGTGCCGGGCCACGCGCACCAGGCCGATGCCGGCCTCGGTCGGCTCGCAGGGTGTGCCGCGCCGGAGCAGCACCTGGCCCACCTCCCGCTCCAGGGCGCGGATGCGCTGGCTGACCGCGGAGGCGCTGACGCCGAGCTCGTACGCGGCCGCTTCGAACGAGCCCTCGTCGGCGATCGCACGTAGCGCCTGCAGCTGATCCAGGTTCATGAAGTAGAGCTTAGGCACCTGCAGTTCTCTTCGTTTGGCTCAGGCCCGGCCGGGCTCTAGCGTCCTCACCCATGTGGACCCTCGCCGGCACCGGCCTGCTCACCGGACTCGCCCTCATCGTCGCCATCGGCGCCCAGAACGCCTTCGTGCTCCGCCAGGGCGTGCGCCGAGAGCATGTGGGCGCCGTCGTGCTGGTGTGCATGGCCTCGGACGCCGTGCTGATCCTGGCCGGCACCGCCGGGGTGGGCGCGCTCGTGCAGGCCGTGCCGTGGCTGCTCGAGGTGCTGCGCTGGGGCGGTGCCCTGTACCTGCTCTGGTTCGCGGTCTCCTCCCTGCGTGCCGCGCTGCGCCCGCAGGGGCTCATGGCCGAGCAGGCGCCGCGCACCGCGGGTTCGGTCATCGCCACCACGCTCGCGCTGACCTGGCTCAACCCGCACGTCTACCTGGACACCGTGGTGCTGCTGGGCAGCCTCGCCAACCAGCACGGCCCCGACGCGCGGTGGGTCTTCGCCGCCGGCGCCGTCGCCGCCTCGGTCCTGTGGTTCACCGCGCTCGGCTACGGCGCGCGCCTGCTGGCCCGGGTGCTCGCCGACCCGAAGGCGTGGCGCGTGGTGGACGTGGTGATCGCGGTGGTCATGGCGGTGCTCGCGGTCCGGCTCATCGCCGGTTCCGACGTGTGGGACTGAGCCGGCAGACGCCGGAGCGCGCCTCCGGCACGAGCCACTACCCGCGCTCACCCCGGAGGTCGGCGCGAGCCTGACGCAACGCTTCGCGGTAGGACTCCGCCTTCTGGTCGTAGAGCCCCGCAGGCGAGGCCTCCCCTACGAGGTCGCTCAGCGAGGCACGCCGCTCCCCGCGTTTCCGCTGCTGATAGGACACGACGTCTTGGAGCCGGATGCGTCGGTGCCGACCACCGGTCGTCCTCTCGTACGGCAACGCGCCCTCCTCGAGCAGCCTCACCAGCGTGGGACGACTGATGCCGAGGAAGTTCGCCGCCTCCTGTGTCGTGAGCAGCTGGTCGACGGGTGCCACCGTGATGGCCTTGCCCACCCGCATCGCCTCGACGACGTCCCGCAGGACGTTGAAAGCCTCTGGCGGCAGGGGGACCTTCTGCCCATCAGGGCCGACCAGGGCGGCCGGCTGCGTCAGGCCGTCGAGGAACCTGCCGACGTCGAGCATCTCCTCGAGGTCCGTCGGCGGCAGCACCGTGTGCTTGTCATTCACCGTCGCAGTCATGGAACAAGACTACCCGCGAAAACGAAAAATTCGCAGTTTCCTCTCGCGTCCGCTTCCCCGCTCCGGGGCGCTGCGTCAACCGCGCGCGTAGGCGAGCGACTCCTCGATGATCCCGACGACGACTGCCAGCTCTGCCTCGTCCCGCGGACCGTAGAGCATCCACTCCGTGCCGAAGTCCGCGTAGCCATGCGGTTCGAGCCATCCGAGCTCGGCCAGACGGACGCCGCGCTCGGGCGCCAGGACGAGGTGCACTGACGTGTCGTCCACCCCATGCAGGTGCACCGGCTCCCAGCGCCGGCCTGGTGAGAGGTTGACCTCCGGGGTGCGCTCCTCCGGCCGGCCTGTCAGGTGGACGGCGCGCGACGTTGCTGGCGAGACGGTGCTGTGGCCCTCCTCGACGCCGTCGAGGGCGAACACCGCAGCGACCAGACGGCCCCACAGCTCCGGCGATGATCGCTGATCAAGCTGTCGGTGGGGCCCCTCGGTCGACGTCGCGGGACGACCGCCCGGCCGGGGATCGTCAGCGGTGAGCCGGACACGGGGGCTCGCATCAGGATCCATGCAGACGATCCAGACGGGGCCCCGCCGGCCAGGCAAGGCCACCAGGCCCCCTCACTCCCCGCCCAGCTCCTCCCGGAGGAGCCGGGCACCGGCCACGAGCGCCGCCGTCTTGTCCCGCGCCACCGAGCGAGCCAGCGGCGCCATGCCGCAGTTGGTGCTCGCGATCAGCTTGTCCGCGTCCACGAACTCGAGGGTCTCCCGGAGGGTCGCCGCGACCTCCTCGGGCGTCTCGATCTCGTCGCTCGCCACGTCGATCGCGCCGACCATCACCTTCTTGCCGCGCAGCAGGCCGATGAGCTCCGCCGGCACCCGGGAGTGGTGCCGCTCCAGGGCGATCGTGTCGATCGTGGACTCGCGCAGCAGGGGGAACGACGTCTCGTACTGGCGCCACTCCTCCCCGAGCGTGGCCTTCCAGTCGTTGTTCGCCTTGATCCCGTAGCCGTAGCAGATGTGCACGGCCGTCTCACACGTCAGGCTCTCGGCCGCACGCTCGAGCGTCGCCACGCCCCAGTCGCGGACGTCGTCGAAGAACACGTTGAACGCGGGCTCGTCGAACTGCACGACGTCGACGCCCACCGCCGCCAGCTCCCGCGCCTCCTCGTTGAGGATGCGCGCGAACTCCCACGCGAGCTTCTCGCGGCTGCCGTAGTGGCGGTCGGCGAGGGTGTCGATCATGGTCATCGGCCCGGGCAGGGTCCACTTGATGGGCCGGTCCGTCCGCGCGCGCAGGGCCTTCGCGTCGTCCACGAACACCGGCGCCGGTCGGCCCACCTCCCCGACGACGGTCGGCACGCTCGCGTCGTACCGGTCGCGGATCCGCACCGTCTCACGCCGGTCGAAGTCCACGCCGCCGAGGTGCTCGATGAACGTGGTGACGAAGTGCTGGCGGGTCTGCTCGCCGTCGCAGACGATGTCGACGCCCGCGCGCTCCTGGTCGGCCACGGCGAGGGCGAGCGCGTCGAGCTGGCCCTCGCGCAGCTGCTCCCCCTCGAGCTTCCAGGGCGACCAGAGCGTCTCCTCCTCGGCGAGCCAGCCGGGCTTCGGCAGGCTGCCGACGAGGGCGGTGGGGATCAGGGTGGTCATCGGGTCTCCTCGGTGTCTCGTGCGGCGTGGGCGGCGGCCCAGCGCTCCAGCAGGTCGCGGTGCGGGCCCACGAAGTGCTCCTGCGTGTACTCCCCCT
Organism: Micrococcus sp. EWR3.9.1; assembly: GCF_052615555.1. Taxonomy (NCBI): domain Bacteria; kingdom Bacillati; phylum Actinomycetota; class Actinomycetes; order Micrococcales; family Micrococcaceae; genus Micrococcus; species Micrococcus sp. EWR3.9.1. The sequence goes on from NZ_JBQXFD010000018.1 coordinate 7,094, forward strand.
GCTCCCGGCCGAGGCGGGCCCGCTCCTCGCGGTCGTAGGCGATCCGGGTCTGCGAGAAGTCGCCGTGGTCCAGGCGCGGCCGGTACACCTCGCCGGCCCCGGCGTTCGCGTTGTAGATCTCCGGCCGGTAGATCCGCTGGAAGGTCTCCATGGTGGCGATCAGCCCGGCCAGGGAGAGGTTCGCGTGGTCGTTGAGCAGGTCGCCCCGCGAGTAGAACGCCAGCGGCGCCACGGCCCCGCGCGGCAGGAAGCACCGGATCCCCAGGCCCATCCGGCCGAAGTAGCGGTCCGTGCGGGAGGCTTCGTCCTGGCGGTATTCGACCCCGAGCACCGGGTGCTCGTTCGTCAGCCGCCGGTAGGTGCGGCTCGTGGACACGCTGATGCAGATCACGGGCGGCTGCGGGAACCGATCCCGGTACGCCTGCGAGTCGAGCAGGTGCCGGAACAGCCGCCCGTGCAGGTCGCCGAAGCCGTCGGGCTCCTCGGTCCCCGGCGACGTCGCCGCGTGCGCGGGCAGCACCACGGAGAAGTCGTGGTCGCGGACGTAGGAGGAGAAGTTGTTCCCCACACTGCGGCCGAGCACGGCGCCCGTCGCGCGCTCGACCACCCGCACGTCGAGCATCTCCATGAGCGGGAAGTCGACGTCTGCGCCGTCGTCGGCGGTGAAGTGCACGTCGATCGAGACGATCTCGATCCGTGCCGTGTAGCGGTCCCGCTCCGGGTTGTCCCAGGGGGCGAGGTCGTTGAGGCGCCCGTCGATCATGGCCAGGGCGGCGCGCAGGTTCTCCCGCCGGTCCGCGCCGCGGGCGAGGTTCGCGAAGTTCGTGGTGGCGCGCGTGCTGGCGGCGGGCGTGTAGTCCTCGTCGAACGGCGTGGTGTGGATGCTGAACGTCAGGTCGTCCACGCGGGTGGGCACGGTGCTCGGGACAAGGGTGGCGTGGCTCATCGGGTCCTCTCCGGAGTGCGGGCGCGGGTGGTGCGGTGGTGGGCGGGACGGGGCACCGTGGACGACGACGGCGCCCCGCGGCCGGCGGCGACGCGTGCGGCGCACTCGAGGCCCGCCTCGAGGTCCGCCTGCAGGTCGGCCACGTCCTCGATGCCGACGGAGAGCCGGACCAGGTCCGTGGGGACGGCCAGGGGCGTGCCCCGCACGGAGGCGTGGGTCATCTCGGAGGAGTAGCAGAGCAGCGATTCGACCCCGCCGAGGCTGACCGAGAGCGCGAACAGCTCGGTGGCCTCGGCGAAGGCGCGGGCCGCGGCCTCTCCCCCGGCCAACCGGATGGAGACGATCCCGCCGAAGCCGTCCATCTGCCGCGCGGCGAGTGCATGGCCCGGGTGGTCGGGCAGCCCGGGGTAGAAGACCTGGGCGACCTCGGGGCGGCCCTGCAGCCAGTCCGCGAGCGCGGCGGCGTTGGCGCCGTGCCGGTCCATGCGCAGGCCGAGCGTCTTGAGGCCGCGGGCGGCGAGGTAGGAGTCCTGCGGGCCGGCGACCGCACCGGCGGCGAACTGCTGGTAGGCCACCGCCTCGGCCAGCGCCCGGCCGCGGAACTCGCGGTCGGCCACCACCACGGCGCCGCCGAGCACGTCCGAGTGCCCGCCGATGTACTTGGTGGTGGAGTGCACCACCACGTCCGCGCCGAGGTCGAGGGGCCGCTGGAGGTAGGGCGAAGCGAACGTGTTGTCCACGACCAGCAGCGCGCCGGCGTCGTGGGCGATCTGCGCCCAGGCGGCCAGGTCCGCGATGCCGAGCAGCGGGTTGGAGGGCGTCTCCACCCACAGCAGCGCGGTGCGGCCGGGACGGACGGCCGCGGCGACCGCCGTCGGGTCGGTGATGTCCACGGGGGTGTTGGACACACCCCACGGCTCGAGGACGGTGGTGATGAGGCGGTGGGTGCCGCCGTAGCCGTCGCCGCCCAGCACGATGTGGTCACCGGGGCGCAGCACGGCCCGCAGGAGGGCGTCCTCGGCGGCGAGCCCGGAGGCGAACGCGAACGCCCGGTCGCCGTGCTCGAGGGCGGCGAGCTGGGTCTCGAAGCCGTTCCGGGTCGGGTTGGAGCCGCGGCTGTACTCATGCCCGGCGCGCAGCACGTTGATGCCGTCCTGCACGAAGGTGCTGGTCTGGTAGATCGGCGGCACCACGGCGCCGGTCAGCGGGTCGGGCTCCTGCCCGGCGTGCACGGCGGTGGTGGTGAAGCCGCGGACGGCGGGACGGGACACGGAGCGGGTGGTGTGGTGGACGGCGGTCATCTCAGCGCACCTCCTGGGTGACGGCGGCGGTCTCGGGGACGGCGGGCGTGGTGGCGGGGACGGCCGGCCCGGCGGCGGTCACCACGGCTAGGGCACGGTCCAGGTCTGCGATCAGGTCGTCGGGACACTCCAGCCCGATGGAGAGCCGGACGGTGGTCTCGGCGATCCCGGCGTCCTCGCGCTGCTGCTGCGTCAGGCGACAGTGCGTCATGGTCGCCGGGTGGGAGACGAGGGACCGGGCGTCGCCGACGTTGACCACCAGCTGGAACAGCTCGAGCGCGTCGAGGAACGGGGCCACGGCCTCGGGGCCGCAGGCCAGGTCGAAGGAGAACACCGAGCCGACGCCGTCCGGGAAGTCGCGGGCGGCCAGCACCGCGCTGGGATGCCCGGCCACGCCGGGGTGGTGCACCCGCGCGACGGCGGGGTGCCCGGCCAGGTGTTCGGCCACGGCGAGGGCGGTGGCGGTGTGGCGGGCCACGCGCAGGTCGAGCGTCTCGAGCCCCTGGATGAACTGCGCCGCGCTCGCGGGGGCGAGGGTGGGGCCGAGGTCGTGCAGGAACTTGCTGCGGGCCAGCGTCAGGTAGGCGCCGCGGCCGTGCCGCTCGACCAGCGTCTGCCCGCCGTAGCGGGCCTTGGGCCGGGCCAGCTGCGGCCACCGGTCCGGCGCCGCGCCGTAGTCGAACGTGCCGCCGTCCACGATCGCGCCGCCGAGCACCGCGCCGTGCCCGCCGAGGAACTTGGTGGCCGAGTGCACGACGACGTCGGCGCCGTGCTCCAGCGGCCGGTAGAGGGCCGGCGTCGCGAGGGTGCTGTCCACCACCACGGGCACACCGGCCGCGTGGGCGAGGTCCGCGAGCGCCGGCAGGTCCGGGAGGGTGGCGAGCGGGTTGGTGATGGCCTCGAGGAAGAACGCGCGCGTGTCGGGCCGGACCGCGGCGGCCCACGCGGGCGGGTCCGCCGGGTCCGCGAAGGTGACCTCGATGCCGAAGTCCGCGAACGTGTCCGTCAGCAGGTCGACGGTGCCCCCGTAGAGCTGGCTGGAGGCGACCAGGTGCTTGTCGCCCTGCAGCAGCGCCAGCAGGGACAGCGCGACGGCGGCCTGGCCGGTGGCCGTGGCGATCGCGCCGATGCCGCCCTCCAGTGCGGCGAGGCGGTTCTCGAACACCGCGACGGTCGGGTTGCCCGTGCGGCTGTAGGTGAAGCCGGGGGTCTCGAGCCGGAACATCGATGCCGCCGTGGCGTGGTCCGGGAAACGGAACGCCGTGGTCTGGTGGATGGGCGGGACGACCGGCCGGTGGGGTGCGGCGGGCTCGTAGCCGGCGTGGACTTGCTGTGTGGCGTGACGGGGCATCTGCTCTCCTCCATCGGTCCTGGCGGTAGCACCGGGCCTGCCGTTCCCGGGGGTCCGGGTCCGGCGGGCGGGTTGCTGCGGCGTCGTCGAGCCAGATCTCTCGGCCGCTCTGGATGGGTGGTGAGCCCATCCCACGCGGTGGGCCGCCGCGAGTCCAGCGGGCGGCCGGCTCGCGCGTCACATGAGCCGCCACCGCGCCATCCAGGACCGGCCGGAGCCTCTCCGGGGCGCGGCGGGCCGTGGCAGACCCGTGTGACGGACCGGCGTGGAGGGGGGGTGTGTCAGACTCCCGGGCATGACGCAGAGCACACCGGGCGGACCGGCCACGGGCCTGCCCGACTTCCGTCCCTCGGGCAACCAGGGCGTGGACCCGGCGCTGTACGAGATAGAGAACGCGGCCATGGACCGTGAGGGCGCCCTCTGGGCGGCGCTGCAGGAGGCGGCGCCTTGGGCCGGGCGGACGCTGCTCGACCTCGGTGCGGGCACCGGCTTCTGGCTGCCCCGCTACGCCGACGCGGCCGAGACGATCGCCGTCGAGCCGGACGTGCGCCTGCTGGGGGCCGCCCGCGCCCGCCCCGGCGGGGCGCGCGTGCTGTACGGCTCGGCCGAGCAGATCCCGCTGCCGGAGGCGAGCGTCGACGTCGTGCATGCCCGGTTCGCGTACTTCTTCCCGCACCCGCGCTGGGACGTCCGACCCGGCCTGGACGAGGTCGCCCGGGTGCTGCGGCCCGGCGGCGCGCTCGTGGTGATCGACAACGACACCGAGCGCGGCCAGTTCGCCGAGCTGCTGCGGGCGAGCACGAACGCCGCGGCGCAGGGCCAGGACACGTACGCCCGCGAGTGGTGGGCCGGCGTCGGGGCCCAGACCCGCGAGGTCATGAGCTCGTGGACCTTCGACTCCCGCGCCGACCTCGAGGCCGTCCTGCGGCTGGAGTTCGAGCGAGGGGTCGCCGACGCGTGGCTCGCCGAGCACCCCGCAACGACGTCGCTGAGCTACGGCTACCTGCTCCACGTGTGGCGGTGAGCACGGACCCGCGTCGTCAGACGCCTGCCCCCCGCACCCCTGACGCTGAGACGCCCCCGCCGCCGGAAGGACGGGCGCGGTGGCTGGTCGCCTCCAACGCCCTCGACGCGGGTGGCCGGTCCGCCACGGACGTCGCCCTGGACGTCCTGGCGGTGCTCCTGCTCGGCGTGGGCGCCGACGGCATGGGCGTGCTGATGACGCTCTCCGGGTTGGGATTCCTCCTGCTCGGCGTGCCCATCGGCATCGTGGTGGACCGGCACCTCAGCCCGCGGCTGCTCGCGGCCACCGGCCTCGCCAAGGCGGCGGTGCTCGGCTCGCTCGTCGTGGCGTGGGCGTTCGACGCGCTCACGTTCGGTCACCTCGCCGCCGTCATGGCCCTGCTGGGCGTGCTCACGGTGCTGGCCGAGACCACCCAGACCGCGCTCGTGCCGCGCGTCGTGCCGGCCACCGCCGTCGCCCGCCTGACGGCGCGGCTCGAGTCCGCCGACGCCGCCCTCGTGTTGATCGTGCCCGCCGCGGCGGGCGTCCTCGTCGGGTCGCTGGGCGCGGGACCCGTGCTCGGCATCGCGACGGCGTTCCTCTTCGCGGCGGCGATCGTCGCGCTCCGGGTACGGCTGCGGCCCTCCGCCGCGGTGGACATTCCGGACGACGACGGGGACCCCGGCGTCGCGGACGTCCTGTCCCGCTGGGCCCGGTTCGGGAAGGACGCCGCGGAGGGGTGGACGGTGCTGCGGCGCACCCCGGTCCTGTGGCTGCTGACGATGGGGTCGGTGGCCGCCAACGTGGGCATGGCCCTCTTCGCCCCGGTCGAGGCGGTCTGGATCCTGACCGACCTGCGGCTCGGGCCGGAGTTCCTGGGCGTCCAGATCACCGCCGGTGCGGTCGGGGCACTGGCGGCCTCGTCCCTGGCGGGCCGGGCCATCGACCGCCTGGGCGAGCGCCGGTGCATCCTCCTCGGCTCGGTCGGCTGCGCCGTGGCCGTGGGGCTGCACCTGCTGGCCTACGCCGACCGCGCTCATGCCGGGCCGTGGCTGCTGGCCGGCGCCGCCCTCTGGGGGTTCATGGTCCTGCTCGGGAACATCACCCAGGCCGCCGTGACCGCCCGCGCCTGCCCCGAGGGCACACTCGGGCGGGTCACCGCGATGCGCCGCACCCTCACCCGGGGCTCCGTGCCGCTGGCGACCCTCGCGGGAGGTGCGCTCGGGGCGACGCTCGGGGTCGGCTGGGCGCTCGCGGGGTGGCAGGTCCTGGCGGTGGTCTCGCTGGCCGCCGTCGTGCTGGCCGCGCGGTGGGTGGATGCGGGGCGCGACGACGTCGACTGAGGCCGAGACGCTGACGCGGGCACCGAGGTTGCTTAATGTGTGGCCATGGTCACCCGCCCTGTGCTCCAGCAGCCGGTCGTCGACGCCGTCGACATCCGTTCCGTCGCGGAGTTCTACCGCGAGCTCCTCGGCCTCCACTACCGCACGGGCGACGAGCTCGCGGACGGCCGCGAGCCGGACAGCGCGGACTGGCTCGTGCTGCTGGACGACGACGGCCGCCGCGTCCTGACATTCCAGCGCACCGAGGAACTGAAGCCCAGCACGTGGCCGTCACCCGAGGTGCCGATGCAGCTGCACCTGGATTTCACCGTGCCGGACCGCGAGTCCCTCGACGCGGCCCACGACCACGCGCTGCGCCTGGGCGGGCGTCTCGTCCTGGACCGCTCCGACGACGAGGACGAGCCCCTCTACGTGTTCGCGGACCCGGCCGGCCACCCCTTCTGCGTCTTCGTGGGGTGAGCGCGGCAGACCGCGGGGGCGGTTTCACGCACATGTCGAAGACAAGAAGCCGGTTCAGTGCCGTCGGTAAGGTCGTCGGGTGATCCCGCAACCCACCGATCGACTCACGTTCCGGTGCATGACCGACGCTGACCTCGACGACATGTTCAGGCTCCTCGGAGACGCGGAGGTCATGCGCTACTACCCGCGAGCCAAGTCGCGCAACGAGGTGCAGCGGTGGACCCGACCCGGACGCGGCCGATCCGATGGGCCCGATGCCCCACGACCCCTCCTGGGCCGGCGGCGGGGACGACTCCCTGCTCCAGCGCGCCGCCGAGACCGCCCGCGACCTGCTGCCCGGCAAGGACTGACCCGGGGGCCTCCGGCAGGAGGGCCAGGGGTGGGCGTGTCGGCCTGACCCTTGGTTGACTTGCGACGACGTCGGCCCACCCCACCCCGGGCGCCGTCGGACAGGGGGCGCTCACCCGGCGCCCCTCCCACCACGCCTGAGGAGGGCACCCATGGCTGATCAGCAGATCCCCGAGACGAAGAACTCCGACGCCCCCGGCGACCAGGACCAGGCCGCGCAGCAGGCGCCCGCCGAGGTCGACGGCCTCGCGGCCAAGGCCGAGCAGTCCGAGAAGGAGACCGAGGAGAACGACGAGGGCGGCTACGGCCACTGACCGACCACCTCGTCCCACCGACGACGCCCCGGGTGCCGCGCGCATCCGGGGCGTCGTCGCGCCCGGGGGGGGGCGTCAAGGTCGGCATCCGATGCCCCATCCCCTTGCACCCACCGGCAGTCGATGACTGAGTGTCACTCAGAGATATATCCCTCAATGATTCTCGGGGAGTGGCGGGACCCCGATGATCCGCATCTCCACACCACGTTGAAGAAGCTCAGGGATGCCGGGTTCATCGAGGAGTTCGACGGCGACGACGCCCGACGCGTCCATCGCCTCACCCCCGGGGACGCGGCGTCCTGATGAGCGACATCGAGCGCCGGCGCGGAATCCTGGCGATGGCCGACCAGATCATGGAGACGACATGAGCACCACACGCATGAGCAGTGGGCCGGCCTTCACCCCGGAGAAGGACCTCGCGAGGTTCGAAGACACGGCCCGCCGCGGCCAGCGGCTGACCGGGTTCTCCCTGGCCGCCCACGGCTGGCGCTTCGAGGACGCCGAGCCCGAGGACGTCGTCTTCGACATGTCCTACGAGACCGACCCCGACGACCACCACTTCGACCTCTTCCGGGCCGCCGGCTGGACGCCCGCGCTCACCTACGGCCACATCCGCCTCTTCAAGGCCGCCCCCGGTACCACCCCCGTCCACACCGGCACGGAGTCACGACTCGAGGAGGCGCTCGGCAACCGCGCCCTGTTCCTGCGGTACACCGCAGTGACGATCGCCGCCGTGCTCCTGGTGGTGCTGGCGATGGCGGCCGCCGACTGGCCTCTTGCGGCGGTGCTCGCCACCGTCGCGGGCCTCTACGTCCTCTCCTTCACGGACCTCGAATGGCGAGGACTCATCGGCTGGGGGCTCTTGCTGCTGGGTCTGGCGTTCCACATCGTCCGGTTCGGGCTGAAGCCCCCGTCGGACCCGGACCGGCGCCGATGACCACCGCGCCGGCCGAGGCGGCGCGCACCGCCGTCGTCGAGCCGCCGCCCGGCTACGCGGTGCTGGGGTGGGCGTTGGTGTTCGTCACGGCGCTCCCCTTGGTCCTCTTGCTCGTGCTGGATCAGGCCCTACGGTCGGCGGGCATCCTCGTGATCGCCGCGGTGAGCCTCGGGCTGGTCGTGTGGCTGAGCCAGGTGGCGTTCCTGCGCGCCCGCATCGAGCTCGCGGCGGACCCCGCCGCCGGCGTACTCCGCCTCCGGGCCCCGCTGTACTCCCGCGAGCTGCCCCTGGACTCACTGGCCACGGTGGAGGTCCAGGACGACGTCGGCCCGGGCGTCGCCTACATCAACTGGCCGGTGACGGGGCGGGCCCGCTCCCGCCGCGGCGTGCGCCTGGACCTCGGCGGCCCCGCCGGGCTGGTCCTCACCACCCACGACGGACAGCGGTTCACTGTGGTGACCCCGGATCCAGAGACGGCCGCGGAGCTGCAGGCGACGGTGACCCAGGCGACGTCGAGCGGCGACGTCCGGAATCGACTGCAGAAGTGACCCCTCTGACGCCCGCTGACACCCCCAGAAGGGTCACTTCCGCAGTCGATTCTCAGGTGTGCGCGCGACGCCCGTCCGTCGCACCCGCCCCCGCCCGCCGCATCGGCACGTGCGGGATGCCGTCCTCGAGGAACTCCGGCCCGTCCGGCGCGTAGCCCCAGCGGGCGTACCAGTGCGCCAGGTGGGCCTGGGCGTCCAGCACGCTCGGCCGCCCGCCGATCCGGGCGACCGCCTCGTCCAGCAGCGCCCCGGCCAGGGCCCGGCCCCGCGCGTCGGGGTGGGTGACGACGCGGCCGATGCGGGCGACGTCGCCGTCGTCCAGCAGCCGCAGCGTGGCGACGGGCGTGCCCGCCTCGTCCTCGACCCACAGGTGGACGGTGGCCGGCTCGAGGTCGCGGCCGTCCAGGTCCAGGTAGGGGCAGTCCTGCTCGACGACGAACACCAGCGACCGCAGCTGCCAGAGGCGGTAGGCCGTCGTCCGGTCGAGCTCGTCGAAGCCCGCGGCATGGACGGCAGGGGCGGGGCCGGGTGTGGCGGCGGGCGGCGTGGGGGCGGGGCGCTCGGGCATGAGCCGATGGTGCCACGGGAGCGTCCGACGCCCGGCGCCCGACGTGCTCCTGAGTGCTCCGGCGTCGCCGAATCCACTGCGGAACTGACCCTTCTGGCGACCGCCACCGCCCTCAGAAGGGTCACTTCCGCAGCGGATTCTCAGCCGTCCTCGCGGCGCAACGGCACCGGGACCGGCTCGGGCTGCGGCTCCCCGGTGGTGGTGGCCGCGAGCACGCCGTGTGCCGCCGCGGTCAGCACGGCGGCGAAGAGTCCCACACCCAGCGCCGTGGCGGCCCCGTCCGCGAGCAGGGGGATCACCATGCCCGGCACGATCGCGACCCCCACCATCACCACCGCGAACCACGCCGTACTCCCCCGGCCGGCGTAGAACACCTGACGCCCCGCCTCCTCCTGGTCCACCCGGTGGTGCACGTCGCGCAGGGCGAGGGCCACGCCCAGGAGGCACGCCGTCAGCAGCCCGACCGCCCATCCCAGCCCCAGCTCGTGCCGCAGTCCGGACACGACGCCGGCGCATCCCACGAGCGCCGCCGCGACGGCGATCCGCACGTGCCAGACCTTCTCCCGCTCCATCCCGTCCATGGCCCCACCCTGTCAGAGCGCGGGACGAAGGGCGAGGCGGCCGCAGGACCTCCCCTTCTGCTCAGGACCGTGTCCTGAGGACGCGGTCCTGAGCACGACGTGAGGTCCGGAGGAGCAGCGTGCTTCAGGGAGCCTGCCGCCTGCCCTCCAGCCGGGCCAGCACCCACTCCCACTGCCGCGGCGTGCTCAGGCGCAGCACCGGCGCCCCCTCCGCCGCGGCCTCCCGCTCCCGGGCCCATGCCCGCTTGCGGTCGAACGTGGCGGCGTGCCAGCGCAGGATCGACTCCTCCCCGAGCACCCGACGCCAGGACTCGCGGTTGCCGTTGCACATCTCCCCCTGCCCCACCACCCGGCGGATCGTGCGCCGCACCAGGCGCGTGAAGGTCCGGGCCCGCGAGTAGTCCAGGGCGATGACGACGTCGGTCCGCTTCATGACCATCGGCCGGTAGAAGCCGTAGGCGGAGTCCAGCACCCAGGCCTCCCCCGCCGTGACCGAGTCCGCCAGGGCGGTCTGCTCGGCCTCCGGCCGCGGGACCCAGCCCGGCAGCCAGCCGAACTCCTCGTCCACGAGGGTGACCGGCAGGCCGAGCACAGCGCCGAGCCGCACGGCCGCGGTGGACTTCCCGGCCCCCGTGACCCCGTGGAACAGGACGCGGCGGGCCTGCCGCACGTGGTCGATCGAGGCGGAGGGCATGGGAGGAGGCTAACGGCCGTGACACGATGGCCCCGGTCGCACACAGCAGGAGGGGAACGATGACACAGGTGCACACAGGCAACGCTCACAGGCAGATCGTGGACGGCCAGCGCGTCCGCGGGATCAGCCGGGCGGGTCATCCGGTGGTCTTCGGCGGGCTGATCGGGGTGGTCGGCGGCATGGCCTTCCTGCTCGCCGGGATCGCCGGGTTGCCCGGCGACGCTCAGAGCATGCTCCGCAGTGCGGCGGTCGCCCTCGCCGTCTTCGCCCTCGCGGCGGTCCTGCTCCGCCGCCGGACCCTGCCCGCCCTGCCGCCCCCGGCGCCCGGGGCGCTGCGGGTGTACGGGGCCGCCGTCGTCGTGATGCTGCTGCTGTTCCCGGTGACCCGTCTGGTGGCCCGGGCCGCAGACGCGCCGACGGCGCAGATCGCCCTGGTGGCGGCCGTGGTGGGCGCGCACTTCCTGCCGTTCGCGCGCGCGTTCGGCGCGCCGGTGTTCCGGTGGATCGGCGGGTCGATGCTGGTCCTGGGCCTGGTCGGCGCCCTGGCGGCGATGCTCCGCGTGCCCGCCGCGGGACCGGCCGGGGCCGCGGCGGCCGGCGCGGCGATGCTGCTGATCGTGGCGGGGCAGGCCCTGCGGCAGGGGGCGCCCGCCCCGGGTGACAGACTGCGCGCATGACCGACGCCCCCTCCCGCGCCGAGGCCAACCGGCGCACCTACGACGACGCCCGCCTCGCCGCGATCTACGACGTGGACAACCCCGCGGGCGAGGACCACGCGTTCTTCCGCCGGGTCGCGGACGAGGTCTCGGCCGCGCGGGCCAGCACCCGCATCGTCGACCTCGGCTGCGGCACCGGCATCCTGACGGTGACGCTCGCGGGCCCGGGGCGGGACGTTGTCGGGATCGACCCGGCCGAGGCCATGCTCGCGGCGGCCCGCGCGCGCCCGGGCGGGGACGGCGTCGAGTGGCGACACGGGGATGCGGGGCTGATCGCGCCGGACTCCGCCGACCTGGTGGTGATGAGCGGCAACGTGGCCATGCACCTGGTCGACGACGACTGGCACGCGTCGCTGCGGCGCATCGGTGCGGGGCTCGTGCCCGGCGGCCGCCTGGTCTTCGAGACGCGCAACCCCGTCCGGCGCGCGTGGGAGGGCTGGCAGCAGGACCCCACGGAGCGCACGATGCCGGCCGGGCGGGTCCTCGAGTCGGAGCGCACCTCCGCCCCGGACCGGCACGGGGTGGTGACGATGCGCGTGCGCACCGAGTTCCTCGACTCCGGGGAGGTGTCCGAGGTGGACCAGCACCTGCAGTTCCGCTCCGCGGAGCAGGTGCGCGCGGACCTGGCCGCAGCGGGGCTGCGGGTGGAACGGCTCTCCGGAGACTGGCACCGCACGGCCTTCGACCCCGCCGAGCACCCGCTCATGGTGGTGGAGGCGGTGCGGGACTGACCGGGCGGTGGACGGCGAGCCCCTATGCCCCTCAGCCCCCGAACCCGACCGCCGTGTCCGGGGTGAGGTCGCCGTCGCGCAGGCCCTCCAGCACGAGCCGCTCGTAGTCCGGAATCGGGCTCGGCAACGAATCCAGGGGGAACCACTCCAGGTGGGGGGCCTTGCCGGGCTCGCAGATCCGCGGCTCACCCGCCCAGGACCGGCAGGCCCAGAACCAGTCCACGCGCTGCTCGCGCGGGGTGTCCGTGCCGTCCGTGCGCTGCATGACGGTCAGCAGCTCGAGGGCAGCAGGCTCGATCTCGACGCCGAGCTCCTCCGCCGTCTCCCGGACCGCCCCCTGCCGGGCCGCCTCCCCCGGCTCCACGTGCCCGGCGGCGCCCGCCACCCAGAACCCGTCCATGTACCCGGTGTGATGCCGGCGCTGCAGCAGCACCTCCCGTCCCCGCAGCAAGAGGACGTAGGAGGAGGGCACGAGGGCGAAGGAGTGGGCGGCCATGGGCACCATCATCGCCTCACGGGACCGCCACTGCGGCCGGTGCGTGGATGACGCCCGTGACCTGGGCATTCGCTGGGAACTGCCGCTAGCGTGGGCGCCATGGCCTCCCCCTCCGTCACGGCTCGGCCCGTCGGCCGCCCCGCCCCCGACCTCCACCGCCGCCTGCTGCTGTCCGGGATCCTCTTCGGGGTGGGCGTGGCCGCCTTCGTCGACGAGGTCGTCCTGCACCAGCTCCTGCACTGGCACCACTTCTACGACCTGTCCACCGCGGCCGTCGGCCTGGTCTCCGACGGACTCTTCCACGCCTTCGGCTGGTTCGCCGCCGTGGCCGGGCTGTTCCTCTTCGCGGACGTGCGACGCCGCGGCGGCCCCGGCGTCGGCCGGTGGTGGCCGGCGGTGCTGATCGGCGCGGGCGCGTTCCAGGCGTGGGACGGCACCGTCCAGCACAAGCTCATGAGGATCCACCAGATCCGGTACGAGGTCATCCCCACGGAGCTGCAGGGCACCGGCCCGTACGCGCCCGTGGACGACATCCTCGTGTACGACCTCGTGTGGATGGCCATTGCGATCGCCTTCCTCGTGATCGGCACCCTGGCGTGGCGGCGCGGCTCCCGCCGGGCGGCCGCCCGTGCATGAGCACCCCGGCGGGATCGGGGCGGAGCTCGGCGCCCAGGCGGCGAGCGCCCCGTTCCCGCTGGCCGGCGTCGTCATCGGCGGCGGACTCCTGCTGTTCCTGGTCGCCTATGCGGCGCTGGTCCGCGCCGGACGACGCCGGGGCCGCGCCTGGTCCGACGCGCGCACCCTGAGCGCGGCCGCGGGGGTGGTGGCCGGCGTCGTGGCGGTGGGACCGCTGGGGGTGCTCGGCCACCACGACTTCACGGCCCACATGTGGGGGCACCTGCTGCTGGGCATGCTCGCCCCGCTGCTGCTGGTGCTGTCCGCGCCGGTGACCGTGGCCCTGCGGGGCCTGCCCGTGGCGTGGGCGCGGCGGCTGTCCCGGGTGCTGTCCACGCCGTACGTGCGGGTGGTCTCGCACCCGGTGGTGGCGGGGCTGCTGAACATCGGCGGGCTGTGGCTGCTCTACACCACACCCCTGCACGCCTGGATGCATGCCTCCGCGGTGGGGCATCTGCTGGTGCACGTGCACGTGCTGCTGGCCGGGTGGGTGTTCACCGCCGCGATCCTGCAGGTGGACCCGGCACCGCACCCGCACGGACACCCGCTGCGGGCAGGTGTGCTCGTGGCGTTCCTCGCGCTGCACGCGATCCTCTCCAAGCACGTCTACGCGCATCCGCCGGCGGGCGTGGGCGTGGCGGAGGCCCAGGCCGGCGCCCAGCTCATGTACTACGGCGGCGACTGGATCGACCTCGTGCTGATCGCCGTCTTCTGCCTGGACTGGTACCGCCGCACCGCGCCAGTGCGGTCGGGGCGGGGCGGTGTGGTGGCCCGGGCGGCGTCCTGAGAAGACCGCTCGATGTGCTCAGGACCGCGTCCTCATGACGCGGTCCTGAGCACAGCAGGCGGTCGCGGGGATCCTGCGCCCCCGCCCGCGCCCCGGCTCAGTCGAGTCCCGCGGCCAGCTCGTCCAGGAAGGCCTTGAGCTCCTCCCGCTGTCCGGCCGGCCCGGGGTAGAGGTCGGCCATGCGTGCGGGGATGTCGGCGGCGGCCTCGCGCAGGTCCCGGCCGGCGGGGGCGAGGGAGATGAGGCGACGCCGCTCGTCGTCGGCGCTGCGGGCACGGGTGACCAGGCCGGCGTGGTCGAGGCGGCGCAGCAGCGGGGTGAGGGTGCCGCTGTCGAGTCCCAGGCGCGCGCCGATGTCGTTCACGCCCACCGGCCCGTCCTCCTGCCAGAGCACCAGCATCACGAGGTACTGGGGGTAGGTGAGGCCCAGCTCCTCGAGCAGGGGCCGGTAGGCGCGGGTCACCGCCCGGCTGGCGCGGTAGAGGGAGAAGCACAGCTGGCGGTCGAGGTCGAGGGGGGTGACGTCCACCCGGACAACCTACCCCGCAGACAACTGGATTGCACACAACCTGATCGCGGACTACCTTGGACCGTGGCCGCCGTCGAGCGGCCCCCGGCACCCCGGGCCAGACACCGTCAAGGAGCACACCGTGATCGAGATCGAGCCCCTCTACACCACCGAGGCCATCGCCACGGGCGGCGGCCGCAACGGCCACGTCCGGACCGCGGACGGCCGCGTCGACATGGACCTGGCGATCCCCGCCGAGATGGGCGGCAGCGGCGACGGCGCCAACCCCGAGCAGCTCTTCGCCGCCGGCTACGCCGCGTGCTTCCACTCCGCCCTGCAGAGCGTCGCCCGCCAGGCCAAGAAGAAGCTCGGCGACTCCTCCGTGGGCGCCCGCGTCTCGATCGGCAAGGCCTGCGAGGGCTTCGGCCTGGCCGTCACCCTCGAGGTCGTCATCCCGGACCTGCCCCAGGACGAGGCGCAGCAGCTCGCCGACGCCGCCCACCAGGTCTGCCCCTACTCCAACGCCACCCGCGGCAACATCCGCGTGGACGTTCAGGTCGTCGACGACTGACCGCTCGGCGCGGCGGCCTCCGCGGCCACCCGCGGATCCGAGGGCTGGAGCACCATCACCAGCAGGGCGATCGCACCGAGCACGGGCAGCAGCGCCAGGAGCAGCCAGGCGCGGCTGAGCCCGGCGTCGTGCAGGCGCCGGGCCGTCAGCGCCCAGGCGGGCACCAGATGGAGCAGGCCCCAGACCCCCGAGAAGGCCTGGTAGGCCTCGGTCATCGAGTCGACGGCGGGGACGCTGAGACCGCTGACCGCGAAGCCGGGGAACACGACGGCGGAGGGGGTGGCCGTCGTCGTGTCCGCCCCGAGGGCCCCGAACAGGAGGGTGATGCCGAGGGACGCGAGGGACAGGTACAGCACCACCCACCAGAACTCGGCGCGCCCGGCCCGGCCGCCGAACTGCGCGTAGCGTCCGTAGAAGCGGCCCACGGCCCGGAGGAACGTCATGGCCGGATCCTGGCCCATGAGGTGGCCCGAGTCGAGGCCCTCCCGCGTGTCCGCACGTCAGGGCGCCGGTAGCCTGGCGCGCATGCCCTCCCCCTCCGGCTGGCAGGCCCAGCACGACGCCGACTACCGCGCCCACTGGCACGCCCTCGCCGCCCGCGCGGACCCCGACGCGCTCACGTGGGTGGTGCTGGGCGACTCGGCCGCCGTCGGGATCGGGGCCGAGAGCGTGGAGCGCACGTACGTGGCCCAGGTGGCCGAGCGGGTGGCCGCCGAGACCGGCCGGCCCGTGCGGGTGGTGAACCTCGCCGTCAGCGGGGCCATGGCGAAGGACGTGCTCGCCGACCAGCTGCCCCTCATGCCGGCGAGCGGGGTGGACGCGGTGACGTGCGTCGTCGGCGGCAACGACGTCACCTGGGCTTGGCGGTTCCGCGAGGCCGCCTTCGAGGAGCCCCTCGAGGCGATCGCCCGCGCCCTGCCCGCCGGCGCCACGCTGGGCCTGGTCCCGACGTTCCGCATCCCGCCGTTCGAGGCTCGCGTGCGCCGGGCGAACACGGTGGTGCGGCGGGTGGCCGCCCGGCACGGCCTCGGCGTGGCGGACGTGCACGCGGCCACGTGGCGGCGGAATCTGAGGCACCAGGTCAACCGCCTGGCCCGGGACCTGTTCCACCCCAACGGCGCCGGCTACGAGGACTGGGCCGCGGCGGTCGCCCCCGAGGCGCTGCGGCAGGTGCGGGGTCAGGCACCGGCCGCCTGAGGACTCCTCCCCGCCGCGCGCGAAGCGCACATCCGGCGTCCCTCACACCGGGGGCTAGACGGGGACCCATGCGATGCATAGTCTCCCCTCACGCACTGCACGACGACCGGTCGGGCCGGCGTCCGGGAGCACGGGCTCCCCCGACCGACGGAGGTCCGCCATGACCCCCTCACCCCCTTCCTTCCGCTCCGCCCGCCATGCCCTCCCGGCCACGACGGCGGCCCTGACCCTGGCCCTCACGCTCGCCGGCTGCTCCGGCGGCGGGGGCCCAGCGACGGCGTCCGGCACCACACCCTCCCCTGCGGCGTCCTCCGACACGACGCCGTCCCCGTCGAGCACGTCCGAGACCACCACGCCGTCCGCGGGCGGGCCAGCCTCCGGCACCACGGCGCCGAGCACTCCGGCGCCGGCCTCCGGGAGCGCCACGCAGGGTTCGGGCGGCGGCTCCACCGCCGGTGCCGGGTTCGTGCCCGAGGGCGCCGATCCCGCCAGGAACGGGGCTCTGCCGTTGAGCGAGGGCTTCCTCGCCGCCCTCCCGGAGGCCGCCGTCACGCACCGGGCGGGCAGTCCGACGGAGGACCCCCTGGCCCGGGCCCTGGAGGGCGTCGAGCTGCCCGGCACGCCCACGACGGACGTCAACGTGATCGCCTCCGAGCTGCAGGGCCTCCAGACCCCCGGGGAGGGGGCGCGGCGATGGGCGGCGAACGCCCCGAGGGCACCCTGCGCCTGATGCTGCTGTGCGACGACCCGGACGCCGGCCCGTCCTCGGTGGGCATCCTCGGGGCGGACGGCTTCGCCGCCTACCAACCCCTGGGGTGGTCGGACCGCTGCGGCGGATACGTCGTCATGGTGCCGGAGTCGGACGCGGAGGACCTGGTGGTGAGCGCCGAGGTCCCCGAGGGCACCCGGTACCGCCTGAGCGTGATCACGGACCACGATCCGGTGGCCGACTGACCCCACCATCCCCGGGGCATCCTCTCCGGCAGGCCCTCCTGGATCCGGCAGGCCCTCCCGGAGCGGGGCCTGCGGACAGGCGGGCGGGGCCGCGTCCCCACGACGCGACCCCGCCCTCCTCCATCCACGGGCCGGCGGCAGGTGCCGGCCCTGGCCGTCAGCGTCCCCACGACGCCCCCGGCCGCCGACCGGGCACCCCTCCCCACGAAGGGCGCCCGGCCGGAGTCTCGTCACACGATCAATGGTCGTGCCCCTCGTGGCCCTCCGAGGGCTCGGCGCCGTGGTCGTGGCCCTCGTGGCCGTCGTCGTCGTGGTCCTCGTCACCGTGCGCGCCCTCCTCGGGCTTCACGGACTCGGGCTCGCCGGTGACCACGGCCATCTCAACCGGGGCGAACTCCAGGTCCTTCTCCAGGACGGTCTCACCGGTCTCCAGGTCGACGGCCACGAGCTTCTGGGCCTCCGCGTCGGTGACGTAGGCGGTGTTCCCGGCGACCTTCAGGATCGGGCCGGGCTCCTGCCACTCGTCCTTCTCCTTCCACGGCTCGATCACCGGGTACTCGGCGGTGACCTCACCGGTCTCCTCGTCGATCACGTTGACCTCGCCGTCGTAGGTCAGCACGACCGCGGAGCCGTCCTCAGCGCGGCCGAGCGAGCGGAACCAGTAGGACGAGCCGAGGTCCACGGTGGTGAGCTCATCGGTGCGGGTGTCGATGAGGGCGATCCCCGTGGGCCGCTCGACGGCCTCCGTCGGCTCCTCCTCGACCTTGTGATCACCCAGGACGATGGGCGAGTCGTGCAGCCCGAACAGGTTCCCGGAGCGCTGGTACTCGGTCTCGACCTCCACCTTGTGGAACTCGCCGTCCCGGTACACGACGGGCCCGTTCTCGCATCCCATCACGACGACGTCGCCCGCCTCCGTCGGCTGGGCCGCGGCCTCGCCGTGGCTGCCGGGGCAGTCGTCGGTCTCGGCCGTGACCTCGCCGGTCTTCGGGTCGATCTCCTGGAGCGTGTTCCGGGAGTCCTCGGTGCCCTGCGTGGTGAAGAGGGTGCCGTCGGAGAGCTCGAGCGCCACGCCGTGGTGCGGGTCCTCGGTCTCGGCCTCCGTCATGACGGGCATGAGGTCCGGGGTCGCCTTGTCCAGGTGGGTCGAGTCGAAGGTCCGGATCGCGCCCGTGCCGTCCGCGAAGAGGGTGGTCCTGCCGTTGTGGGTGACGACGTGGCCGGGGTGCTCACCCGGGAACGTCACGCCGGTCATGCCGGGTGCGGACTCGTAGTTGTGGACGTGATCGCCGTGGGCCTTGGTCTGGATGCCGGTGGAGAACACCTCCCAGCCGTTCCCGGTGGTCACCAGGACGTCCTTGCCGTTGCCGGCGTTGCTCAGCCGCGTGAAGCCCGGGACGTCCTGCTCCCTCACCACCTCCCCGGACTCGGCGTCGAGCAGCGTGAGCCCGCCCTCGTGGGAGAGCAGGATGCGCGGGGTCACCGCGGAGACCTCGGTGGTCCGGGTCGGGTCGACGCGGTCCCCCTCGGAGACGGAGGAGGCCGCCCTCGCCTCACCCGACGGCGACTCGGCGCCGTCCGCGGCGGGGGCGGGGGCCGACGTCGGCCCGGACGGGGCGGCGTCCGCGCCGCACGCCGTGAGGGCGATGGCCGCGGCGGCGAGGGTGGCGGAGAGAGCGGCGGTGCGCGCGGAACGGCGCTGCGGGGCGGAGTGGGACACGGGGAGCCTTTCACGAGGGCGGAAAGATGCGACTGATTCACAATAAGGACTGTTGCGGATGGTTCGCAATACGGCGGGGGCGTCTGCCCGTCATCCCGGCGGCGCCGACGGCGCGCCCCCGTCGCGGGAACCGGCACGTGACGCCCTCGAGCGCGCGGCGACCCGCCTGTTCGAGGTGGGCGGGGCCTCCGCGACCCTGCGCACACGCGGGCTGGACCGGCATGGGCGCAATGCGCGGGTGCTGGTCAGCCACAACCCGCTGATCTACCGCGCCCGACTGCTCGGCGACCGGGCCGTCACGGACACGCCGGTCGGGCGGCTGAGGCGTCGGGCGGTGCGGCGCGCGGCGGAGCCCGTCAGGCCAGGCCGCGCGCCGCATGCCAGGCGGCGATCCGCTCGAGCGCCTCGTGGACGGCGTCCGGGCCGGCGGCGAAGGAGAGCCGGACGGACTCGGGCCCGTGGACGGCGTCGAAGTCGTCGCCGGGGGTCAGCGCGACGCCGGCCTCCTCCAGCAGGGCGGCGCAGTAGCCGACGGCGCTGCCGAACTCCGCCAGCATGCCCGGGGCGAGACGGGCCCAGAGGTAGAAGGCGCCGTCGGCGGGGGCGGCGTCGGCCCAGCCGAGCCGGGGCAGGGCGGCCAGCACGACGCCGCGCGTTGCCGTGAAGCCGTCGGCCTGCTCCGCGCAGAACGCGTAGGACTCGTCGCTGAACGCGTGGACGGCCGCCTCCTGGGCCGCGGCGGGCGGGCAGAGGGCGACCGAGCCGGCGAGGCCGTCGACCGCGGCGGCGAGGTCGTCCGGCATGAGCATCCAGCCCAGCCGCCAGCCGGGCATGCCCCAGTACTTGGAGAACGAGCTGACCACGAGCGCGGTGCGGGAGGTGCGCCATGCGCAGGCGCCGGGCCCCTGCGCGTCCGTGTGCACGATGCCGTGGTAGATCTCGTCCGAGACGAGCCGCACACCGTGTTCCTCACACCAGCGGGCGAGCTCGGCGAGCTCGTCGGCGCTGACCATCGTGCCCGTGGGATTGGCCGGGGAGGCGAGCACGAGCCCCGCGACCGGGCCCTCCGCGAGCGCCGCCTCCAGGTGGGCGACCGTGGGCTGGTAGCGGGTGCCGGCGTCGACGTCCACGTCCACCACCTCCACCCCGAGCGCCGTGAGGATGTTGCGGTACGCCGGATAGCCGGGGCGCGGCAGGAGCACGCGGTCCCCCGGGGGGAACGCCGCGAGGAAGCCGAGCATGAACGCCCCCGAGGAGCCCGTGGTGATCGCGACCTGCTCGGGGCGCACGTCGAGCCCGTACCAGCGGCGGTAGTGGCCGGCGACGGCGGCCCGCAGCTCCGGCAGGCCCAGCGCCGGGGTGTAGGTGAGGGCACGGCCGGAGGCGTGGACGGCGGCGGCCGCGGCGTCGACGGCGGGCGGGGCGCCCCCGCCCGGCTCCCCCGCGCACAGGCTGACGACGTCGTGGCCGGCGGCGCGCAGTGCGGCGACCCGGCCAAGGATGCTCATCACCGTGAACGGTGGCACCTGAGACCGGGCGGACGGCGCGAAGGCGGGGGTGGCGGTGGGGGCAGGGGCGGCGGTGCTGGCGGGGGCGGCGGTGCTGGGCCGGGACGGGCGACGCATGGCCCGAGGCTACCCCCCGCTTTCGTTCGGGAAACGGCGCCCCGGGGACGACTTTCGTTGACGAAACGGGCGGGCGGGCCGCCGTTTCCCGAACGAAAACGTCGCGACACGCCGCCGTTTCCCGAACGAAAACGTCCGGCGCGCCTCGCGCGGCCCTCACTCCTCGGCGCCGAGCATCTCCCGGATGTCCTCGGCGGTGAGGGAGTCGGTGAAGGCGCCGGCTCCGGAGTCGTCGGACTCGTCCATGAGCGCGCCGAACAGCTCGGCCTTGCGCCGCTGCAGCTCGAGCACCTTCTCCTCGATCGTCCCCTCGGACACGAGCCGGTAGACCATCACGGTCCGCTCCTGCCCGATCCGGTGCGCCCGGTCCACGGCCTGCGCCTCCGCAGCGGGGTTCCACCACGGATCCATGAGGAACACGTAGTCCGCCTCGGTCAGGGTCAGGCCGAAGCCGCCCGCCTTCAGGGAGATCAGGAACACCGGCGCCTCGCCCTCGCGGAAGCCGCGGATCACGTCGGCGCGCCCGCGCGTGGAGCCGTCGAGGTACGCGTGCTCGATCTCCAGGTGGTCCAGCTCCTCGGCGATCACCCGCAGGAAGCTCGTGAACTGGCTGAACACGATCACGCGGTGCCCCTCGCCGATCACCTCGGTGAGGTCGTCGAGGAACCGCTCGAGCTTCGAGCTGGGCACGGAGGCGTACTGGTCGTCGACGATCTGCGGCGCCAGCGCGAGCATCCGCAGCAGCGTGAGCGACGTGAAGATGGTGAACCGGTTGCCGTCCATGTCCCCGAGCAGGCCCAACACCTTGCGGCGCTCGCGCTGGAGCACACGGTCGTAGAGCTTGCGGTGGGCCGGCTCGAGCTCCACCTGGAGGATCTGCTCCTGCTTGGACGGCAGGTCCTTCGCCACGAGCTCCTTGGAGCGGCGCAGCATGAACGGGCGCACGCGGCGGCGCAGGGCCGCCATCCGCTCGGGGTCCCCCCCGGTCTCGATGGGGGTCACGTAGGTCTCGCGGAACCGGCGGTGGCTCGGGAACAGGCCCGGCACGACGACGCCCAGCAGCGCCCACAGGTCGCTGAGGGAGTTCTCCATCGGCGTGCCGGTGATGGCCAGCCGGAAGGGGGCGCGCAGGTCGCGGGCCACCGTGTGCACCTTCGCGGCGCGGTTCTTCAGGAACTGGGCCTCGTCGAAGACCACCCCGCCCCAGTCCAGTCCGCCGTACTGGCCGGCGTCGATCCTCAGGAGCGTGTAGCTGGTGACCACCACGTCCGCCCCCGCCACCTCGTCCGCCACGGCGGTGCCGCGCTTGCGGGTGGTGGTGTCCAGGACGCGCACGTCGAGGTCCGGGGTGAACTTCTCGGCCTCGGCCGCCCACACGGACACCACGGAGCTCGGCGCGACCACGAGGAACGGCGGCCGCTCGGGCCGTGCCTGGCGTGCGTGGGCGAAGAGCGCGAGGGTCTGGACGGTCTTGCCCAGGCCCATGTCGTCGGCCAGGATCCCGCCGAGGTCCTGCTCCCACAGGAACGCGAGCCAGCGCAGGCCCTCCTCCTGGTAGGGGCGCAGGTCGGCCTTCAGGCCGGCGGGGCGCGGGGCCTCGGGGAGGCGCTCGACGGCGGCCAGACGCCCGACGGCGGCGGTCCACTCCGGGTCCTCGTCCACCTCGTCCGCGAGCTCCTTGAGGTCCTCCCAGAAGCCGACCTGGTGCCGTGAGACGGGGGTGTGCTCCGGGGTCCACTCCTGCAGGGTGGCGGCCTCGGAGAGCAGGGCGCGCAGCCGGTCGAAGGCGGGGTGGTCGAGGCCCAGGTAGGAGCCGTCCGCGAGGATCAGCGTGGTCTTGCCCTGCACGAGCGCGGTGAACAGCTCCACGAACGGCAGCACGTGCCCGTCCACGGAGACCTGCACGCCGAGGTCGAACCAGTCGTTCTGCGTGGCCTTCGTGCCGACCTCGATGCGCGGGGCGGCCTTCAGCTCGCGGTAGTCGGGGCGGTCGCCGGTGACGTCCACGCGCACGTGGTCCGCGCGCTGCAGCAGCGGCAGCACCTGCTCGGAGAACCGGGCGGCGCCCACGCCCTCGAGGACCTGCTCCTCCGCACGGCCGGCGCGCGGCCAGAGCTCGGCCACGGCGCGCAGCACCGCGTCCTCGTGCCGGGTGTCCCGCAGGGGGTCGCCGCCGGCGTCGAGGCCGAGTTCGCGGGGCGGGTCGAAGTAGAGCCAGGACCAGCGCAGCACGAGCTCGTGGCCGGGTCGGAAGTCGGCGCGCAGCCGCAGCACGGGCGGCTCGAACTCGGGCAGCTCCACGGAGGCGTCGCCGCTGGTCACCGGCAGGGCGCCACGCAGCCGCGGGTAGATCCGGCCGAGGAACTCCTCGCGGTCCGCGGCGGGCACGCGCACGGGCCCGCCGGCGAGCACGAGCTGCTGCACGGCCTCGGGGACGGGGCGTGCGGCGGGGATCAGGTGGAGCACGGCCTCCTCGTCCGTGAGCTCCACGCGGTAGAAGCCGATGCCTCCCACGGCGTGCACACCGCTCAGCCCGGGGCCGGGCGGGGCCGGGTCCAGGGACGGGGCCACGTCCAGACCGCCGTCGGGGGCGCGGGTGACGTCCAGCCCGACGGCGACGGGCGCCTCCAGCACCACGTCCGTCAGCAGCCCCAGCGGCACGAGCTCCACCCCGACCTCGCGGGCCTCCGCGAGCAGCTGCCAGATCCGCGGGGAGTCGAAGACGTGCAGACCGAACCAGGCGTCGCCCGGGTAGGAGTCCTCGGCCTGGACCTGACGCCAGATCAGGCGCATCGCCCGCTCCTGGGCGGGGGCGAACTCGGCGCGCGGGAACTGGAACGCCTTCCACGTCAGCCCGCCCTTGATCCACGTCCCCTTGGCCCCGCGCTTGAGCGGGCGCACGGTCACGTACAGCGGGCGGCCCTCGCGCACCTGCTCCTCCCCGGCGGTCGCCGGGCCCCACTGCTGGAACGCGTTGCGGGAGGACTCGGCCACGAGCTCCACGCCGATCGCCAGCGCGGGCGGCGTGCCCACCCGGCGCGGGCCGTGGAGTCCGGCCAGCGGCTCCATGACCCGTCGCCAGTCCAGGCCGGCAGGGGGTGGGGGTGCCGCCCCGTCCGCGGCCGGGGCGTCGAGGCCGGCCGGGCCGCCGCCGTCGTGGCCCCGGCCGGCGGGCGCGGGCAGCGCGTCCGCCGTGGTGACCATCTCGGCGAGCTTGCGGCGGGCGTCGTCGAGGGCCTGGTCGGCGTCGAGGCGGACCACCTGGTAGAGCGCGGCGGCCACGTGCTTGCAGTCCGTCCCGACCGGGCACGTGCAGCGCCCGCCCACCGGCTCCATGAGGGCGCCGGCGCCGTCCTCGGCGGCGTCGTCGTAGGCCTCCTGCAGCTGCACCTGCACCCGGTAGGGGCTGGGCGCGGTGCCCTGGACGGAGGCGCTCAGACGGCCGGTGGCGGCGTCATAGCGCAGGCGCCCCACGGCACCCGACGCGGCCACGGCGAAGCCGCGGTCCGCACTGGTGGGCCCGACGACGGCGCGGATGGCCTCGGTGCGCAGGTGCGGCAGGACGTCTCCGGAATCTGCAGTGGCCATAGCGAGCAGTCTTTCACGGACCGTGCCGGGCCCGCTCCGACCGACGCAGGTCCGGCGGCGTGCCCACTCACGGGCCCCGGGTCCGCACACCTGAGACCTTCAGCCCGACCCGCCCCGGACCCTAGAGTGCGCCCATGGCGTCCACACAGCCCTCCCCCGTCCCCGCCGGTGCCACGCCGGCGTCCCACACCTCCCCCCTCGGCCTGTCCCTGCCGGACGGCCGGGGCCGTCGCGTCCTCGTCACCGGTGCCACCGGTTACGTGGGCGGGCGCCTCATCCCCGAGCTGCTCGCCGCCGGCTTCGACGTCCGGGCCGGCGCCCGGAACCCCTCCGTCCTCGCGGACCGACCGTGGTCGGACAGCATCGAGGCGGTGGAGCTCGACCTCACCGAGGCGGACCTCGTCGAAGCCGCCATGCAGGACGTGCACACCGTGCTCTACCTCGTGCACTCCATGGGCGGGGGCGGCGACTTCGTGGCCCAGGAGCAGCGGATCGCGGACATCGTGGGCACCGCCGCGGACACGGCCGGCGTGGCCCAGCTCGTCTATCTCTCCGGCCTGCACCCGGACACGGTCCCCGTCGCGGAGCTGTCCGACCACATGCGCTCCCGCGCCCTCGTGGCCGAGCGTCTCGAGCGGGCGGCGACCCCGGCGCTGACGTTCGAGGCCGGGGTGATCATCGGCTCGGGCTCCACCTCGTTCGAGATGATCCGCCATCTCGCCGAGCGGCTGCCCGTGATGCCCGGCCCGTCCTGGCTGAGGAACCGGGTGGAGCCGCTGGCCATCCGCGACGTCCTGTACTACCTCCTGCAGGCCTGCGCCCTCCCGGAGCCCGTGCAGCTGAGGGCCCAGATCGGCAACGGACACCCCCAGTCGTTCGCGAGCGTGCTGGTGGACTACGCCAAGGCCGCCGGCCTGTCCCGACGCATCGTGATCCCCACCCCGTTGCCCTTGAAGACCCTGGCGGGCTTCTGGATCGGCATGGTGACCCCCATCCCGGTCGCGGTGGCCCTGCCCCTGGCCGCATCCCTCGCCGAGGAGGCGGTCGTGGAGGACCGCTCGGTCCGCGACCTCATCCCGGACCCGCCGGGCGGGCTGACCTCCTACATGGACGCCGTGCGGCTGGCGCTGAAGCGGGAGAAGGAGGGTCCCCTGGACGTCACCTTCGACGCGGACCTCCAGAGCTCCGCGGACCCGGCCGCCCCCCTGCCCTCGGATCCCGAGTGGGCCGGCACCACGGTCTACACGGACGAGCGCGAGCGCGAGTCCGACCTGCCCGCGCAGGAGGTGTGGCCGGTGATCGAGTCGGTGGGCGGCGCCAACGGTTGGTATTCCACCCCGCTGCTGTGGAAGATCCGCGGGCTGATGGACAAGCTGGTCGGCGGGCCCGGCCTGACCCGCGGCCGGCGGGACCCGGACCACCTGCGACGCGGCGACGCCGTGGACTGGTGGCGGGTGGAGGACATGGAGCCGGGGCGGCGGCTGACGCTGCGGGCGGAGATGAAGGCCGGCGGGCGGGCCTGGCTGCAGCTGAGCACCGAACCGCGGGAGGGCGGCGGCTCCGTCTACCGCCAGCGGGCGGTCTTCATGCCGGACGGCCTGCTCGGACGCGCCTACTGGACCGCCATCCTGCCCTTCCACGCCGTGGTGTTCCCGGAGATGGCCGCGAACATCCTGGCCGAGGCCAGGCGCCGGCACGACGGCGGCGAGCGTCCCCGCACCCGCGGCCTGCTGCGGCCGCTGGTGGACCGGCTGCCCCTGCGTCGCAACCCGTTGGACAGGCGAGCCCGCGGCGCCGGCGGCGCTCAGTCCCGGGACTGACCGTCGGGGCCACGCCCCCAGTGGGGCCGGGGGCGTGACCGGGCCGCCCGGCGCAGCCACCGCCGCCCGGGGGACAGCCGGGCCCAGTTGACCTGCAGGGTGGTGACCGCCATCCGGCCCTGCCGCACCCGCTGGCGCAGGGAGTGGAAGATGCGCCCGGCGACCTCCACCCGCAGGTCCGGATCGAACCGGATCCGGCGGCCGGCCAAGGCCAGCTGGAAGGACAGGTCCAGGTCATCGTGCACGTCCCCGCGCTCGCGGTGGACGCGGGTCCGCACAGCCTGCCACGCCTCGGCGCGCAGGGCGCAGTTGGAGCCCCAGACGGGGGTGGCCGCCACCGCGGCGCCCGCCCCCCAGCGGTACGCGCCGGTGTAGAGCGCCGCCCGCACCTGTCCCCGGAGGCCGGGCTGGTCGTGGAAGGTCCCCGGCCCGGTGAGGGCGTCGAGCCCGGGGTCGGCGTCGAACCGGGCCACGATCCGTTCGAGCCAGTCCGCGGGCATCCGCGTGTCGGCGTCGCAGCGCACCAGCAGCTCCCCGACCGCGGCGTCCAGGCCGGCGGCCGCCGCGGCCGGGACCCCGCGGCGCGGCTCGTGCACCACCCGCGCGCCGGCGGCGCGGGCGAGCACCGCCGAGTCGTCCACGCAGCCGTTGTCCACCACCACCACCTCCAGCGCCGGCCGGCTCTGGGCGGCCAGCAGGGCGAGGCACACGCGCAGGTGCTCGGCGTCGTCGAGCACCGGGACGACCACGGAGACCGTGGGGCGGGCCGGGGTCACCGGATGCGCTCCCGGCACACGGCGAGGGCGGCGCCGACCCCGGCGCCGACGAGATCGGCGGCGAGGTCGCCGATGGTGTCCGTGTAGCCCACACCGATCTCGGGGGTCACCGCCGTGTGCCCCCACCATTCGGCCAGCTCCCACACCACGCCCAGGGCCACGGCGGCGGCCGCGATCCCCAGCCCGGCCAGGCCCGGGCCGAGCAGCGCCACGGCCTGCCCGGCCTCGGTCCCCCGACGCCGGAGCCACGCCCCCACCACCAGTGCCGTCAGACAGGCGACCCCGGCGGAGGCGGCGGCGTGCACGAGCAGGTCCAGCCACGGCACCCGTGGGTAGAGGCCGATGACGCTCAGCCACCCGGCCAGCAGCAGGACCGCCTGCGCGGCCCAGTCCAGGGCGCCGCCCGGGGCGAGCCAGCGGGTGAGCCACTGGGAGCCGAACACGAGCAGCATCGCCGCCGCGGACGGCCATCCGGCGTGCACCGCCGCGACCGGGACGAGGATCAGGCCGAGCGCGCGCAACAGGTCTGCGGGGATCAGCGGCAGCATGTCAGCGATCGTCCGGGTGGGGGCGGCGTCCCGGCCGAGGGCCGCGCCGACCGGCACGACCACGGCTCGTCAGCAGCAGCCAGAGCGCCGGCAGCAGCAGAGCGGAGCCGAGCGGGTAGGCGAAGTCCTCCACGGGCGCCTGGCCCACGTAGACACCCAGCAGCAGCTCATGGCCGTAGTCGAAGAGCCCCGCGGCGATCATCACGTTGTCGAAGACCGCCGTGAGCACCCACAGGGCCACCAGGGTGGCCGCCACGGCCCGCAGGTGCCCGCCGCGCACGCGGCCGACGAGGGCGGCGCCCACGAGCACGGCCAGGGCGAAGCCCACGAAGACGAGGACGAGGTCGAGGAAGGTCACCGGCTCCCCCCGTCGGTCGGATCGGCCGGCGTCGCGGCACGTCCGTCACGTCCCCGGCCGCGCAGCAGGCGCAGCGCCCCGGTGAACAGCACCATCGTGATCTGGCTGAGGAAGAGCAGGAAGAACCCCTCCTCCAGGGGCAGCTGGGGAGCGAGCATCACCCCGGTCATGTAGGGCGACTGCCGGTGCAGGAACACGCCTTCGGCGATCCCCCACAGGTCCCAGGCGAAGAAGTAGGCCACCCCGGCGGCCAGCACCAGCAGCGCCGGGAGCGGGCGATGCCACAGGAACAGCTCGAAGCGCCGGTCCACCAGCAGCATGCAGCCGATGACACCCAGCAGGGCCAGCAGGTAGATCATGCCGCCGCCCCCCGGGTCAGCGCCCACCCGATCAGCAGCAGGGTCACGAGGAAGCCGGTCACGTAGTTCAGCGGAAGGAACAGCTGCCAGCCGCGGTGGGCCGCGCCCGAGGTGGCGTCCGTGATGCGGCGGAAGCGCAGGGTGTTCACCACGTAGGGCACGGCCAGCAGCGCCGCGAGCGGGCCCGGCGGGTCGGTGGCCAGCAGCAGCAGGCCCGCCGCCGCGTACAGGCCGGCGGCGAGCAGGACGGTGCGCCGAGCGCCCAGCACGGTGGCCACCGAGGCCAGGCCCCCCTCCCGGTCCGGCACCACGTCCTGCACCGCCCCGAACATCTGCGAGGCCATGCCCCACAGGAAGAACGCCCCCAGCAGCGCCGCCAGGGCGGGCGTGGGGGTCGCCCCGGCCAGCGCGAGGCCGTAGACCGCGGGGGAGACGAAGTGGGTGGCGGAGGTCGCGGCGTCCAGGAAGGGCCGCTCCTTGAACCGCAGCCCCGCCCAGGAGTACGCCACCACCGCGAACAGGCTCACCGCGAGCACCAGCACGGCGGCCCACTCGCCCCGCACGGCGGACCAGCCCGCGAGCACGGCCACGAACGGCACGGGCAGCAGCACCGACCACGCCAGCACCCGGCGGCGCACCGCGGGGTCGCCCAGCACGGAGCCCTCCACACCCCCCTTGCGGGGGTTGCGCAGGTCCGAGGCGAAGTCGAACACGTCATTGATGCCGTACATGGCCAGGTTGTAGGGCACCAGGAAGAACACGACGCCCAGGACCACCAGCCACGCGGGCAGCCCCCCGGTCAGGATCGCGGCGGCGGCGAACGGGTAGGCCGTGTTCACCCAGCTGACCGGCCGGGACGCCCAGAAGAGGGTGCGGATCATATGCCGCTCCCCCCGGGGCCCGCGGGCCGGACCCTGCGCGCGTCGTGGCGCAGTTCGTCCCGGACCACTTCGGCGGAGATCAGGCACATGGGCACCCCGATTCCCGGGCGCACCGAGGAGCCCGCGTACATCAGGCCGGCCACGTCCGCGTCCCGCACCGAGGGACGGAACATGGCCGACTGCGCCAGCGTGTGCCCGGGGCCCAGCAGCGAACCCCGCCAGGCGTGCACGTCCGCGGCGAAGTCACCGGGCCCGTAGGTGCGCCGCACCACGATGCGCTCGGCCAGGTCGGGGATCCCGGCCCAGCGGGCCAGCTGGTCGAGGGCCCGGTCCGCCACGGCCTCCACCTGGGCGTCCCCGGCGCGGTCCACCCGCCAGCCCTGGCCGTCACGGACCCGGATGCCGCCGCGCCCCCACCCCGGCTCGGCGGGGGCCGGGACGAGGATGAAGAGGTTCTCGTCGCCCTCCGGGGCCACGCCCGGGTCCGTGGCGGAGGTGCGCGAGACGTAGATCGACGTGTCCGCGGCGAGGTCCTCTCCCCGTTCGATGCGCCCGAAGTTGTCCTCCCAGTCCGCCGTGAACAGCAGGGTGTGATGGGCCAGCTGGGGCAGGGATCCGCGCACCCCCACGCACACGAGCACGCCGGAGGGGCCGGGGTCGCGCCGGTCCCACGTGGACTCCGCGACGCGCCGGCCGGGAGGCAGCAGACGGGTCTGCACGTGGTGCAGGTCCGCGGCGGCCACCACCACATCGGCGTCGAGGCGTCCCGCGGCGCCGTCGTCGGACCGCCAGGCGACGCCGGTCACCCGGCCCGGGCGGCGACGTCGGCCCTCGTCCCCGCGGGCTGCTCCCGGCCTGGGCAGGCGGGCGGCCAGGCGTCCGAGGCGGCCGGCGGGGGCGGGACGGTCCACGACCTCCACGGCGGTCGCCTCGACCCCGGTGCGGATCTCCACGCCGGCCTCGCGCACGACCTCCGCCATGGCGTCCACCAGGGCCGCGAAACCGCCGAGGGGGTACTGCACGCCGTCGGCGAGGTCCAGATGGGACATCAGGTGGTACATGGCGGGGGCACGGTCGGGGGACGTGCCGAGGAAGACCGCCGGGTAGCCCAGGATCTGGCGCAGCCGGGGGTCCTGGAAGCGGGCCGCGACGTGGGAGCGCAGGCCCCCCAGCAGCTGGGGCCCGAGGGCCGGCAGGGCGCGCAGGACGTCCGGGTGGGCCAGGGCGGCCGGCCGGCGGAAGTCCGTGTAGAGGAAGTGCTCCTTGGCGAGCCCGTAGATCCGGGACGCGGAGTCGAGGTAGGCCCGCAGCCGGCGCCCGGCGCCGGGCTCGAGGGACTCGAACAGCGTCTCCGCGTGGCCGGTGCGCACGTCCACGGGGGGCTCGTGGAGGTGCCCCTCGAAGTACACCCGGTAGCCGGGGTCCAGACGGCGCAGGTCCAGCCGTTCGGCGGCGGAGGTCCCCATGAGGCGGAACCAGCGGTCGATCACCTCGGGCATCAGGTACCAGGAGGGCCCGGTATCGAAGGTGAACCCCGCCTCAGACCAGCGTCCGGCACGGCCGCCCAGGACGGCGCCGCGCTCCAGCAGCGTCACCCGGTGCCCGTCGCGGGCCAACAGGCCCGCCGTGGCCAGTCCGGCGAACCCGCCGCCCACCACCACGGTGCGCGGGCCGAGAGCGGTGTCCCGGGCGCTCATCGGCGGCCTCCCCGGCGGCCCCGTGCCAGGACGCGGGCGGCGATCCGGGCCTTCTGATGGTCCGGCACCCGGACACGGCGGTGGGCCAGCTCGGCCGCCGGGGTCGCCTCGATCCGGTCCACCAGGGCCGCGAACAGTCCGTGCGCCAGGGCCACGGCGCGCCCGGCCCCGGGGTCCAGGACACGGATGCCGGGCAGGGCGGCGTCGAGGTCGGCGCGGACCTCGGCCACGAGCTCGGCCTTGCGGGCCTCGGTGAGCACGCCCGGTGCGGCACCGGGCAGGTAGGTGCGGCCCAGCTCGTGGTGGTCCGCGGCCAGGTCCCTGAGGAAGTTGACCTTCTGGAACGCCGCCCCCAGCCGGGAGGCCTGCGCGCGCAGCTCCTGCCGCTGGCCCGGGGTCCGGGCCCGCGTGCCGGGGAGGGAGAGGAAGACCTGCAGGCACATCAGCCCCACCACCTCGGCCGAGCCGTGGATGTAGGCGTCCAGCGACTCGGCGCCGTGCTCGCGGATCCCCAGGTCCGCGCGCATGGAGGCGAAGAAGGGACGGGTCAGCTCCGGGGTGATGCCGTGGCGACGGGCCACGTCGGCGAAGGCGTGCAGGACCGGGTCGGTGGCGAAGCCCGACGCCATCGCGGCCTCACACGCCCGCTCGTAGTCGTCCAGGGCGGCGCGGACCCCGGCCTCGTCGAGCCCGGCGGCCACCGCGACGCCGTCGACCACCTCGTCGGCGACGCGGACCATGGCGTAGATCGTGGCCACGTCCTGGCGTGCCTGCCGGGGCAGGGTGCGGCAGGCCCAGGAGAAGGACGTGGAGTAGCGGCGGATCACCTGGGCCGCTGCGGCGTGGGCCGTCCGCGTGTACAGCGCGGCAGGGCTCGGGGTGGGCGCGGCCATCTCAGGACCTCCGGGTCAGCACGGCGTGGCAGGCGTCGGCGAACTCCGCCCGGACCGTCTCGTCCAGGGGCAGGGCCGCGATGCGCTCGCGGGCGCGGACGGTGAGCTCGGCGGCGACGTCGAGGGCGTGCTCCCGGGCACCGGCCGCCTCGAGGGCGCGGCGGGCGGCCTCGATGTCCGCGGGGGTGGCCGGGCCCGCGTCGAGCAGGGCGCGGTCGGCGGGGATGCGGCGGCCGTGGGCGGTGAGCACGGTGGCCTTGCCCTCGCGCAGGTCGCCGTCGGCGGACTTGCCGGTCTCCCCGGGATCGCCGAACACGCCGAGGACGTCGTCGATCACCTGGTAGGCGGCGCCGAGGTCGGCGCCGGCCTCGCCCATCGCCCGGGCGAGGTCGGGATCCGCCCCGGCCAGGAGGGCGCCGGCGCGCAGGGGCGCGCCGACCGTGTAGTGCGCCGTCTTGAGCCGTTGCATGGCGAGGATGCGGTCGGGATCGGGCTCCTCACCGGTGTGGCGGGACAGCCCCAGGAGCACGTCTTCGAGCTCGCCGGCCGCGGTCACGGCGGCGGCGTCGAAGACGACGGCGGCGGCCTCGGCGGCCCGGGCGGTGTCGGCGGCACAGGTGGCGGCGAGCCGGAACGCCTGGGTGAGCAGGACGTCCCCCGCGATGAGGGCGACGGCGACCCCGGCGTGGGCGGCGTCCGCGGCGGGCACCCCGCGGGCCTCGAGGCGGTGCCGGGCGGAGGCGTGCACGGCGGGCTGGCCGCGCCGCAGCACGTCCCGATCGATGACGTCGTCGTGGACGAGCAGCGCGGTGTGCAGCAGTTCGAAGGCGGCCCCGAGTCGGTCGACGGCAGCGCGGCCGGACGGAGGGACCGGGTCGGCGGTCGCCAGGCGCCAGCCGAGCTCGACGAGACGGGGGCGGATGAGCTTGCCGGCGCCCACATGGACGTGGAGCGAGTCGAGCAGCTCGGCGAAGGCGGCGGATCCGGGTGCCTGGGCCGCGGCATGTCGGAGCGCGGCGTCCAGCTCGGCGGTCACCCCGGAGAGCGCGGCCTCGCCGCCCGTCCTCGCTTCACCCATGGCGCCTCCTCGGTGGCGGACACGACGCGGCACCGACCGCCGCATCTGTTCGACCGTCTAACTTCTGGACGCAGAAGACACTACGGGCCTCGCCGGTCCCGCGTCCATGCGCGGCGGTCCCGGGCGGCGCGATCTCACGACGCACGGGGCCGCCGTCGGGATCAGGCGTCGGCGGACGCCGTCTCCAGGGTGATCTCCGGGTCCACGATCTGACCCTCCCACTCACCGGAGACCCCGTACACGACGCAGTGCTTCTCGTCGGTGCCGTAGTTGCCCAGCTCGGAGGAGGTCAGGACGGCCCCGTTCAGCTGGTCCTCCTTCTCCTCGCTCAGGCGCTGGGCCTGGGCGGTGCAGGTCTGGGCGGCGGCCGGGTCGGCCTCCTCGCCCTCGGCCACGGCCGGCACGGCCCACAGGTACTCCGCGGTGTGGGCGCCCTCGCAGTCGGTGGTCTCGAAGGAGGACAGGTCACGGGCGCCGAGCGGGGCGGTGAAGCACGTGCCGGCCTCGTAGTCGGCCGGGGCCGCGGACAGCGACGACGCCGAGGCGGACGACGACTCCACACCCTGCGCGGACGCGGAGGCGGGCGCCGTCGTCGAGGCGGACGCGTCGGCGTCGGACGAGTCCTGACCGCCGCACGCGGTGAGGGCCAGCAGCGCGGCAGCGGACAGGCCGGCAAGACGGGCGGAACGGGACAGGGCGGCGAAGGCCATGGGGGTGCTCTCCTCGAGTGACGTGGGACGCGCCGGGGTGTGGCGCCGACCTCAGCACTCTAGCCACGCCCGGCCGTCGGGATCGGACTGAGGTGACGTGGCCCACATCTGATGGGTGGCCCGGCTCGCCTGCCACACTGAGAGGCATGCAGACCCCGGCCACGCCCTCCCCGCCCGACCGCCCCTCCCCCGTCGCCCGACCGTGGTTGGCGGCCTCGGACGTCCCGGTCGCAGGCCCCGACGACGTCGAGCGCGTGGTCCTGCTGTCCCCGGAGGGCGAGGCCGTGGGCACGGAGGCCAAGGCCACGGTCCACCGCCGCACCGAGGACGGCGGCACGCCCCTGCACCTGGCCTTCTCCTGTCACGTGTACGACGAGGCCGACCGGTTCCTGCTCACCCGCCGGGCGCTGGGCAAGGCGGCGTTCCCCGGGGTGTGGACCAACGGGTTCTGCGGGCACCCCGGCCCCGGCGAGTCCCCCGCGGAGGCCGTGCTGCGCCGCGCCCCGCAGGAGCTGGGCGTGGAGGTGTCCGACGTCGTCGAGGTGCTCCCCGACTTCCGCTACCGGGCCGCGGACGCCTCCGGCATGGAGGAGCACGAGATCTGCCCGGTGTTCCGTGCCCGGATGCACGGCGACCCCGCCCCGGAGCGGGACGAGGTCGCGGAGTGGTGCTGGGTGGAGCCGGCCGATCTGGCCGCCGCCCTGGCCGCCGTCCCCCGGGCGTTCAGCCCGTGGCTCGTGGAGCAGTGGCAGCAGGGGGCGTTCGACCCGCGGTGAGCGGCCGGCGCGGCGACGCCGCGCGGGCCGTCAGCGGCCGTTGACGTCGTCGAGGTGGGCGGCGGTGGACTGCACGGCATCGTCCTGCCCCGGCTCGGCGTCGCCCTGCTGGCCCTGCTGCTCCTCGGCCAGGCGGCGGACCTCCGCGATGTCGAGGCCCTTGACCTGGTCGAGCAGCTGCTCGAGCGCGGCGCCCGGCAGGGCGCCGGCCTGGGAGAACACGAGCACGCCGCCGCGGAAGGCCATGAGCGTGGGGATGGAGGTGATGCCGGCCATCGCCGCCAGCTGCTGCTGGTCCTCCGTGTCGACCTTGGCGAACACGACGTCCTCGTGCTTCTCCGAGGCGGCCTCGAACACGGGGGCGAACTGGCGGCACGGGCCGCACCAGCCGGCCCAGAAGTCCACGAGCACGGTGTCGTTCTCGGCGACGGTGGAGCCGAACTCCTCGAGGGTCAGGTCCTTGGTGGCCACGGCGGGTCCTTTCGTCAGCGGGGCCGACGCGTTCACGCCGGCGATCATCCTGCCGACCACAACGGACACCCCGCCGCACCTATTCCGCCCCACCCCGCTTTCGTTCGGGAAACGGCGGCGTGTCCCGGCACTTTCGTTCGAGAAACGGGCGCCTTCCACGCACTGTCGCGGCCGAGACGGGAGCCGTCGTCGTCGCTTCCTAGATGTAGGAGGGCATGACGTTGTTGACACGCACCGGGGCCAACGAGGCCGGAGGAGCCTCTCCGCAGGAGGTATGCGGCCGATGGTAGTTGTAGTGATTCACCCACACCTGCAGGGCCTCACGCCGAGCCCGCTCTGAGGAGTACGGGCGGGCGTAGAGGACCTCGTCG
>NZ_JBQXFD010000019.1:0-37931 GCF_052615555.1 Micrococcus sp. EWR3.9.1
TGCCACGTGTGCCTGCGGGATGCCGTCGTGCAGGTGGCGGTGGACCATCCTGAGACGGCCGGTCGGGGTCAGGGGTGCGTTAGCGTGAGTCATGAGTGGGTCTTTTCGGGCAGGTCGGTGGTGTAGGAACTTCCATCCTGCGGGAGAGGCCCACTCGTCTCATCTCAGTCCAGTACGGATGTCAAGAACCTCATGACCCACAACACCTAGGCTGACGGGCATGAGCGTGATCGGGCCCCGTCGCCTCTCCGCCGCCCCCGGAGCGGTCGAGGCGCCCGTGCCGCCGGGGGTGTTCCGGCGTGCCCTGGCGGACCTGCGCGATGCGCGGCCACGGACCGAGGTGCGGCTGCGGGAGATCCCGGCACCCGAGGGGCAGGCGCCCTTCGCCGTCGCCCTCGCCGCCGACGTGTGCGACGGGCCGGGCGCGACCGGCGGCGTGCTGGCCACGGGGCGGTTCGTCCTCCTGCACGACCCGGCCCCGGACGCCCGGTGGCCGGGAGGCTTCCGGGCGGTGACCTGGATCCGTGCGAGCCTGGAACCGGACGTCGCACTCGACCAGCTGGCCGGCGCCGTCGCGTGGACGTGGCTCGTGGAGGCGCTCGAGCGCCGCCACGCCGAGCACTCCCACGCCGGCGGCACCGCGACGCGCAGCATCGCGGAGGGCTTCGGGACGCTCAGTGCGGCCCCGGACACCACCGACATCGAGCTGCGCGCCTCGTGGACCCCGGCCCCGCGGGACCTCGGCTCGCATCTCGAGGCGTGGTCGGACATGATCTGCGCGTTCGCCGGTCTGCCGCCCGAGCACGCCGCGGACGTCCACACGGCCGGCCCCTGACCGCGCGCCCGCGCCTCCGTCACACCGGGCCCCGGCCCGTCCCCGCCCCGACCTCCCCGAACAGGAGCAGCATGACCGACGCCCCCGAGACGGCCGCCCCGGACGCGCCCCCGCGGCTGATCGCCACACCGGCCGGTGGAGTCCCCCGGCTCACCGACACCCGCGCGCGTCTGGAGGCCTGCGCCGCGGCGCTCGCCGCGGGGACCGGGCCGGTCGCCGTCGACGCGGAGCGCGCCTCCGGGATCCGGTACGGCCAGCGGGCCATGCTCGTCCAGCTCAAGCGCGAGGGCGCCGGCATCTGGCTCGTCGATCCCGAGGCCCTCGACGGGCTGGCCCCGCTGCAGGAGGCCCTCGCGGGCGTCGAGTGGATCCTGCACGCGGCCAGCCAGGACCTGCCCTGCCTGGCCGAGCAGGGGCTGCGCCCCGATCGGCTGTTCGACACCGAGGTCGCGGCCCGGGTGGCCGGCCTGCCGCGCGTCGGCCTGGCCGCGGTCCTGGAGGAGCTGCTGGGGGTCACCCTCGCCAAGGAGCATTCGGCCGCCGACTGGTCGGTGCGTCCGCTGCCCGAGGCGATGCTCGCCTACGCGGCGCTCGACGTCGAGCTGCTCGTCCCGCTGCGCGAGGCCCTGATCGCGCGCCTCGAGGCCGACGGCAAGCTCGCGTGGGCCGAGCAGGAGTTCGAGCACGTGCGCACGGCCCCGCCGCCCACGCCGAAGAAGGACCCCTGGCGCGGCACCTCGGGCTCCCAGACACTGCGCCGCCCCGTGCAGCGCGCGGTCCTCAAGCGCCTGTGGGAGGCCCGCGAGGACCTCGCCCGCCACCGCGACGTCGCCCCCGGCCGGCTCATCCCGGACCGGTCGATCGTCGCCGCCGCGGCCGCCCAGCCGCGCACCGTCCCCGCCCTGCGCCAGACCTCCGGCTTCCACGGCCGCGCCGCGAGCCGCGAGGCTCCGCGCTGGATCGCCGCGATCCGGGCCGGCGTCGAGGACGCCGAGCGGGGCGACGCCCCCGCGGCGCAGGTCCGCACCGGGGACGGCCCGCCCCCACCCCGGGCCTGGAAGGACCGGGACCCGGTGGCGGACCGCCGCCTGCGCACGGCCAAGGCCCGCGTCGCCCGTCGGGCCGAGCAGCTGGGGATGCCCACCGAGAACCTCCTCACCCCGGACACCCTCCGGCGGATCTGCTGGACCCCGCCCGCCCCGATCACCCCCGAGACCGTGGACGCGTTCCTGACGGAGCGGGGCGCGCGCCCGTGGCAGGTGGAGAACGTCGGCGCGATCGTCACGGTCGCGCTGCTGGACCCCGATCCCGCCGACGCCTGACCCCCCGACGCGGCCGGCCGGATCGGTCCGTCGCGTCGCGTCGACGCGGAGGCTACTCGCCGGTAGTGTGACCCGCATGACATCCGTTTCTCTTGCTTCCTTCGACCACCTGCCCGCCCTGGCCCCGGATGAGGTCGTCACCACCGTCACCGTGACCGACCACGCCCTGCCCGAGGGTGCGGGCACGCTCGCGCTGCTCACGCTGGACAACGGGCAGGGACCCCGCCGGCCCGCGACCCTGGGCCCGGCCACGCTCCTCGGCCTCGGCCGGGTGCTCGACGAGCAGGCCGCCCGGGCCGCCGCGGGCGAGATCCAGGCCCTGGCCGTGACCGGTGTGGAGGGGACCTTCGCGGCCGGGGCGGACCTGTCCCTGATCGCGGGCCTCACCGACGACGTCGGCCGCGACCTGGCCCTGCTCGGCCACGCCGTCTACGACCGGCTCGCGGCCCTCGAGATCCCCACGGTCGCGCTCGTGAACGGCCTCGCCCTCGGCGGCGGCCTCGAGCTGGCCCTGGCCGCCGGACACCGCGTGGTGGCCGCCGACGCGAAGGGCTTCGGCCTGCCCGAGGTCCGGCTCGGCCTGATCCCCGGCTGGTCCGGCGTGTGGCGCGTGCCCCACCTGATCGGCCCGGAGGCCGCCGTCGACGTCGTGCTGAAGAACCCCCTCGACGACAACCGCATGCTCGACGCCCGCGCCGCGCACGGGCTCGGCCTCATGGACCGGATCGCCGAGGGGGACCTCCTCGACGCCGGCCTCGAGCTCGCCGGCGCCCTGGTCACGGGGGACGAGTCCGTGGCGGCCGAACTGGCCGCCCACCGCGACCGCGACGTGTCCGACGCCGCCTGGGACCGCGCCCTGGCGGCGCTGGAGCGGCTGCAGGCCGCTCGCCCCGGACGCCACCTGCCGGCACGCCGCCACCTGGAGGACCTGTTCACCGGCGCCCGCACGCGCACCCGCGCCGAGTCCGCCCAGGCCGAGGCGGACGCCCTCGGGACCCTGCTGCACTCCCCCGAGTTCCGCCGCACCGTGTACGCGTTCCTCGACCTCGTCCAGGGCCGCGCCAAGCGCCCCGCCGGCGACCCGGGCCGCGAGCTCGCCCGCGAGGTCCGCAAGGTCGGCATCGTCGGTGCAGGCCTGATGGCCGGCCAGCTCGCCCTCGTCTTCGCCCGGCACCTGCGGGTGCCCGTCGTGATGACGGACGTCGACGCCGAGCGTGTCGAGCGCGGCCTGGCGGGCGTGCGCGCGCAGGTCGAGAAGATGGTCTCCCGTGGACGGCTCTCCGCCGAGGACGGCGAGGCCCTGGCCGGGTTGATCACCGCGGACACGGACAAGGCGGTGTACGCGGACGCCGACATCGTCATCGAGGCCGTCTTCGAGGAGCTCGAGGTCAAGCGCACCGTCTTCCGCGAGCTCGAGGGCATCGTGCGTGAGGACGCCATCCTGATGACCAACACCTCGAGCCTGTCCGTGGCCGCCATGGCCGAGGTCCTCGAGCGTCCCGAGCGCCTCGTGGGCTTCCACTTCTTCAACCCGGTGGCGGTCATGCCGCTCGTGGAGATCGTGCGGACCGAGGCGACGACGGACGAGGTCGTGGCCACCGCGTTCGAACTGACCCGCCGGCTCCGCAAGACCGGCGTGCTCGTCCACGACGCCACCGCGTTCGTGGTCAACCGCGTCCTGCTGCGCATGATGGGCGAGGTGCAGAACTCCTTCGACGAGGGCACCGACGCGCACGAGGCCGACCACGCGCTGGACCCGCTGGCCCTGCCGATGACGCCGTTCACCCTCCTGGCCATGGTCGGCATCCCCGTGGCCCAGCACGTGTCCGAGTCCCTCTCCGCGTCCTTCGGCGCGGAGCGCTTCCCGGTCTCGGCGAACCTGCAGCGCCTGATCGACGCCGGCAAGACCGCGATCTGGGCCAAGGACGTCCGCCCCGACCGGCGCGACGAGGAGGCCGCCGGCGCGACCGGCGAGCAGATCCCGGAGGCGACCGCGGCCCTGCTGGAGCAGGGCTCGACCCCGCAGACCTCCGAGGAGCTGCTGCGCCGGGTCGAGGACGCGCTGGCCGAGGAGATCGGCCTGCTCCTGGACGAGCGCGTCGTCGCGGCCCCCGAGGACGTGGACCTGTGCATGATCCTCGGCGCCAACTGGCCCCTGCACCTGGGCGGCATCACGCCGTACCTGGACGACTGCGGGGCCGCCGAGCGGGTGAACGGGCGGCGCTTCCACCCGGCCGCGCAGGCCTGACCGGCCCCGGCCGGGCCGTCCGCGACGGCCCGGCCCACGGCTCAGGCGATCGGCAGCCCGGCGAACGTCACCACGTGCGCGTCGAGCCCGGCGGTCGCCGCGGCCTGGTCGGCCACGGGGGTCGAGGCGGTGCCCCCGCCCCAGTCGGAGGCGACCACGGCGCCCTCGCGCACGAGGTGCGCCCCCAGCTCCACGCCGTCCGCGACGA
The DNA here is from genome assembly GCF_052615555.1 of Micrococcus sp. EWR3.9.1. Classification (NCBI taxonomy): domain Bacteria; kingdom Bacillati; phylum Actinomycetota; class Actinomycetes; order Micrococcales; family Micrococcaceae; genus Micrococcus; species Micrococcus sp. EWR3.9.1. Next base: position 4,614 of record NZ_JBQXFD010000019.1, read on the forward strand.
CGGCCACCCGCACGTCCGACCCGCCCGCGTCCGCCGGGCGCAGCTCGGCGCGGGGCACGCGCAGCCCGCCCTGCAGGGGCGAGGCCTCCTCGAGCCGGTCCACGGCGAGCGGGCCCTCGGCGGCCACCCGCGCGAGGAGGAGGTACTCCGCGTACGAGGGCAGCACCGCGGCGTCGATGCCGGCCCGCTCACGGTCGATGCGCACCCGCTGGGCTCCGGCGGAGTCCTCGTGGGTCGTCCATGCCCAGCCGTCCCCGTCGGGCGTGAAGCCGACCTGCGTCTGGGCGAGGTAGCGCTCGGGCAGTCCACCGCGGGCGGCGCGCTGGGCGGGCGTGGGGGCGAAGCCCATGCGGGTGGTCAGCACGCCGTCCTCCAGCACCCGGTGCAGGAAGCCGACGTGCACGTCGTCGAGGGTCACGGCCTCCCACCGCTCGAAGGGAGTGAGGTCGAAACGGGCGGCGCCGGTGGGGCGCGGGGCGGGGTGGGTCACGGCGGTGCTCCTGGGGCTCGGGGGTCCGTCCCCCCGATCCTCGCACCCGTCGGGCCCGGTCGCATCCGCCCTCGCCACGGGCGATAATGGGTCGATGACCACGCAGGACTCCCCCCTCACCCCGAACTCCTCCCGGTCCGGCTGCTGCGACGACCACGCCCGCCCGGACACCTCCCGCCGCACCGTCCTGGGCCGCAGCGCCGCCGTCGCCGCCGCGGGTGCCGGCACACTCGCGCTGGCCGGCTGCACGGACCGGCTGCGTGAGAAGGACACCGCGCAGGACCACTACACCGGCTCCGACGCCGTCGACGCGCTGCCCGCCGCCGAGCTGCCCGTGGGCGCCTCCCGGGAGGTGCAGGTGCAGGGTCGGACGCTGATGATGCATCGCGTGGACGAGACCACGGTGACCGCCTTCACCAACGTGTGCACGCATCAGGGCTGCCTGCTCCAGGTCGTGGACCGGCAGGAGGGCCCGGCCTACGCCTGCCCCTGCCACGGCTCGCACTTCGACGTCACCTCCGGGAAGCCGTTCGGCGGCCCGGCCCGCAAGGCCCTCATGGACTACGACGCGGCCGTCGTCGACGACCGCATCGTCGTCAAGCTCTGAGCCCTGCTCAGTCCTCCGGCGCGCCGCAGCGCCGCCGCGGGGGCATCACGACGGCGGAGCGGTCGTTGGGGTCCCACGCCGGCTGCTCGCGCCGCCGCGCCGGGTAGTAGCGGTGCCGCCACCAGAACCAGATGAGCGCCCCCAGCACCGGCAGTAGCAGCATGAGGCCGACCCACGGCAGGCGCGCCCGGGCGTCCAGGGGGCTGCGGCCCAGCGAGACGAAGCCGGCCACCCACAGCGCACCGGCCACGACGGACACGGTCCAGCCCAGGGCGGCCTCCCCCGGCGTCGGCACGAGCGGGTTCGCGGCGGCCGCGCCGGTCAGCGCGCCGGCCATCAGAAGAGCGCGACCTTCTCCGGGCCCGGGAACAGGGCGTCCAGCTCGGCCAGGTCCTCCGCGGTGGCGAGCCAGTCGGCCGCCGCCGCGTTCTCCACGACCTGCGCGGCACGGGTGGCGCCGGCGATCACGGAGGACACCGGTCCCTGCGCCGCCAGCCACCCGATCGCGGCCTGGACCTCGGTGATCCCCCGCTCCCGGGCGAACCGGCCGAACGCGGCCAGCTGCTCCAGGTCGGCGTCGGCCACCATGTGCTGGCGCACGTGGGACAGGCGCGAGCCCTCGGGGGCGTCGCCCTGCGAGTATTTGCCCGTGAGCAGCCCGTTGGCCAGGGGGAAGTACGGCAGGACGCCAAGCCCGAACTCGGCCGCCGCCGGGACCACCTCGAGCTCGGCCCGGCGGTCCAGCAGGTTGTAGTGGTTCTGCGTGGACACGAAGCGCTCCACGCCCAGCTCGCGAGCCACGTACTCGGCCTGGGCGATCTGCCAGCCGGCCCGGTTCGAGTGGCCCACGTAGCGGACCTTGCCGGCGCGCACGAGGTCGTCGAGCGCGCGGAGGGTCTCCTCGATGGGCGTGGCCGGGTCCGGGGTGTGGAACTGGTAGAGGTCGATCCAGTCGGTGCCGAGGCGGCGCAGGGAGTCCTCGACGGCGCGCACGATGTACCGGCGTGAGCCCCGCGCGCCGCCGTCGTCACCGGCGACGCCGCCCATGTCCATGCCGAACTTGGTGCCGATCACCACCTCGTTGCGGCGGGCACCGAGGGCGCGGCCGAGCCGCTCCTCGGACAGGCCGGGCTCCGCGCCGTAGACGTCGGCGACGTCGAAGAAGGTGATGCCGGCGTCGAGCGCGGCGTGGACGACGGCGTCGGTGCCGGCCTGCTCCAGCGTGGCGGTGCCGGGGCGGCCGAGGTTGTTGCAGCCCAAGCCGACGACGGAGACGGTCAGCCCGGAGCGGCCGAGACGGGTGTGGCGCACGGGTCAGCCCTCCTGCTCTGCGGTGCGGACGTCCACCTTGTTCGGCTGCACGCCGTCGGCGCGCTTGGCGGCCGCCGGGATCTCGGCGGCGGCCTTGCGGGCGTGGGGGGTCCGCACGCGCAGCACGAGGGCACCGACCTCGTCGACGAGGTCCTCGACCTCGCCGAGACCGCGCCAGGCGAGCTGGTGGGTCACCTCGACGCGCAGCCGCTCGACGGTGCGCCGCTCGATCGCCGTGGCCTCCCGGCCGCGGAGCCGGTAGGCCACCGGCAACACGGCGAAGGTCGCGGGGTCCGCCTCGGTGAAGCCCTCCTCCGCGCCCTGTGCCACGAACGCGGCCAGCAGCTGATCACCCTCGGCCTGGTCGGCCAGGGGCTGCTCCCCGACGGTGCCGGGCTGGCCGACCCGACCGTGGTGGACCACGAACTCCCCGGCCTCCGCGTCGGCCCATGCCTCGCGATACTCGAAGAGCCGGGCGCCGTCGTCACCGACGGTCTCACGGTACAACCGGACGATGCTCATGCCTGCTCCTGGTGGTGGGGGGCGGCCGCGTCCTCGGGGACGGGCCGGGCGTACGGGACCTTGGCGCCGAGGACCTGGGCGACGGTGTCCAGGGTGATGCGCTGCGCGGTGAGGCCCACGCGGGCCAGCACCTGCTCGCGGCTGCCGTGGGCGAGGAACTCGACCGGCAGGCCAACCTCGTTCAGGGCCGTGTCCACGCCGGCCGCACGCATCTCCTGGCGGATCCGCGAGCCGACGCCGCCGGCCCGCACCCCGTCCTCGAGGCACACGACGATCCGGTGGCGGGCGGCCGTGTCGATCACGGATCGGGCCACGGGCAGGACCCACCGCGGGTCGATCACCGTGGCGCTGATGCCGTGCCGCTCGAGCCGTTCGGCGACGTCGAGGCCGAGCTCGGCCATCGCACCCACCGCCACGATCAGCACGTCCCGCTCGGCGCCGTCGCGTCCGCCGGCCTCGCCGCGCCGGGCGAGCACGTCCGTGCCGTCCGACAGCCGCTCCAGGGCACGCACCGACTCGCCGACCGAGCCCTTCGCGAACCGCACCACGGTGGGCGCGTCCTCGACGGCGACGGCCTCGCGCAGCTCCTCCCGGAGCGTGTCCGCGTCACGGGGCGCGGAGATCCGCAGCCCCGGGACCGACTGCAGCAGGGCCAGGTCCCACATGCCGTGGTGGCTGGGGCCGTCCGGCCCGGTGACGCCCGCGCGGTCCAGCACGAACGTCACGCCCGCACGGTGCAGGCCCACGTCCATGAGCACCTGGTCGTACGCGCGGTTGAGGAAGGTCGCGTAGACGGCCACCACGGGGTGCAGGCCGCCGAAGGCCATGCCGGCGGCCGACGTGACCGCGTGCTGCTCGGCGATGCCGACGTCGAACACCCGGTCCGGGTGGGCCAGCGCCATCGGGGCCAGGCCCACGGGGTTCTGCATGGCGGCGGTGATGGCCACGACGTCCGGCCGCTCGTCCGCGATCGCGACCATCTCCTCGCCGAACACGGAGGTCCAGGACTGGGCCGTCGACGAGGTGATGGGCTCGCCCGTGGAGGGGTCGATCACGCCGATCGCGTGGAACTGGTCCGCCTCGTGCGCGACCGCCGGCGCGTAGCCGTGCCCCTTCTCGGTCATCGCGTGGACGATCACGGGCCCGCCGTACGCCCGCGCGTCCTCGAGGGCCTCCTCCATGGCGATGAGGTCGTGACCGTCCACCGGGCCGATGTACTTCATGCCCAGGTCCTCGAACAAGCCCTGCGGCGCCCAGAGGTCCTTGAGGCCCTTCTTCGCCGCGTGCAGTGGCCGGTACACCAGCTCACCCGCGAGGCCAGCCTCCTGGAGGCGGCGCTTGAGGTAGTCGAGGGTCTGCTCGTAGCGGTGGTGGGTGCGCACCTTGTCCAGCACCCCGCGGCGCAGTCCACCCAGGTGCTCGGCGACGCCGCCCACCGTGGGCGCGTACGAGCGGCCGTTGTCGTTGACCACGATCACCACGCGCCGATCCCGGCCGGCGGCGATGTTGTTGACCGCCTCCCAGGCCATGCCCCCCGTGAGCGCGCCGTCGCCGATCACGGCCACCACGGTGCGGTCCCCCTGCCCGGTCTGCGCCCAGGCCCGCGCGATGCCGTCCGCCCAGGAGAGCGAGCTGGAGGCGTGCGAGGACTCCACCACGTCGTGCTCGGACTCGGTGCGGTCGCCGTAGCCGGACAGGCCCCCCTCCTGGCGGAGCGTCGTGAAGTCCTGGCGTCCGGTGAGCAGCTTGTGCACGTACGACTGGTGGCCCGTGTCGAAGATGACCGCGTCCTTCGGCGACTCGAACACGCGGTGCACGGCCAGCGTCAGCTCGACGACGCCCAGGTTCGGTCCGAGGTGGCCGCCCGTCTTGGAGACGTGGGCGATCAGGTAGGCGCGGATCTCCGCCGCCAGCGCGGTCAACTGGTCCTCCGTGAGGGCCGACAGGTCCGCCGGGCGGGCGATCTGCGGCAGCAGCGGGGCGCCGGGGCTCGTGAGGGGCAGATGTTCCATGGTCCGACCAGCCTACTCCGCGGGTCCGCACCCGGGCGGGACGCAGGCGGCGGCGTCGGCCCCGGCGCCCACGACGACGACGGCGGCCCGCCGCCCTCCGTGCGGAGGGCGGCGGGCCGCCGTCGTGATGCCCGCGCGCGGGCGATGTCCCGTGGATCAGGCCTTCGAGGCGATCTGACGGAGCACGTACTGCAGGATGCCGCCGTTGCGGTAGTACTCGGCCTCACCGGGGGTGTCGATGCGGACGACCGCGTCGAAGTCGGTGACCTTGCCGTCCTCGCCGGTGGCCGTGACCTTCACGGTCTTCGGCGTGGTGCCCTCGTTGAGGGCGGTGATGCCGGAGATATCGAAGGTCTCGGTGCCGGTCAGGCCCAGCGAGTCGGCGTTCTCACCCTCGGGGAACTGCAGCGGCAGCACGCCCATGCCGATGAGGTTCGAGCGGTGGATGCGCTCGAAGGACTCGGTGATCACGGCCTTGACGCCCAGGAGCGCGGTGCCCTTGGCCGCCCAGTCACGGGAGGAGCCGGAACCGTACTCCTTGCCGGCCAGGACCACCAGCGGGATGCCCTGCTTGGCGTAGTTCTGCGCCGCGTCGTACACGTAGGCCTGCGGGGCGCCCTCCTGGGTGAAGTCGCGGGTGAAGCCGCCCTCCACGCCGTCGAGCAGCTGGTTCTTGATGCGGATGTTCGCGAACGTGCCGCGGATCATCACCTCGTGGTTGCCACGACGGGAGCCGTAGGAGTTGAAGTCCTTGCGCTGCACGCCGTTCTCCAGCAGGTAGCGGCCCGCCGGGGTGTCCGCCTTGAAGGAGCCGGCCGGGGAGATGTGGTCCGTGGTCACGGAGTCGCCCAGCTTGAGCAGGACGCGGGCGCCGGAGATGTCCGACACCGGGTCCGGCTGCATGGTCATGCCCTCGAAGTACGGGGGCTTGCGCACGTAGGTGGACTTCTCGTCCCACTCGAAGGTGGAGCCCGAGGGGGTCTCCAAGGACTGCCAGCGCTCGTCGCCGTCGAAGATCGTGGCGTACTGCGAGATGAACATCTCGGTGTCGATCGACGCGTCGATGATCTTCTCGACCTCGGTCGGGTCCGGCCAGATGTCCTTGAGGAAGACGTCGTTGCCCGCGGTGTCCTGGCCCAGGGCCTCGCTCTCGAAGTCGAAGTCCATGGTGCCGGCCAGAGCGTAGGCGACCACCAGTGGCGGGGAGGCCAGGTAGTTCATCTTCACGTCCGGGTTGATGCGGCCCTCGAAGTTGCGGTTGCCGGAGAGAACCGCGGTCACGGACAGGTCGTTCTCCTGGATGGCCTCGGCGATCTCGGACTCCAGCGGGCCGGAGTTGCCGATGCAGGTGGTGCAGCCGTAGCCGACCACGTTGAAGCCGAGGTCGTTGAGGGACTCGCGCAGCCCGGACTTCTCGTAGTAGTCGGTCACCACGCGGGAGCCCGGGGCCACGGAGGTCTTCACCCACGGCTTGGACTTCAGGCCCTTGGCGACAGCGTTGCGGGCCAGCACACCGGCCGCCATCATCACGGACGGGTTGGACGTGTTGGTGCACGAGGTGATCGAGGCGATGGCCACGGCGCCGTGGTCCAGCTGGAACTGGCGGCCGTCCGCCATGACCACGTCCACGAGCTTGGACGGGCGGCCCTTGCCGGCCTCGTCCTCCGTGGCGTAGTTGTGCAGGTCCTTGCGGAACTGGTCCTTGGCGTCGGTGAGCTCGATGCGGTCCTGGGGGCGCTTCGGGCCGGAGATGGAGGGCACCACGGTGGACAGGTCCAGCTCGAGGTACTCGGAGTACGCGACCTCGGAGGACGGGTCGTGCCACATCCCCTGCTCCTTGGTGTACGCCTCCACAAGGGCGACCTGCTCCTCGGAGCGACCGGTCAGGCGCAGGTAGTCGAGGGTGACCTCGTCGATCGGGAAGATCGCGACGGTGGAGCCGAACTCGGGCGACATGTTGCCGATGGTGGCGCGGTTGGCCAGGGGCACGGAGCCGACGCCCTCGCCGTAGAACTCGACGAACTTGCCGACCACGCCGTGCTGGCGGAGCATCTCGGTGATGGTCAGCACGACGTCGGTCGCGGTGGCGCCGGAGGGGATGCTGCCGGTCAGCTTGAAGCCCACGACCCGCGGGATCAGCATGGACACGGGCTGGCCGAGCATCGCGGCCTCGGCCTCGATGCCGCCGACGCCCCAGCCGAGCACGCCCAGGCCGTTGACCATGGTGGTGTGCGAGTCGGTGCCGACGCAGGAGTCCGGGTAGGCGCGCAGCACGCCGTCGACCTCGCGGGTCATCACGGTGCGGGCCAGGTGCTCGATGTTGACCTGGTGGACGATGCCCATGCCCGGGGGGACGACCTTGAAGTCGTCGAAGGCGGTCTGGCCCCAGCGCAGGAACTTGTAGCGCTCCCCGTTGCGCTCGTACTCGATCTCCATGTTCCGCTCGATGGCGGCGTCGTTGCCGAAGGAGTCGATCTGCACGGAGTGGTCGATCACGAGCTCGGCCGGGGAGAGCGGGTTCACGCGCTCCGCGTCGCCGCCCAGGTCCTGGATGGCCTCACGCATGGTGGCCAGGTCCACGACGCAGGGCACGCCGGTGAAGTCCTGCATGATCACGCGCGCCGGCGAGAACTGGATCTCGGTGTCCGGCTGGGCGTTCGGGTCCCAGGCGGCCAGGGCCTTGATCTGGTCGGCGGTCACGTTGGCGCCGTCCTCGGTGCGCAGCAGGTTCTCCAGCAGCACCTTCAGGGAGTAGGGCAGCTTCTGCGCCCCCTCAACCTTGTTCAGACGGAAAATCTCATACTCGGTGCCCTGGACGTCCAGGACGCCCTTGGAGCCGAAGCTGTCGACGGTGGTCACGAGAGGACTCCTCTTCCCGCCCGGTTTCCTCCGGGCGCTCGTCCAGTGGGGGGTGGTCACCCGCGGCCGCGGACCGCGCGCCGTCCGGGACGGGCGTCGTCTGCGTCACAGGTGCCGCACTGCGTCCCAGGGTACCGCGCCGGTCCCGTGTGACGCGGGCATGGCGCGCGGCGGCCCGCAGGCCACCGCGCGGATGCCGGATCAGATCTCGACCGCGGCCGCGGCCGGGGCGCTCTGGGCGGCCGGCACCAGCACGGTCACCGACTCGAGGTGGTGCGTGTCCGGGTAGAGGTCGAACACGCGGGCGCGCTCCACCTCGTAGCCGCCGTCGCGCAGCCACGCCAGGTCCCGGGCGAACGAAGCGGGATCGCACGAGACGTACACGATGCGGCCCGGCTCGAGCGCGAGGATGCGCTCGATCGCCCGCCGCCCTGCGCCGGCCCGCGGTGGGTCCAGGACGACGGTGTCCAGCGCGGCACCGCCGAGGCCGCCGTCGGCCACGGGGCGCTCGGGGTACTTCAGCCAGCTGCCGAGCACTTTGTCCGTGGGGCCGTTGAGCACCGAGGCCTGCGGCTGGTCGTGCAGGTTGCGGCGGGCGTCCTTCGAGGCCTGGCGGGAGGCCTCCACCGAGTACACGCGGCCCTCGGGTCCCACGGCGTCCGCCAGGTACGCGCTGAACAGGCCGGCGCCGCCGTAGAGGTCGGCCACGACCTGGCCCGGCTCGACGCGCGCGTCCTCGAGCACCGCGTCCACGAGGGTGGCCGGGGCGTGCTGGTGGACCTGCCAGAAGCCGTCACCCGTGACGCGGAAGCGCTTGGTGCCGCCGCGCTCGGACTCCACGGTCTCCTCGACCCAGGTCTTGCCGGTGATGCGCTCGACCTTGACCGGCAGGAACCGCTTCGGGCCGGGCAGGGCCAGGCCGGTGGAGACGTCCACGTCGCACGCGTTGGCCGCCTGGCGGATCCGGGTGCGCAGCCGGCCGAGCTTGACCTCGTCTGCCCGCGTCTGCGGGGTGGGCGTCACCAGCACGAGGGGGCGGGAGCCGGAGGCCGGCGTCGCGACGTCCACGCGGGCGGCCCCGGCGAAGTCCCAGTCCCACAGGGCGAGCGCGTCGAGGGCGGGCACGCCGAGCGGCATGTTGCGCACGGGCAGGAGGGTCGCCGAACGGTAGGCGTGCATCGCGATGTGCCCCTGGGGGGTCACCGCGAACGCGTTCCGGGTCCGCCAGCGCTGGCCGGTGGGCTCGTCCTCGGAGCCGGCGAAGCACACCTCCGGCTCCACCGCGAGGTCGGCGATGCGGTGCACCGTGTCCCGGAAGACCTGGGCCTTGAGCCGGCGCTGGTGCGGGACCACGATGTGGCCGAACTCGGCGCCGCCCACGGGCGGGCGACCCGAGGCGTGGGCGCGCAGCATGTCCGCGAGCTTCCACTGGTGGATGCGGCGGAACTCGGAGGGCCGCAGCACCTCCACGACGTCGCCGCGCCAGAAGCGGGCCCCGTCCTCGGCCTCGGTCAGGGCCACCCGGACCTTCTCGCCGGGCACGGCGTGGCGCACGAAGACGACCCGCCCCTCGTGCCGGGCCACGCAGTGGCCGCCGTGGGCCATGGCCCCGACCTCCACCTCGATGGTCCTCCCGATCCCGGTGACGTCTGTGGACGTGTCGACGACTGCCATGTCTGGCTCCTCTCGCATCGCAGCGCGCTTCAGGTCTTGCCCTGAGCATCGACTGGTCAGATCATCATCATCCTTGCAGACCGATGCGGCTGTGTCGCCTCGATCGTGGGCGCGCCGTCGGACGGCGTCATCCGCCGCTCCCCGGGGGCGCCGGGGCGGTCAAGAGCCCTGGCCCTCGTGGACCTGCCACGGCACCGAGCCCACCATCACGCCCGGCTCCCGCTGCAGTCGCCGCGTCTGGCGGGTGGCGGTCCGGTTGTGCAGGAGCGTGCGCCAGCCCGGCCGGACCACGTACTCCGGGATGAACACCATGGTCAGGTCCCGCGGGGAACGGCGTCGGTGCTCGCGCACATGCCGCACCAGGGGGGCCACCGTGTCGCGGTAGGGCGAGGCGATCACGGTGAGCGACATCGGCAGGCCGGCACGCTCCCAGGCGTCGATCACCTCCAGGGTGGCGGCGCGCTCGGCGTCCACGACGACGGCCTCGAGCGAGGACGGCCGCGACGCACGGGCGTAGGCCAGCGCCCGCAGTGCCGGCCGGTCCAGCGTGGTCACGACGACCACCACGTGGACCCGCGAGGGCAGGGCCCGCGCGTCGTCCTGGGGGTCCGGTGCGAGCTCGCGGTCCACGTCCGCGTAGTGGCGGCGGATCCGCCCCATCACCAGCGAGCCGAGCACGATCGCCAGCAGCGCCACCCACGCGCCCTGCGTGAAGCGGGTGACCAGGACGACGACGCCCGCCAGCGCCGTGACCACCCAGGCCACCGACGTGATGATCAGGCGCAGCCGGACGGCCGCGCGGGCCCGGGCGCCCGGCGTGTGCACGAGCCGACGGCGCCACAGCCTCAGCATGCCGGCCTGCGCAAGTGTGAAGGCCAGCAGCACTCCGATGACGTAGAGCTGCACGAGCAGAGCGGTCCGGGCCTCGAAGATCAGCACGAGCGAGAGGGCAGCGGCCCCCATCCCGAGGACACTCCACGTGTGCACGAGCCGGTCGCTGCGGACCCTCAGCTGCCGGGGCAGGTAGCCGTCCTCGGCCACGCGCGCGGCCAGGGCGGGGAACGAGCGGAACGCCGACTTGGCCGCGAACAGCAGGAGCAGGGCGGTGGCCGCGATGGTGGCGACGGACAGGACGCTGCCCGGGCCGTACACGGTGTCCGCGAGCTGGGCGAGCACGGGGGCGGGGGCGCGGTCGAGCGTGACCTCCCCGCCCGCGGCGTCCCGGAGGTTCTCCAGCTCCAGCCCGACGACGACGCCGGTGCGCTGGGCCAGATGCATGACGCCCACGGTCAGCGCGCCGAGGGTGAGGGCCATCACGGTGAGCACCCACCGCACCGTGGGCACGGCCGGCCGGGCCATCAGGCGGGTGCTCGAGACCGGCACCTCGACGCCGGTGAGCAGCACCGATCCCGCGCTGAACGCGCGCAGGGCGAGCAGCGCCGTCGCCACGGTGCCGACGGTCCCGCCGACCCCGGCGCCCTCCTGCGTCCACCCGGCCGTCGGCGCCGCGCCGAGCAGCCCACGGCCCTCCTGCCACAGACCCGCCAGGACGAGCAGCGCGGTCAGGGCGACGAACACGCTCACGAGCACGGGCAGCACCCACCGGGACAGCCGCACCCCGCGGAGCGCGGCCAGCAGCACGCCCACGAGCGCGGCCGAGGCCACCAGCACGCGGCTGCCGACGGTGAGTCCGGGGGCCAACGCCGCCACGAAGTGGGCGAAGGCGGCCACGGAGACCGCGGCGGTGAACACGAAGTCCAGCAGGAGCGCGGCCGAGGCGACGACACCGGCCCTCGGGCCGAACTTCGTGCCGGCCATGTGGTAGATGCCGCCGTGCGGAACGGCGGCGACCGCGGCGCGGAAGGACGCGACGATGAGCAGCATCACCGCGACGACGGCCCAGCCGACGGCGGGTCCGAGCGCGAGCGCGGACGTGCCGGCGGCGACCAGGGTGAGGATGATCTCGTCCGGGGCGTAGGCGAGGGAGGACAAGGCGTTCGACGACGTCACAGGCAGCGCCCGCCACCGGTTCATGCGGGGCTCGTCGGCGGCGTGCGACGTCACGGGGCGACCGAGGAGGCCGCGGCGCAGGAGGGAGGACAGCGTGGCCACCGCACCACGGTACTCCCGCCGGGCCCGGGTGCTGGGGCGACGCGGATACTCCCGGACGTGCCCGCCGGATGCGAGGATGGAGCCCGCGTCGGCTCCCCGGCGCACGGAGCACCGCACGAGAGGCAGGGACGGGCATGGCCCACTACGTGATCGTCGGCGGCGGACGGGTGGGCACCCGGCTGGCGGCCGCGCTGGACGCGGCCGGTCACGGCGTCGCCCTCGTGGACCGCGACCCGCGGACCGTGGAGGGGCTGGCCCCCGGCTTCTCCGGCGAGCTCGTGGCCGGCGTGGGCTTCGACCGCTCCGCGCTGCTCGCCGCCGGCATCGACCGCGCGCAGGGTCTGGCGGCCGTGACCGCGGACGACAACACGAACATCATCGCCGCCCGCGTGGCCCGCGAGACCTTCCACGTGGACCACGTGGTGGCGCGCATCTACGACGCCGACCGGGCCCGGCTGTACCAGCGCCTGGGCATCCCCACGGTCGCCTCGATCCAGTGGACGGCCGACCAGGTGCTGCACCGGCTGCTGCCGGCCGGCACCGCCGCCGCGGAGCACCGCGACGCCTCCGGCCGGCTGCTCGTGACCGAGCTGGTCCCCCACTCCTCGTGGTGGGGCCGCCGGCTGAGCGACGTCGAGTCCACGGTGGGGATGCGCATCGCCTACCTCACCCGGCTCGGCGACGGCCAGCTGCCCCGGCCGGGCGACCGCCTGCAGGAGGGCGACGTGCTGCACGCCGTCTACCCGGTGGACCGCCGGGACCGGGTGGAGGCCGCCCTGCAGGGCGAGGCACGCGTGCCGGACGGCGCGGACGAGGACGAGGAGGGACGGGCATGAGGGCTGTTATCGCCGGAGCGGGCGCCGTGGGCGCCTCCATCGCGCGGGAGCTGCACGCGCACGGCCACGAGGTGGTCGTCGTCGAGGCGCGCACGGACGCGGCCCGCAAGGCCGACGTCGGCGGCGCGCGCCTCGTCCTCGGGGATGCGTGCGACCTGACCGTGCTCGAGCAGTGCGGCGCCCTGGAGGCGGACGTGCTCGTCGCGGCGACCGGTGACGACCGGGTCAACCTCGTGTGCTCCCTGCTGAGCCGCTCGGAGTTCGGCGTCGGCCGCACCGTGGCCCGCGTCAACAACCCGCTCAACGACTGGCTCTTCGACGAGTCGTGGGGTGTGGACGTGGCCGTGTCCACCCCCTCGATCATGACGGCGCTCGTGGAGGAGGCCGTCGAGACCGGGGACCTCGTGCGTCTGCTCAGACTGGAGGCCGGCGGCGCGGCGCTGTCCGAGTTCCGGGTTCCGGCGGAGCACTGGCTCGAGGGCCGGCGCATCGGCACCGTGTCCTGGCCCCAGGAGGCTCCGCTCGTGGCGGTCGTGCGCGACGGCGCCCCCCGGCAGGCGTCGGCGGACGAGGTCCTGGAGGTGGGCGATGAGCTCTTCTTCCTGGCCGCCAGCTCCGCCGAGCCGGCCCTGCGTCGCCTCCTCGTCGGCGAGGGCCGCGTTCAGGGGCGTTCGGAGGCGGCGGAGTCCGCCGGCACGCCGTCGTCCTGACCGGGCGAGCTGACGGACCAGGCGAGCCAGAGCCCCAGGGCATAGAGCGGCAGGCCCATCACCAGGCGGGCCACCCCGAGCGCGGTGACGGCGTCCCCGAGGTAGAGGGGCACCTGCACCGCCAGGCGCAGCGCGAACACGGCCACGAGGATCCAGGTGGCCGCGGCGTAGGCGCGGCGCCGACGCCGGTGGGCCCGCCAGCGGGTTCCCTCGGCGCGCACGAGGCCGAGCACCAGGCCCGCCGCGGGCCAGCCCACGAGGGCGGACACCGCGAACGCGAGGCCATAGGCGGCGTTGGTGACGAAGCCCCACAGGTAGTAGTCGCGGGCCTGGCCGGTGGTCAGGGAGACCACGACGGACAGGACGACGACGGCGAGGCCGGCCAGCACCTGGACCGGCGACTGGCGCTGGACGAGGCGCGCGACGCCCAGCACGAGTGCGACCACGACGGCCGCCACGCCGGAGGGCCACACCTGCTGGGTGGCGACGTAGCCGACCATGTAGACGAGGGTGGGCAGGGAGGCCTCGACGATGCCGCGCCAGCCACCGACGCTGCCCAGCGCGTCGAGGCGGCCGCGCTCGTCCAGACGGGCTCGAGACGGCAGGGGGCCGGCGCCGTCCGGGGCGGCGGTGGCGGGGCCGTGCGGCTCGGTCATGGGCTCTCCTCTCGGGGCCGTGCTCAGAGCGTGGCGCCGGGCGCGTCGACCAGGTCGAACTCGGGGTTGTGCAGGGTGGGCACGCCGTCCATCTGGGTGACGCGGCCGCGGACCGTCAGCCACTCCCCCGGCATGACGCCGGGCACGCGGCGCCGCCCGTGCCAGACCAGCTGCAGCGTCTCGGCGGGCGCCATGCTCCCGGGTGCGGGCAGGCGGTCGGCCAGGGCCGCGCGGAAGACGGTCGCCTCGTCCGCACCGGGCAGCGTGACGGAGGCGATGACGCCGCGGCGCTCGATGCGGCCGGCGGGCCCGACCGGGCGGGGGGCGACGGCGGGACTCACCGGATCTCCGTGATCTCCGGACCGCGCTCGGGCAGCCCGGTGGCCTCCGGTGCCGCGCCGTCCCCCGGGCCGGCGGCGGTGTCCGCGAGCACGTCCCGGCCCTCGTCCGGGGCCGGGCGACGACGCTGCAGCGGGCGCGCGTTGGGCGGCGGACGCAGGGGCAGCAGCTCGCGCGGCGGGAGCGGCTCGTCGCCCCGCACCACGACCAGGTCGGAGAACACCTGTTCCAGCGGCTCGGCGGCCTCCGGCTGGAAGGCGGCCTCGCCGTGGAACACGCCGCGGACGAACCAGCGCGGTCCGTCCACGCCCACGAACCGGGCGACGTTCCACCCCGGCGAGCCGTCCGGCAGCGCCGCCGGCACGCGCGTGAGGATCTCGACGCCGAAACGGCCGGTCTGCTCCTGCACGGTCGCGTGGGCCGTGGTCGACAGGGAGTCGTGCAGCTCGGCGCGCAGGTCGTCCCACAGACCCGTGCGACGGGGGGCGCTGAACGCCTGGACCTGCAGGGCCGAGCGTCCGAGGCTGATGGTGGCGGCGACGATCCGCTTCGTCGCGTCCTCGACGTCGAGGCGCAGCTTCATGCCCTGGACGGCCCTCAGGCGCAGCGACCCCAGGTCGATCATGCCGGCGGGATCCGGGCGGGTGGCGACGTCGTGCGGACCGACGTCGGCGGTTGCCGGCGCGGCGGCGATCTCGAGGTCGCGCTCCTCCAGCAGCTCGTCCGGCAGGCTGACCTGCTCGTGGCGCACGGTGCGGTTGCGTCCGAAGATCACGACGTCCTCCCAGGGGTGGTGTCGGCGGTGAAGCCGCCGGTCGAGCCGAAGCCGCCGGCCCCGCGCTCGGAGTCGGGCAGCACGTCCACGGGCTCGAAGCGGGCGCGCACGACCGGCTGCAGCACGAGCTGGGCGATCCGGTCGCCGCGGCGCAGCACGATCGGCTCGGTCGGGTCCAGGTTGATCAGGGGCACCTTGATCTCGCCGCGGTAGCCGGCGTCGATGGTGCCCGGGGCGTTGACGATGGTCAGGCCGCGACGGACCGCGAGACCCGAGCGGGGGTGCACGAACCCCGCGTGGCCTTCCGGGATGGCCAACGCCACGCCGGTCGGCACCAGGGCGCGCTCGCCCGGGGCCAGGGTCACGTCGACGGCGGTGCGCAGGTCCGCGCCCGCGTCGCCCGGCTGCGCGTAGGCGGGCGGGGCCAGGCCCGGATCGAGGGCGTGCAGGGGCACGGGCAGCTCGGCGGAGTCGGTCACGAGGCCCGACCCTACACGAGCACCCGTCGGCCCGGGGCCGCGTCGAGGCGGTCGGGCGGGCGCCCTCGCCGGTGCCGCGCGGCGGGACCGGAGTCCGGATGTGGGAAGCTGGGACCCATGCGTGATCCCCAGCAGCACCCCGTCGCCGATGCCTCCCGCCGCGCCCCCGAGGGCGCTGCGGCGGGACCCGATCCGGTCCTGTTCGAGGAGCGGTTGACGCCCTCCCCGGGGGTCTGGGCCGTGGCGCTCATGCTGGCGGCGTTGACGATCCTCGTGTTCGCGCCGATCGACCTCGGGCTGGGCATCGCCGCCGCCGTCGTGTTCTTCGCCGTCGAGGCCCTGCTCCTGGTGGCCACCACCCCGCGCATCGTGGTGCGCGAACGCACCCTCCAGGTGGGCCGCGCCAGCATCGAACGGCACCACGTCGGTCAGGTCACGGGGTATCGCGGCGAGGACGCCCGGGCCCAGCGCGGCCCGCTGCTGCACGGGCTGGCCTTCGTGAACCTGCGCGGCTGGATCGCGCCCGTCGTGCGGATCCAGCTGACCGACGAGCGCGACCGCACGCCCTACTGGCTGACCAGCACCCGGCGTCCGGAGGAGCTGGTCGCGGCCCTCGGCGGGGCCATGGCCCGGCAGGAGGGGGCGGCCGAGGACCGCTGACCGCCCCGGCGGCGGGGGCTCAGCCCTCGCAGTCGGTGCAGTAGATCAGGCCGTTCTTCTCACGCGCGGCCTGCGAGCGATGGCGGACCAGGAAGCAGGAGGCGCAGGTGAACTCATCCGACTGGGCGGGCAGCACCCGCACCATCAGCTCTTCACCCGAGAGGTCGGCGCCAGGCAGTTCGAACTCCTCGGCGGCCTCCGCCTCGTCCTCGTCCACGACGGCGGACTGGGTGTCCGTGCGCCGTGCCTTCAGCTCCTCGATGGAGTTCTGGCTCAGCTCTTCCTCGTTCTTGCGAGGGGCGTCGTAGTCAGTGGCCATGGGGTTTCACGCTCCGCTGGTGGGGGACGGCACCGGGACCGGTGCCGGCACTGCGCGGACGGCGTCGTGGACGGGCCACGCATCACCGGCCTGCGCCGTTGCGCGTAGATTGTGCACCATGGCCGAACCCGTGCCAAATGTTGACGGGCGTGCTCGCCCAGGGCGGATTCCCGCGGCCGCTCGTCCCTCGCCCGGGCCGTGGTCTGCGGCCCGGCGGCTAGGATCGGGGCATGCCCGGCCGGGCGTCCGCACGCCCGGTGACCAGAACACGACGTCGGAGGGACCACCGCCATGGCAGAGCTGCGACTGACCGGACCCACCGAGGACGGCGACGCGCTGCGCCTGTCGGGGCCCGAGGGTGAGGAGCACACGCTCGCTCTCTCCCCCTATCTGCGCCGGCTGGTTCTCGAGGGTGGTGCGCCCGAGGCCGTGCGACGGTCCGAGGACGGCCCCGCGGCCTGGCACGACATGACCGAGATGGACGTCGCCGAGGAGGACGCCGAGGGGCCGGTGGACGCGGCGAGGCACGCCGACGAGTCCGCGGAGGAGGGCGAGCGGGCTCCCGACGTGCCCTCCGGCCCGACCCGTCCGGACGAGGACCTCGCGCTCACCCCCCGCATCGACCCGCAGCCCGCGGCCGACGATGAGACCGCAGACGGCCCGACCCCGGCGCCGCTGACCGACCAGGAGTCCATCAAGGCCGCCGCGACCCACGAGGCCGAGCCCCTCACCCCCCGGGAGATCCAGCAGCGCATCCGTGCGGGCGCCTCCGTGGAGCAGGTGGCCCGGGAGAGTGGAAACGCCTTCTCGCGCATCCGCACCTACGGTCACCCCGTCCTGGCCGAGCGCGACTGGATCGCCCGGCAGGCCCGCGCCGTCGAGGTCTGGGTCGGCGGGCCCGACCTCTACTCGGACCTCGTCCAGGACGGCGGCCCCACGACGCTCGGCGAGCTCGCCGCGCACCGGCTCGCCGAGCTGGGCGTGGACGAGGCGAGCCTCGAGTGGGACGCGTGGCGCGAGGACCAGGCCGGCTGGACCGTGGCCGCCCGGTTCGCCGTGGCCGGCGCGAGGGGTCTGCCCACCCGCGAGGAGCCGCCGGCGCTCTGGACGTTCCGCCCGGCCGGACGCCACCTAGAACCCGAGAACGCCTGGGCCCGCGCCCTGTCCGAGGCGGAGGCCTGGGACCTGGTGCCCCGCGCCCCCGCGGCCGAACCGGTGACGGACGACGTGGATGCCGAGGACGCCGTGACCCCCGCGGGTGCGCACTCCCCGGCCGCCGACCGCGACGCCGACCTGCTGGAGATCCTGCGGGTGCGCCGGGGTCAGCGCGTGGGCGCGGACCTGGAGTCGGATGACGCGCTGGCCCACCTGATCGCCCGCGAGCACCAGGACCGGAGTCGGCGCGAGGCCGCCCAGGCGCCCGAGCGGCTCGCCCCGGTCGACGCCGAGGGGGCCCTGACGACCGCCGACGACGCCCCGGTCGTCGACGAGCCGGAACCGGCCGCCGAGATCGACCGCGCCGAGGACACTGCCGCAGACGTCGCGGACGCGGAGGTCGCGGACGCGGGTGTCGAGGACGAGGGGGCGGAGCCCGCGCCCCGCGAGCGTGCCGCGCGCCCTGCCATGCCGACCGTCACGCCGCGCCCCCGGGCCCGCTCGGCCGCTCGCCGCGCGTCCGTGCCCAGCTGGGACGAGATCGTCTTCGGCCGCAAGGGCGACTGACCCCGGCCCGGCCCCGGGGCGGGCTCAGCGGTGCCAGGTGAGCAGCGGGACCTCCCGCTCGGCGCGCGTGGGCGCGCCGTGCTGGCCCACCATCTCGAAGGCGTGCGGGGGCACCCGCCGGCCGTCGTAGAGGGCCAGATCCCCGTGCACGGCGACGAGCAGATCCCCGATGCGGGCACGGACCCGGTCCTCGACGACGGCGCCGAACCAGCCAGCGTCGACGGCCTCGTCCCGCGTGAGCACCCACGCGTGCGCCCCGTAGCGCTCGGCCCAGGCGCGCCGCACCCTCGCGCGCACGTCCGGACCCGCGTCGGACCGGAAGTGCAGCTGCACGAGGCGGGGCTCCCCCGCGGTGTGCGCGACCCCCTCGAGCAGCGCGGCGTCGGCGAGCTCCCCGGCCTCATCCAGGGCGGCGTAGTCCACGCGGCGCGACGGCGGCACGTCGACCATGCCGTGGTCGCCGGTGGCGAGCACCACCGTCCCGGCGGGCACGCGGTCCACCAGGCGCCGCACCGCCGCGTCGATCTCCTCGAGGGCGTGCAGCCACCGGTCCGAGCCCACGCCGTCCCGGTGGCCGGCCCTGTCCAGCTCGTTGACGTAGAAGTAGACGAGCGTGGGCACGCGGGCGTCCTTCAGCGCGCGTTCGGCGGCCTGGGCGCGGGCGATCAGGGTGCGACCGGCCACAAACCGGCCGCCGCGCAGCCCCGCCCGCGTCAGGGCCGAACGCTCGAAGGCGGGCAGCGAGACCGTGACGGCGTCCACGCCGGCCGCGGCGGCACGCTCGAACACGGTGGGCTTCGGCTGCCACCCCACCGGGTCGGTGGCCTCGTCCCAGCCGCCCAGCTGATTGATCACCACGTCCCGGTCCGGGTCGAGCACGTCGTAGCCGGCCACGCCGTGCTCCCCGACGTCCAGCCCGGTGCCCAGGCTCGTGAGGGAGGCGGCCGTCGTGGTGGGCACGGCCACCTCGAGGACGCGGCCGCCGTCGGCCATCGCCGAGCGCAGCGTGGGGGCGTGGCCGCCGAAGCGCTTCAGCAGGGACCGTCCGAGGCCGTCCACCAGGGCGACGACCACGCGGCGGCCCGCCGGGACCGCGAGCGCGTTCTCACAGCCCGGGACGCCGAGGGCGGCCGCGGCGGAGGTCAGGACGGAGCGCAGGGCACGGTCGGCGGGGACCACACCCGCGGGGAGGGCGGGCCCCGTCACGTGGTGGCCGCCAGGTGGGCGCGGCGCAGGGCCCGGGCGAAGGCCAGGGCGCCGTCGACGGCCCCCTGCCCGTCGGCGTCGGCGGCGACGCGGATCACGAGGTCCTCACGGGTGGCGGTGCCGGTGTAGCCGTGGTCGAGGTCGCACTGGGGGTCGGCGCAGCCGGCGGGCTGCAGATCCAGGCGCTGGCCGCCGGCCCACAACAGCCCGAGGGTCATCTCGGCCACGGGGTCGGACGGCCGGAAGCGGGCGGGGTCGGCGTGGCCCGTGGTCAGGACCACGGAGCCGAGGGCGCGGACCGGGACCATCTCGGTGGAGACCTGGGCGAGGACCGCCTGGCCGGCCGGGTCGGCGGCGTGGTCGTCGAGGTGGACGGCCAGCAGGGTGTCCCCGGCGAGCACGAGGGCCGTGATGTGCCGGTGGATCTCCTCGTAGTCGAAGTGCGTGTCCACGTGGACGAGGTGCGCGTCCGGGGTGCGGCCCTCGAGCTCGACGGCGATGGCGTGCGCCACGAGGTCCGGGTAGAAGCCGGCGCGGACGAGCGAGGCGTCGAGGCCGCCACTGCCGTCCAGGGTGCGGGCCTCGCGCTGCCGGCCCTCGGCCTCGGGGGCGCCGGGGCGGTGGTCGGGACGGCCGGGCTCGTGACTCCTGCGGAACGGGCTCATGTCCCCCATGCTACGGGTCCGGTGCCGGGCCGTCCGGGCCCGCTGTGGGCAGCCCGGTCAGCGGCCGCGCAGCGCGCGCCGGGCCGAGTCGGTGCGGCGGGCCGCGTTGGCGACGTGCACCTCGGCCTGCAGCACCGTCACGCCTTCGGGGGCGGCCAGCACGGGCGCGAAGCGCAGGCGGGCGACCTGTGGCAGGTCGTCCTTGAGGACGCTGACGCGGCCCACGAGGTCCTCGAGCGCGGCGAGGTCGACGGGGGGCACCCCGCCGGTGCCGCGCAGCTTCACGGCGGCGCGGGGGGCGCGGACCATGCGGGCCACGTCCCGGTCCGTGAGCGGGGGCACGCGGTGCACCCAGTCCCCCAGCAGGTCCGTGGCGTCGCCGGCGATGCCGAAGGAGACCACGGGGCCCAGCAGCGGGTCCTCGAGCGCCGTGAGCATGCAGGCCTGCCCGGCGGGGGCCATGGCCTGGACCTCGAGCTCGCGCACGCCGAACGGCGCGAGCAGACGGCGCATGTGCTCGACGTTGCGGCGCAGGGAGTCGGCGTCCACCACGTTCAGGCGGACGCCGCCCAGGTCGAGTCGGTGCCGCAGGTGGGGGTCCACGGCCTTGAGTGCCACGGGGAATCCGAGCCGCTCGGCGGCCGCCACGGCCTCGTCGGCGGTCTCGAACCGGGCCGAGGGCAGCACGGTGATCCCGTAGTGGCCCAGCAGCGTCTCGGTCTCCTCGTCGGAGAGCCGGACGAGCTCGGTGCCCTCGGCGCGCGCGGCGGCCGCCTCCACGAGCTCCTCGGCCTCGTGCGGGTGCACGCCGGTCGGCTCGAGCGGCTCGCCGACCTCCTGGCGGCGCCAGTGGACGTAGTCCGCGAGAGCGCCGAGCACGGTCATGGCCTGCTGCGGCGACGGGTAGAAGGGCAGGCCGGGCTGCAGGGAGCCGGGCTCGGCGTCGTCGTCGACGGGCCCGGCGGCGCCGAGCGTGGCGCCGCGGTAGCGCGGGGAGACGACGTCGGTCAGGCAGCCGAGCACGGGGATGCGGGCGTCCCGGGTCGCGTCGGCGAGGGCGTGGGCCAGCCGCTCCGGCTCGTCGTCCGCCTGGTGCAGGCCGAGGCGGGCCAGCACCACGACGGCGTCGGCCTGCTCGTGGCGGACGGCGTCCCGGACGGCGGAGACCAGCGCCTCGGCGGGCGGGGCGATGCCCTGCTCGCTGCCGACGAGGCCGACGGTGGCCGTGACCTCCAGACCGGCCTCGGCCGCGGCGTCGCGGCCCACCCGGTCCAGGGCGAGCGAGTCGGCGACGAGCACGACGCGGTGGCCCGTGGGCAATGGCTGGCTGGCCACGGCCATGAGGATGTCGAGCATGGCCTCGTGCGTGTGGGCCTCGAGCACGCCGGTCTGGTCGAGCATCGAGTCCACGGTGCCCTCGGGGGCCTGGGTGGTGCGGGTCTCGTGACCCGGGGGCAGGAAGCGCCCGGTGACGTCGGAGCGGACCACCACGACGGGCTTGGTGCGGGAGAGCCGCCGGGCGATGCGGGAGAACTTGCGCGGGTTGCCGAACGATTCCAGGTACACGCCGACGGCGGCGGTGTGGGGGTCCGCCTCGAAGAACTGCATGGCGTCGTTGCCCGAGACGTCCGCCCGGTTGCCGGCGCTGATCGAGGTGGAGATCCCCACCCCGCGGCGCTTGACGCCGGCGGAGACCATGGCGCCGACGGCGCCGGACTGGCTGAACAGGCCGACGGGGCCGCGTTGGGCCAGGCCCGGGGACGGGGAGGCGTTGAGGCGGATCGCGGGGTCGGTGCGGACCAGACCGGTGGAGGCCGGGCCGATCACGCGCATGCCGTGGGCGCGGGCGAGGGAGACCAGGCTGCGCTGGGCATCGAGTCCCTCGGCGCCGGCGTCGGCGTAGCCCGAGGTGAGGACGACGAGCCCCTGGGCCCCGGCCGCGGCGGCCTCGGGGATGAGGGCCTCGACCTCGTCGGCGGGCACGGCGACGACGACGAGGTCGACCGGCTCGCCGATGTCGGCCAGGGAGCGGTGGGCGGTGAGGCCCTGGACGTCCTCGGCGGCGCGGTTCACGGCGTGGACGGTGCCCGTGAAGCCCGCCTCGAGGACGTGGCGCAGCACGAGCGAGCCGACGGCCTGCGGATCGCGGGAGGCGCCGACCACGGCCACGGAGGCGGGCTCGACCAGTTCGGCGACGCTGCGGGACTCGGCCCGGTGCTCGCGGGACTCGACGACGGCGCGCCACCGGGCGGTGGGATCGATGGGGAACTCGACGGCCACGACGCCGTCCTCGAACCGGCGGGTCACCTCGAAGCCAGACTCCTGGAACACCGAGAGCATCTTGCGGTTCTCGGGCAGGACCTCGGCGGTGAAGCGGCGGATGCCGTTCTCGCGGGCGGCCGCGGCCAGGTGCTCCATGAGGATGGAGCCCAGTCCGCGGCCCTGCGCGGCGTCGGAGATGTTGAAGGCGACCTCCGCGGCGTCGGAGTCCCCGTACCGGTCGTAGCGGCCCACGCCGAGCAGGCGGCCGCCGCGGGTGATCACGAACGCCACCCGGTCCCGGTGGTCCACGTGGGTGAACCGGTCCAGGTCCTTGGCGCTCAGCTCGGACTTGTACGTGAAGTAGCGCAGGTAGATGGAGTTCTCGGACTGCCCGGCATGCATGCGCTGCAGCTCGGCGGCGTCCTCGGGCGAGATGGGCCGCAGGTGGGCCGTGGCGCCGTCACGGAGCACCACATCGGCCTCCCAATGGGAGGGATATCCGCGGTCGGCTTCAGTCTCACCCATAGGATCACTGTAGACAATCCCCGACGCCGTGAGGACTCCCCGACCACCATGATGGCCCGTTCATCCCGTTCCCGCCCCGCCGAGCAGGACGCCCCGCGCCCGCTGCCGCTGGAGCAGGAGAACATCGTCGACGTCGACGTCTCCGAGGAGATGGAGGCGTCCTTCCTCGAGTACGCCTACTCGGTGATCTACTCGCGCGCCCTGCCGGACGCCCGCGACGGCCTCAAGCCGGTGCAGCGGCGCATCCTCTACATGATGTCCCGCATGGGCCTGCGCCCGGACCGCGGCCACGTGAAGTCCGCCCGTGTGGTGGGCGAGGTGATGGGCAAGCTGCACCCCCACGGCGACGCCGCGATCTACGACGCGATGGTCCGCCTGGCCCAGCCGTTCTCCCTGCGCCTGCCCGTGGTGGACGGGCACGGCAACTTCGGCTCGCTCGACGACGGCCCCGCGGCTCCGCGCTACACGGAGGCCCGCATGGCCCCGGCCGCCCTGGCGCTCACCGCGGACCTCGACGAGGGCACCGTGGACTTCGTCCCCAACTACGACAACCAGCTTCAGCAGCCGGCCGTGCTGCCCGCCGCCTACCCCAACCTGCTCGTCAACGGCACCACCGGCATCGCCGTCGGCATGGCCACGAACATGGCTCCGCACAACCTGCGCGAGGTCGTGGCGGGCGCGCGCCACCTGCTCGCGGACCCCGAGGCGGACCTCGAGGCGATCATGGCCCACATCCCCGGCCCCGACCTGCCCTCGGGCGGCCGGATCGTGGGGCTCGACGGCGTCCGCGACGCCTACGCGACCGGCCGCGGCACGTTCCGCATGCGGGCCGCCGTCGACGTGGAGCAGGTCACCGCTCGCCGCACCGGCCTGATCGTCACCGAGCTTCCGTACGGCGTCGGCCCCGAGAAGGTCATCGAGCGGATCAAGGCCGGCGTCGACGCGAAGAAGCTCAGCGGCATCGCCGACGTCGTGGACCTGACGGACCGCAAGAACGGGCTGCGCCTGCAGATCGAGCTCAAGTCCGGGTTCAACCCCCAGGCCGTGCTGGCCGCCCTGTACCGGCACACCCCGCTCGAGGAGACGTTCGGGATCAACAACGTCGCGCTCGTCGACGGCCAGCCGCAGACCCTGGGCCTGCTGCCCCTGCTGCGGGTCTACGTGGACCACCGTCTGGACGTGGTGCGGCGCCGCACCGGGCACCGCCTCGGCAAGCACCGCGACCGCCTCCACCTCGTCGAGGGCCTGCTGCTGGCGCTCGTGGACATCGACGAGGTCATCGAGATCATCCGTTCCTCGGACGACACCGCGGCCGCGCGCACCCGCCTCATGGGCGTCTTCGACCTCACCCAGGTGCAGGCCGACCACATCCTGGAGCTGCGGCTGCGCCAGCTGACGAAGTTCTCCCGCATCGAGCTGGAGGCCGAGCGCGACGAGCTGCAGGCCGCGATCGCCGAGCTCGAGGCGATCCTGGCCTCCGACGCGCGGCTGCGCGAGGTGGTCTCGGCCGAGCTGCAGGCCGTCGCCGACGAGCACGGCGACGACCGGCGCACGGTCCTGCTCGAGGCCGAGACCGCCGCGGCCCCCGCCGCCGGGCCCGCGCCGTCCGGGCCCACCCCCGCCGGCGCCGCGGAGGCCGGGGTGGACCTGATGGTCCCGGACACGGCGTGCTGGGCCCTGCTCTCCACCTCCGGACGCCTGCTGCGCACCGCGGACCGCACGCCGATCGCCCCGCAGGGCCGGCGCCGCAAACACGACGCCTTCACCTCCGTGGTCCCGACGACGGCCCGCGGCGAGATCGGGGCCCTCACCTCCGCCGGCGCGCTGCACCGCCTCCAGGCGGTCGACCTGCCGGCGGCCGGCGAGCCGTCCGCGGCCCCGGCGATGACCGCGGCCCTCCCCGCCGCGGAGCTGGTGCCCCTGGCCAAGGGCGAGACGCTCGTGGCCCTGGTCCCCCTGGACGCCGTCCTGGCGCTGGGCACCGCCCACGGGGTCGTCAAGCGCGTCCGGCCGGAGTGGCCCCTGAACCGCCAGGTCGTCGACGCCGTCGCCCTGAAGGACGGCGATGCGGTGGTCGGCGCCGCCCCCGCCCCGGACGAGGCCGACCAGCTCGTCTTCCTCACCCGCACCGGCCAGCTGCTGCGCTACGCCGCCTCCGCCGTGCGCCCCCAGGGCCCGGCCGGCGGCGGTGTCGCGGGCATCCGGCTGGCCGCCGGCGACACGGTGCTCGCGTTCGGGGTGGCCCCCGCCGCCTCCCTCACCGAGACCGGTGCGGATGCCGCGGCCCACCCTCGGCCCGCCGTCGTGGTGACCGTGACGGACGGCGAGGCGGACGTGCTCGGCTCCGCCCCGGGCTCCGTCAAGGTCACGCCGCTCGGGGAGTATCCGGCCAAGGGCCGCGGCACCGGCGGCGTGCGCGCCCACCGGCTGCTCAAGGGCGAGAGCGGCCTCGAGCTCGGCTGGATCGGCGCCGCGCCCGCGCTCGCGGCCTCCCGGGCCGGCGTGGCCCGCGCGCTGCCGATCGAGTACGGGCGCCGGGACGGCTCGGGCGTGCCCGTGGACCAGCGCATCGAGGCCGTCGGCGCCGGCGCCTCCCCCGAACTCGTCTCGGTCCCGCCCGCCGAGGACGACGCCGTGGCCGTGTCCGCGGACTGACCCCGGTCCGGGGCGAGCCTGTTCACCTCGGGCCGATCGACGCCCCGGATGGGCGCCCCGCCCGACCCCTCCGATACAGTGGGCTGTCGTCTCACCGCAGGTGAGCGCCCCCCTCCCCCGACCCCCCGCAGATTGGTCCTGGTGACGAACGTGTCCGGCAACGCCAGCTACGAGTACTCCCGCGCCGCCCTCCTGGCGGTCACCGAGGTGGAGGCCCCCGTCGAAGTCACCTCGCGGGACCTCGACGACCAGCTGGCGGAGGTGCTCACCCGCCTGCGCCTGCCCGGCTCCCTCCTGGAGCGGGTGGCCGGTGTGCGCAGCCGACGGAACTGGGACGAGACCGAGGACTTCCAGGAGGCCGCCGCCCGCGCCGGCGTCGCGGCCCTGGAGCAGGCCGGCGTCCCCCGGGAGCGGGTGGGCCTGCTCGTGAACACGTCGGTCACCCGGGCCACGCTCGAGCCCTCCGTGGCCGTGCGGATCCATCACCTCATGGGGCTGCCGACCTCGGCGACCAACTTCGACATCACGAACGCGTGCCTCGGGTTCGTCAACGGCCTCATGCTCGCCTCCACCCTCGTGGACGCCGGCCAGATCGACTACGCGGTCGTGGTCGCCGCCGAGGACGCCTCGAAGGTGCAGGCCGCCACCGTGGCCAACCTGCACGCCGAGACCACGCACCGCGGCAACTTCATGGAGCAGTTCGCGTCCCTGACGCTGGGCTCCGGGGCCGCCGCCGCCGTCGTCGGCCGCATCGAGGACCACCCGGACGCCCATCGGATCGTCCGCGGGATCACCCGCGCCGGCACCGACCACCACGGCCTGTGCGTGGGCGACCACCACGGCATGTACACCGACTCCACCGCCCTGCTCAAGGACGGTCTCGAGCTCGTGATGGACGCGTGGCACGACGTCCCGGCGGAGTGGGCGTGGCCGGAGGCCGACCGGTTCATCACCCACCAGGTCTCGCAGATGCACACCGACGCGATCGCGGAGTCCGCCCACCTGGACCCGGCGCGCATCCCGACGACGTTCCCCACGCTGGGCAACGTCGGCCCGGCGTCGCTGCCCATCACCCTCGTGCGGGAGATGGACGCCCTGGAGGACGGGGACACGGTGGTCTGCCTGGGCGTGGGCTCGGGCCTGAACACCGCGATGCTCGAGATCGAATGGTGAGCTGAAGGAGCCAGAGCCATGCCCCAGATCCCCGCCGCCCCCGCCGCCCTGCCGCCGGCCGACCGACTGCCCGGCTGGGACCCGGCGTGGTCCCGCCTCGTGGAGATCCGCTCCGCCGCGGACCCGGAGGGGACCGTGCGGACGCTGCACGTGGCGGACACCGGTCCCGTGCTCGCCGCGGCCGGGGCGGAGATCGTCGGCACGATCGTGGCGGTGCACGGCAACCCGACGTGGTCCTGGCTGTGGCGGTCCCTGCTCGCGGAGACCGTGCGCCGGGCACGCCGGGGCATGGCCGCGTGGCGCGTCGTGGCGCCGGACCAGCTGGACATGGGCTTCTCCGAGCGCCTCGCGCACGCGGGCTCCCCGTCCGCCGCGTCGATGGGCCGTGCCGGCGACACCTACCGCACGCTGGGCGGCCGCATCGCCGACCTGGACGCCCTGCTGGCGGCTCTCGGGCTGCGCGACCTGGCAGCCACCGGCCACCCTCTGATCACGCTCGGCCACGACTGGGGCGGTGTCGTGTCCCTCGGCTGGGCGGCGCGTCATCCGGAGCTGGTGGCCGGCGTCGCGACCCTGAACACCGCGGTCCACCAGCCCGAGGGGGCGCCGATCCCCGCCCCGCTGCAGGCCGCCCTCGCCGGGCCCGTCCTGCCGGCCTCCACCGTCACCACGGACGCCTTCCTCTCCGTGACGACCTCCCTCGCCACCCCGGCCCTCGACCGCGAGACGCGGGCCGCCTACCACCTGCCCTACGACACGGCGGCCCGACGCGGCGGCGTCGGCGGCTTCGTCGCGGACATCCCGGCCGACCCCGGCCACGGCAGCCATCCCGAACTGCAGCGGGTGGGCGAGGACCTCGCCGCCCTGGGCCGCACCGACGTGCCCGCCCTCATCCTGTGGGGCGCCGACGACCCGGTCTTCCTGGACCGCTACCTCGACGACCTCCGCGACCGCCTGCCCCACGCGCGCGTGCAGCGTTACGAGCGGGCGGGGCACCTGCTCGTGGACGACCGCGACATCACCGCGCCCCTGCTGCAGTGGGCCCAGCTGCTGCGCGGCGGCCAGCTCTCCGACCCCGCCTCGGGGCTGCCGGGCCCCGTCCCGCACGCCACCGCCGACGCGGCCGCCGACCCGGGCCTGGAGGTGGACCTCGGGGAGGAGCCCGGAGCCCGCGAGCCCGGCGTGGTCCGGCTCTGGGACCACCTGCGCGACTGGGGCGCCCCCGGCTCGGACCACCGCGAGTACACCGCGCTGGTGGACATGGCCGGCGCCCAGGCCGGCCGCTCGCTCGTGGGCACCGCCCGCCGCCCCGTGGCCGTCACCTGGGGTGAGCTGCAGGAGATGGTCTCGGCCCTCGCGACCGGGCTGTGGGCCGCGGGCATGCGACCGGGCGACCGGGTCGCCATGCTCGTGCCGCCGGGTCGCGACCTGTCGGCGGCCCTGTACGCCGTGCTGCGCGTGGGCGCCGTCGCCGTGGTGGCGGACCAGGGCCTCGGGGTCAAGGGCATGACCCGGGCGATGAAGTCGGCCCGCCCCCGCTGGATCATCGGCCGCACCCCCGGTCTGACGCTGGCCCGCGCCCAGTCCTGGCCGGGCACCCGGATCTCCGTGACCGAGCCGGGCGCCGCCCAGCGCCGCCTGCTCGACGTCTCCGACTCGCTCTACGCGATGGTGGACCGCCACCGCGACCCGGCCACGGGCGACGCCGTCGACGAGTACGGCACCGTGCTGCCCGAGCCCGCCCTGGACGCGGACGCCGCGGTGCTGTTCACGTCCGGCTCCACGGGCCCGGCCAAGGGCGTCGTGTACACGCACGAGCGGCTGGGCCGCCTCGTGGCGCTGATCTCCCGCACCCTGGGCATCCGCCCGGGCGGCTCCCTGCTGGCCGGCTTCGCCCCGTTCGCGCTGCTCGGACCCGCCCTCGGCGCCGCGTCCGTCTCCCCGGACATGGATGTCACCCAGCCAGCCACCCTCACCGCGCAGAAGCTGGCCGACGCCGCGATCGCCGGGCAGTCGAGCGTGCTGTTCGCCTCCCCCGCCGCCCTGGCGAACGTGGTCGCGACCGCCGACGGCCTCGACGCGCCCCGGCGCGAGGCGCTCGACGCCGTGCGTCTCGTGCTCTCGGCCGGCGCCCCCGTGCACCCGCAGCTGATGCGTCAGGTCTCGGACCTGATGCCGAACGCCCGGGTCCACACGCCGTGGGGCATGACCGAGGGGCTGCTGCTCACGGACATCGACGGCGCCGAGGTGCAGCGCCTGCGCGCCGCCGACGACGAGGGCGTCTGCGTGGGCTCCGCGCTGCCCACGGTGTCCCTGGCCATCGCGCCGCTGCTCGAGGACGGCAGCGCCGAGGACGTCATCCTCGACCCCGCGCGGGGCCACGGCGTCCTCGGCGAGATCGTGGTCAGCGCCCCCCACCTGAAGGACCGCTACGACGCGCTCTGGCACACCGACCAGCAGAGCAAGCGCGACGGGCTGTGGCGGCGGGACGGCCGGGTATGGCACCGCACCGCCGACGTCGGCCACTTCGACGCCGAGGGCCGCGTCTGGCTCGAGGGTCGGCTCCAGCACGTGATCACCACGCCCGAGGGCCCGGTCGGTCCGGGTGGGCCCGAGAAGACCGTCGACGCGCTCGGGCCGGTGCGACGCAGCGCCGTCGTCGGCGTCGGGCCCCGGGGCACGCAGGCCGTGGTCGTCGTCGTGGAGGCGGCCGTGCCGGCCACGCGCCCGGCGCGGCGCCCGGGTCACCACCGGGACGGCCGGCCCAAGCAGGGCCTCGCCCCGACCGCGCTGGCCTCCGCCGTGCGCGCGGCCCTCGAGCCGCTGCCGGTGGCCGCGGTGCTCGTGGCCGATGAGATCCCCACGGACATCCGGCACAACTCCAAGATCGACCGCGCCCGGGTGGCCGACTGGGCGGAGGCCGTGCTCGCCGGCGGGAAGGTGGGTGCGCTGTGAGCGGCTTCGGCTACGACGTCGACCTCGACGCCGCCGGGATGCCCGACCTCGTCGAGCGCCTCGCGTCGCGCCGCGTCCTGGTGACCGGCGCCTCGGGGCTGCTGGGTGCGGGCGTCGCCCGGGTGCTCGCCGATGCCGGCAACGACGTGACCACCCTGCAGCGGCGTCCGTCGGGCGTGCCCGGTGCGCGGGACGTGCGCGGGTCCGTGACCGACCCGGCCGCCGTCGAGGAGGCCCTGACCGGCGCGGACACCGTGGTGCACGTGGCCGCGAAGGTGTCCGTGTCCGGCCCCGAGCACGAGTACGAGGCCGTGAACGTGGAGGGCACGCGCATCCTGTTGCACGCCGCACAGCGCCACGGCGTGCGACGCTTCGTCCACGTCTCCTCCCCCTCCGTGGCGCACGCCGGCGACTCCATCGTCGGCGAGGGCGCCGGAGCCGCCAGCCCCGAGCACGCGCGCGGACCCTACGCGCGCACGAAGGCGGCCGGCGAGCGACTGGCCCTGGCCGCCGACCGCGACGACTTCCGCGTCCTGGTGCTGCGCCCCCACCTGATGTGGGGGCCCGGGGACCTGCAGCTCACCGACCGGATCGTGCAGCGCGCGCGGGCCGGGCGAATGCCCGTGCTCGGCACGGGCGCTCCCCTGGTCGACACGCTGTACACGGCCAACGCCGTCGAGGCCGTGGTGGCGGCTGTGTCCGCGGCCGACGTGCACCACGGCGAGGCCCTCGTGGTCACCAACGGCGAGCCGCGACCGGTCGGCGAGCTGATCCGCCAGATCGCGCTGGCGGGCGGCGCCGCGGAGCCCGAACGCCGCGTCCCGGCGGGCCTGGCCCGGCGCGCCGGCGCCCTGATCGAGCGGGCGTGGGAGCGGGATCTGTTGGGGCTGCGGTCCCGGGGCGTCGGCTCCGACGACGGCGAGCCGCCGCTGACCGAGTTCCTCGCCGAGCAGCTCTCGACCGCCCACTGGTTCGACCAGCGTCGCACCCGTGAGGTCCTCTCGTGGACGCCGACCGTGAGCATCGACGAGGGCCTGCACCGCGTCGCGGCGTACTACCGCGACCGCTGACGCCCGCCGCGGCCGGAACGAGCGCCCGTCCCGAGCTTTCGTTCGGGAAACGGCGCGGGTCACGCCGCTTTCGTTCGGGAAACGGCGGCGGCCGCGCCGCCGTTTCCCGAACGAAAGCGGAGGGTCAGGCGTCGATGCGCGCGCGGTCCAGCTCGTCGGCGTGGGAGACGATGAAGTCCTTGCGCGGGGCCACCGCGGAACCCATGAGCAGGTCGAAGACGCGCTCGGCGGCCTCCACCTCGGCGATGTTCACGCGGCGGAGCATGCGGTGGCGCGGGTCCATGGTGGTCTCGGCCAGCTGGTCCGCGTCCATCTCGCCCAGACCCTTGTAGCGCTGGATCGGCTCGCGATACGAGCGGCCCTCCCGCTCCAGGCGGGCGAGCGTCGCGTGCAGCTCCTGCTCGGAGTACGTGTAGATGACCTCGCGTTCCTTGACGCCCCGGGTCACCGCCTCGATCCGGTGCAGCGGCGGGACGGCCGCGTACACGCGCCCGGCCTCGACCATGGGCCGCATGTAGCGGAAGAAGAGCGTCAGCAGGAGGGTGCGGATGTGGGCACCGTCCACGTCCGCGTCCGTCATCAGCACGACCTTGCCGTAGCGGGCCGCATCCAGGTCGAAGCTGCGCCCCGCACCACCCCCGACGACCTGGATCAGCGCCGCGCACTCGGCATTGGCCAGGATGTCCGAGACGGAGGCCTTCTGCACGTTCAGGATCTTGCCCCGGATCGGCAGCAGGGCCTGGAAGTCGGAGGACCGGGCCAGCTTGGCGGTGCCGAGCGCCGAGTCGCCCTCGACGATGAACAGCTCGGAGGAGGCGACGTCGTTGCTGCGGCAGTCCGCCAGCTTGGCCGGCATCGTCGAGGTCTCCAGGGCGTTCTTGCGCCGCTGGTTCTCCTTGTGGGTGCGCGCGGAGATGCGCGACTTCATCTCCGCGACGACCTTCTCCAGCAGCGTGTGCACCTGCTGCTTCTGGGCGCGGGCCGTGGAGGTGAGGCGGGCGGTCAGCTGCTTCTCCACCACCTGGGAGACGATCCGCCGCACCGCGGAGGTGCCGAGGATCTCCTTGGTCTGCCCCTCGAACTGCGGCTCGGCGAGCCGCACCGTCAGGACGGCGGTCATGCCGGCCAGCACGTCGTCCTTCTCCACCTTGTCCGACCCGGCCTTGAGCCGGCGCGCGTTGGCCTCCACCTGGGCCCGGAACACCTTCAGCAGTGCCGCCTCGAACCCGGACTGATGGGTGCCGCCCTTGGGCGTGGCGATGATGTTCACGAAGGACCGGAACACGGTGTCGTAGCCGACGTCCCAGCGCAGGGCGACGTCCACCTCGCACGTGCGCTGCACATCCTGCATGGAGGTGCGCCCGTCCTCGCCGAGCACGGGGACCCGCTCCTTGAAGGTGCCGGAGCCCTGGATCCGCCACACGTCCGTCACCGGGGTGGCGGGCGTGAGGTGCTCCACGAACTCGGAGATGCCGCCGTCGTACTGGAAGACCTCCTCGACCGGGCCGTCGGCGCCGGGCGTGCCGGGTCGGCGGCGCAGGTCCTTGACTGTGATCCGCAGGCCCGGGATCAGGTAGGCTGTCTGGCGCGCCCGCGCCTGGAGCTCCTCGGCGGAGAACGTCGCGTCCTTCACGAAGATCTGCTCGTCCGCCCAGTAGCGCACGCGCGTGCCGGTCTGCCCGCGCTTGGCCTTCCCGACGACGTCCAGCGGCGAGGCGTCCGTGGACGGCTCGAACGGGGCGTCCGGCGACGGGCGCGACCCGTCCTGGAAGCGGCCCGGCTCGCCGCGCCGGAACGACATCTGGTGGACCTTGCCGCCGCGCAGCACCTGCACGTCCAGGCGCGAGGACAGGGCATTGACCACCGACGCGCCCACGCCGTGCAGGCCACCCGAGGCGGCGTAGGAACCGCCGCCGAACTTGCCGCCGGCGTGGAGCTTGGTGAACACCACCTCGACACCGGACAGGCCGGTGCGCGGCTCCACGTCCACGGGGATGCCGCGCCCGTTGTCCTCGACCTCGACGGAGCCGTCCGGATGCAGGGTGATCTCGATCGACTGCCCGAAGCCGGCCAGAGCCTCGTCCACCGAGTTGTCGATGATCTCCCAGAGGCAGTGCATGAGGCCGCGGGAATCGGTGGAGCCGATGTACATGCCCGGCCGCTTGCGGACGGCCTCGAGCCCCTCCAGCACGGAGAGGTGGCGGGCGTTGTACTCGGTGTTCGCGGGCACGGGGCGGGCCTTTCGGTGGACGACGGCGGCCGGTCCAGCCTACTCCGCGGGCCGGACACGCCAGGGTTCGGGCCGGACGTCCCTGGGCAGCCCGGCCCGGCTGCTTGCGTACGCGGGTGGCGAAACGCGGGTGCGGGGCGGGCGCGCGGGGAAGTTCCCTGCCATCCTTGCTGTTCCATGGGACAAGAGGAGGACCGGCCCGCCCCACCGGCGTCGTCGCCCTCCAGCCCCGAGAGACCCGAGGAGGACACCATGTCCATCACCGCCGTGGCCGAGCCGGCCGCCCTCACCCGTTCCGACCGCTGCGACCGCTGCGGCGCGCAGGCCTACGTCCGCGCCGTGCTGCACTCGGGCGGTGCCCTCCAGTTCTGCGCCCACCACGCCCGCGCCGTCGAGGACGCGCTGCGTCCCCAGGCCGCGCTGTGGCAGGACGAGACGGACCGCCTCACCGCCGGCGCCTGACGCGCCCGGCATGACGAAGGGCCGGACCCCCG
>NZ_JBQXFD010000020.1:0-33594 GCF_052615555.1 Micrococcus sp. EWR3.9.1
GTCTTGAGCACGAGATGGAACTCTACACACGAACCCCACCGAACACAAAATCAGGGGTGACACCCGGCGTGCGGTCAAGGGTGGGCGGCCGGTTTCCGCCTGTTCTCGCGGATTCCTTCGGCCTGGCCCGCCCCGTTCGACGCTCCAGCGCCGTCACCCCCGGCCGTGACGTGCACCACTCCTCAGGGCGTGGCCGTCGTGTCCAGGGTCGGCTGGAGCCACAGGGTGGTCAGCGCCGGCACGTTCACCGTGACGTGGGCCGGCTGGCCCTGCCACTGGCCCTCGTGTGCCGCGATCACCTCGGACTGGCCGGTCTGCTCCCGCCAGCCGTCACCGTGGAAGTCGGTCGCATCGGTGTCCAGCACCACCGTCCACTCCCCCGCGGACGGCACCCCCACGCGCAGCCCCTGACGCGGCGACCCCGAGAGGTTGGTGATGCACAGCAGCGGGGCGCCGCCCGGTTCAGCGGCCGGGACCGCGGCGCCGTCGTCGTCGATCCGTGTCTCCGGCACCACCTGCGCCGCGGGCATGCGGAGGAACACGAGCGTGTTGCCGTCGGCGTCGCCGCCGTCCACCCACGAGAATCCCTCCGGGCTGTGGTCCAGCGACCACAGCGCCGGCTTGCTGCGGTAGAGCGCGTTGAGCTCCCGGATCGTCAGCTGGACCCCGCGGTGCGCCTCATCCCACGAGACGGGCCAGTCCAGGCCCTCGCCCTCGGACCACTCGCTCGGCTGCGCGTACTCCCCGCCCATGAACAGCAGCTGCTTGCCGGGGTGCGCCCACATGTACCCGTAGTAGGCGCGCAGGGTCGCCAGCTGCTGCCGTCGGTCGCCCGGGATGCGGCCCAGCAGGGAGCCCTTGCCGTGGACGACCTCATCGTGGGACAGCGGCAGCACGTAGTTCTCCGAGTAGGCGTACACCATGGAGAACGTCCACTGCTCGTGGTGCCACCGGCGGTTGACCGGGTCCTGGGACAGGTAGGCCAGGGTGTCGTGCATCCAGCCCATGTTCCACTTCTTGCCGAAGCCGAGACCGCCCGCGTCCACGGGAGCGCTCACCCCGGAGAAGGCCGTGGACTCCTCCGCGATCATGTGGACGCCGGGGTGCAGGCGGTACACGGTCGCGTTGACCTCGCGCAGGAAGTCGATGGCCTCGAGGTTGTGGTTGCCGCCGTGCACGTTGGGCTCCCACTGCCCGTCCTCGCGCGAGTAGTCCAGGTAGAGCATCGAGGCGACGGCGTCCACGCGCAGCCCGTCGATGTGGAACTCGCCGAGCCAGTAGAGCGCGTTGGCCACGAGGAAGTTGCGGACCTCGGTGCGGCCGAAGTCGAACACGAGGGTGCCCCAGTCGGGATGTTCGCCCCGCCGCGGGTCCGGGTGCTCGTACAGGGCGGTCCCGTCGAAGCGCGCGAGCGCCCACTCGTCCTTCGGGAAGTGCGCCGGCACCCAGTCCACGATGACGCCGATCCCCGCCCGGTGGAGCGCGTCCACCAGGTGCTTGAACTCGTCCGGGGAGCCGAACCGGGAGGTGGGGGCGTAGTAGCCGGTCACCTGGTAGCCCCAGGACCCGCCGAACGGATGCTCCGCGACCGGCAGGAACTCCACGTGCGTGAACCCGAGCCACTGCACGTACTCCACGAGCTGCTCGGCCAGCTCGCGGTAGTCCAGCCCGGGCCGCCACGAGCCCAGGTGCACCTCGTAGATGCTCAGCGGGCGCTCGTGCGGGTCCGTGAGACGGCGGCGCTCCATCCAGGTGCGGTCCCCGAAGGCGTAGTCGGACTCGAGCACACGCGAGGCCGTGGCCGGCGGGACCTCCGTCCAGCGGGCCATCGGGTCCGCCTTCTGCCGCCAGAGCCCGTCCCGGCCGAGGATCTCGAACTTGTAGCGGTCGCCGTGACCGACGCCAGGCACCAGCAGCTCCCACACGCCGGAGGAGCCGAGGGACCGCATGGCATGGGTCCGGCCGTCCCAGCCGTTGTGGTCGCCCACCACGCGCACGGCCCGCGCGTTCGGCGCCCAGACCGCGAAGGCCGTGCCGACGGCCTCGCCCGCGGAGGTGCGGACCACGCGGGCGCCGAGCACCTCCCACAGCCGTTCGTGCCGGCCCTCCCCGATCAGGTGCAGGTCCAGCTCGCCGAGCGTGGGCAGGTGCCGGTACGCGTCGTCCTGCTCCTGGACGGGGCCGGTCGTGCCGTCCTCGGTCTCGTATGCCACCTCGACGCGGTAGTCGCCCGCGGCGGCCCCGGCCACGCGGGGCGTCGGGGCCACGCCCGCGAACACGCCGTCGTGCTCGTGCGTCAGCTCCACCCGTTGCCCGTCGCCGGCGCGGACCACCGTGACCGTGCGCGCCAGCGGGCGCAGCACGCGGTAGGTGACCGCCGCGCCGTCGGGATGCGGGTGGGCGCCCAGCACGGTGTGCGGATCGTGGTGCCGGCCCTGCGCGACGGCGGCCAGCACCTCCGGGTCCACGGCGAGCGGGGCGACGGCGGGACGGGGGGCGGCGGACGGGGTCATGGCGATTCCTGTTCTGGGGACGGCGGGCGTCGGGAGCGGCTCAGCCGTTCCGGACGACCCGCAGGACATGGGCGGGCTCGACGTTCGGGTCCAGGCGGACGTACGGGGTGCGGCCCCACCGCCAGCGCTGGCCGGTGAGCAGGTCCTCCACCTCGACGGCCCCGGACGCGTCGCGGTCCTCGGGGCGCAGACGCAGCGCCTCGAGGTCCAGGTCCAGGGTCGCCTCGACGACGTCGTGCGGGTTCGTGGTGACGACGACGATCAGGGTGTCCTCCGCGGGACCGGCGTCGGTGACCGCCTCGGCGTCCCGGTGCGCACCCTCGGGCCGGGCCGAGCGCGTCTTCGAGAACACGAGCAGGTCAGGGTGCGTCGAGGCGTGCAGGGTCAGGTTCTGCAGGTCGCCCAGCGCCGGGTGCGCCGCGCGGATCTCATTGAGCCGGGTGAGGTACGGGGCGAGCGAGGCACCCGCGGCCTCCGCGCCCTCCCAGTCCCGGGGGCGGTACTCGTACTTCTCGTTGTCGATGTACTCCTCCGCGCCCGGCCGGGCCACGTGCTCGAACAGCTCGAACCCGGCGTAGACGCCCCACAGCGGGCTGGCCGTGGCGGCGACGACGGCGCGGATCCGGAACGCGCCCGGGCCGCCGTGCTGCAGGTACTCCGTGAGGATGTCCGGCGTGTTGACGAAGAGGTTGGGGCGATAGAACGCCGGCGTCTCGTGCGAGATCTCCTGGAGGTACTCCGCAAGCTCCTCGGCCGTGTTCCGCCAGGTGAAGTACCCGTAGGACTGCTGGAACCCGACCTTGCCCAGGGCGTGCATCATCGCGGGACGGGTGAAGGCCTCGGCGAGGAACACGACGCGCGGCTCCTCGGCGCGGACCTTCGCGATCAGCCACTCCCAGAACCACAGGGGCTTGGTGTGCGGGTTGTCCACGCGGAAGATGTGCACGCCGCGGGCCACCCAGCCCCGCACCACGTCCAGCACCGCCTGGGCGAGGCCGTCCGGGTCGTTGTCGAAGTTCAGCGGGTAGATGTCCTGGTACTTCTTCGGCGGGTTCTCCGCATACGCGATGGTGCCGTCCACGCGGGTGGTGAACCACTCCGGGTGTGCGGTGACCCACGGGTGGTCAGGGGAGCACTGCAGGGCCAGGTCCAGGGCCACTTCGAGGCCCTCGTCCGCGGCCGCGGCCACGAACGCCTCGAAGTCCTCGACGGTGCCCAGGTCCGGGTGCACGGCGTCGTGTCCGCCCTCGGGCCCACCGATCGCCCACGGCGAGCCCGGGTCCTGCGGCCCGGCCGTCAGCGTGTTGTTCGGACCCTTGCGGTGCGTGGTGCCGATCGGGTGGATCGGCGGCAGGTAGACCACCTGGAAGCCCATCCGGGCGACCGCCGGGAGCCGGTCGGCCGCCGTCCCGAAGGTGCCGGAGGACCACGTGCCGGAGGCCTCGTCGAAGCGGGCGCCCTCGGAGCGGGGGAAGAACTCGTACCAGGCGCCGCGGCCGGCGAGCTCGCGCTGCACGTCCAGCGGGTAGAGCTCGGAGCTCGTGAGGTGCTCCCGCACGGGGCGGGCGTGGAGGACGGCGGACACCTCCGCCGACTCGGAGGAGGCCAGGCGCTGGGCCGGGATGAGGGACTCGTCCTCGAGGCCGCGAACGACCTCCTCGAACACGGCGCGGTCCTCGGCCGAGCGCTCCGCGTCCTCGGCGGCCCGGCGGAACAGGGCGGCGCCCTCGGCGAGCATCAGCTCCACGTCGATGCCGGCGGCGATCTTGACGGTGGCCGCGTGCTTCCACGTGCCCACCGGGTCGTCCCAGCCCTCGACCACGAACTGGTGCAGGCCCGGCTCGGCGGGCCGCAGCGTGGCCACGACCTCGTCCAGCCCGGGCCGGCCCGGACGCATCTGCACGCGCTGCACCTCGGCGCCGGCCGGGTCGAGCAGACGGACGGTGGCGCGCACGGAGTCGTGGCCCTCGCGGAACACGGTGGCGCGGACGGGGATGTCCTCGCCGACCACGGCCTTCGCCGGGAACCGGCCGTCCAGCACGACGGGCTGCACGTCCGTCACCGGGATGCGCCCCGTGACGGTCTGGAGGCGGACATCGGCTGCGGTGGCGCTCTGGGTGTCGGGCTTCACGGTGCTCACGCCACGACGCTACCCCGCGGCCGCGCCGGTGAGAACGGCCGGCCCGCCCGCCCGCCGTGGGGCGGAGGGGCGGGCCGGGGACACGGGGGCGCCGGACGGGACGCTCAGGACAGCATGGTCTTGTCGTCCACGACGGCACCCTTGATCTTGCCGAACTCGGCCAGCAGGTCCGCCGGGGTGCGCCCGGCCTTCTCCTGCTCGTCCAGCTCGAGGATGATCCGGCCGTCGTGCATCATGATCAGCCGGTTGCCGACCTCGAGGGCCTGGGACATGTTGTGCGTGACCATCAGCGTGGTGAGCCGGTGCTCGGCCACCACCTGCCGGGTCAGGCGGGTCACCAGCTCCGCCCGGGACGGGTCCAGGGCGGCGGTGTGCTCGTCCAGCAGCAGGATCTTCGGTCCGGAGAACGTGGCCATGAGCAGGCTGAGCGCCTGACGCTGGCCGCCGGAGAGCAGCCCGACCTTGGCGGTGAGGCGGTTCTCCAGGCCGAGTTCGAGCTTCGTGAGCTCGTCGCGGAACATCGCGCGCCGGGCGCGGGAGACGCCCCGCGAGAGCCCGCGGGCGTGCCCGCGTCGCCAGGCCAGGGCCATGTTCTCCTCGATCGTGAGGTTCGGTGCCGTGCCCGCCGTCGGGTCCTGGAACACCCGGCCGATCGAGGCCGCGCGGCGGTGGTCCGGCATGCGGGTGACGTCCTTGCCGCCCACGGCCACGGTGCCGGTGTCCGGGAGCAGCTTGCCGGCGATCGTGTTCAGGATCGTGGACTTGCCGGCGCCGTTGGAGCCGATCACGGTGACGAAGTCGCCCTCGGCCAGGTGCAGGTCGATGCCCTGCAGGGCGCGCCGCTCGTTGACGGTGTTCGGGAAGAAGGTCTTGGAGACCTGCGAGATCTCAAGCACGGGGGGCCTCCTCGGGGACGGATGCGGCGGGGGCGGCGCCGCCCGGCTCGCCGGTCAAAGGCATGCCGGCGGTGGCCGGAGCGGCGGCGGCCGGCCCCGGGGTCGCGGCCGTGCCCCGAGTGCGCAGGCTCAGGCGCTTGGCGAAGCCGAAGCGCGGCAGCAGCAGGGCCACGACGACGAGAGCCGCGGAGATCAGCTTCATGTCGTTCGGGCTCAGGCCCGCGTTGAGGGCGAACTGGATGATCAGGCGGTAGAGCACGGCGCCGACGATCACGGCGAGCGTCGCCCAGAAGACCGTGCGCTGGCCGAACACGGCCTGGCCCACGATCACGGACGCCAGGCCCACGAGGATGAGGCCGATGCCCATGGAGATGTCCGCGAAGCCCTGGTACATGGCCAGCAGGGAGCCGCCGAGGGCCACGAGGCCGTTGGAGATCATGAGGCCGAGGATCTTCATCCGGTCCGTGGAGACGCCGTACGAGCGGATCATCTCCTCGTTGTCACCGGTCGCCTGCAGGGCGAGGCCCAGGTCCGTGTGCAGGAACCAGTCGAGGATCAGCTTCACCACGAACACGCCGAGGAAGAGCACGAGGATCGAGCCCCAGTTCCGGGCCAGGCCCAGGTCGTCGAGCCACGTGAACAGGGTGTCCTGGCCGAGCAGGGGGATGTTGGCCTTGCCCATGATCCGCAGGTTGATCGAGTAGAGCGCGATCATCGTGAGGATGCCGGCGAGCAGGCCGTCGATCCGGCCCTTGGTGTGCAGCAGGCCGGTGACGAGGCCCGCGAGCGCGCCCGCCACGAACGCGGCGAGCATGGCCAGTGGCACCGGCGTGCCGCCCGTGATGAGCACGGCGGCCGTGGCGGCGCCGGTGGTGAACGAGCCGTCCACCGTGAGGTCGGGGAAGTCGAGGATGCGGAAGGTCAGGTACACGCCGAGCGCGACGACGGCGTAGATCAGACCCAGTTCCACTGCGGTCAGCATGGGGTGGGTGCCTTTCGGGCGGTGCGAGGGGGACGGACGACGGCGGGACGGGATGGGCCGGCCGTCGACGTGCTCCGCGGCGGCTCGGACCCCGTGGTCCGGGCCGCCGCGGAGGCGGGCAGGCGCGGGATCAGCCCTCGACGAGCTGGTCGGCCCTGTCCGTGAGCTCGGCGGGGATCTCGACGCCGTAGGCCTCGGCGGCCTTCGGGTTCAGCACGAGCTGCAGGTTGGCCGGGTCGGCGTAGCCCACGGGCAGCTCGGCCGGCTTCGCGCCGTCCTTGAGGATCTTCACGGCCATCTCGCCGGCCTGCTTGCCGTGCGCCTTGTAGTCGATGCCGTACGTGCCCAGGGCGCCGCGCTCGACGGAGTCGATGTCCGCCGAGATGACGGGGATGCGCTGCTCCTTGCCGTAGCCCACCACGGTCTCCAGCGCCGAGACGACGGCGTTGTCCGTGGGCACGTAGATGCCGTCCACGCCGGACAGGGACTGCACGCCCTGCTGGACCTCGGACGAGTTGGTGATGGTGGCCTCCTTGACCTCGAGGCCCAGCTCCTTGCCGGCCTCCTTGGCCTGGTCCACCTGGACCTTGGAGTTGGCCTCGCCGGAGTTGTAGACGATGCCGACGGTCGTGGCGTCCGGCTTCACGTCCTTGAGCAGCTGCAGCTGCTCCTTGACCGGGTTGCGGTCCGAGACGCCGGTGACGTTGCCGCCCGGGGCCTCGTCCGAGGCCACGAGCTCAGCGCCCTTCGGGTCGGTGACCGCCATGAACACGACCGGCTTGTCCTTCACGGCCGAGGCGGTGCCCTGCGCGGCGGGGGTCGCGATCGCGGCCACGAGGTCCACGTCCGCGTCGTTGGCGAAGGTGGAGGCGATGGAGGTGACGGTGGCCTGCTCCCCCTGGGCGTTCTGCTCCTCGAACGTCACGTCCAGGCCGGCGTCCTTGAACGCCTCCTTGAAGCCCTCGGCCGCACCGTCGAGCGCCGGGTGGGAGACGAGCTGGTTGATGCCCACGGTGTAGGAGCCGTCGCCGCCGGCGGCGGAGGACGAGCCGGAACCGCCGGAGCCGGAGTCGCCGCACGCCGTGAGCCCGAGGGCGGCGACGGCGAGGGCGGCGGTGAGGGGGAGGGAGCGGTGCTTCATGAGACGGACCTCGTTCTGATGGTGCGGTGCGGGATGCGCTCGCCGACGGGGGCCCGTCGGACACAGTGCAGACACTGTGCGCGGTGACACGCATCACGGGCAAGACGTGCGCGCATTCACGCGACATCCTGCCATGTGATCGGCGTCACTGTGGACAGTCTGCCCCCGTCGGCGCCGTGCGCGACACCCGCGTCCCGCCCGGCCGTCATCCCGGGCGGGACGCCGTGGAGGTCAGCGCCCGCCGGCGCGCTGCACCGAGATCTCGTACAGGGAGATGCCCACCGCCATCGAGGCGTTGAGGGACTCCATCGTCGAGTCGATCGGGATGGACACGATCTGCTGGCAGTGCTCCCGCACCATGCGGGACAGACCCTTGCCCTCGGCCCCCACCACGAGCACGAGCGGCTCCGTGGCCAGGGCGAGCCCGGGCAGGGAGACGTCCCCGCCGCCGTCGAGGCCCAGCACGAAGTAGCCGGCCCTGTGCAGGTCGACGAGGGTGGTGTTCAGGTTGCCGGCCTGGGCCACGGGCACCCGCGCGGCCGCGCCGGCCGAGGTGCGCCAGGCGGTGGCGGTCACGCCGACGGAGCGGCGCTCGGGCACGATCACGCCGTCCGCGTCGAACGCGGAGCCGGCCCGGATGATGGCGCCGAGGTTGCGGGGGTCGGTGATGCCGTCGAGCGCGATCAGCAGCGGCGGGGTCCGCAGGTGCCCCTTCTCGTGCTTCGCGAGCGCGTCGAGGGCCAGGGCCGTGGCGTCCGCGTACTCATAGGGCGGGATCTGCAGCACGATGCCCTGGTGCACGGCCTCGCCGGAGAGGCGGTCCAGCTCCGGCTTGGTGTTCTCCAGGACCGGCACGCCCTGCTCGAGGCAGAGGCGCAGGGCCTCCTTGACGCGGTCGTCCATCTCGATGCGCACGGCCACGTGCAGCGCCTTGGCCGGGATGCCCGCGCGCAGCGCCTCGAGCACGGGGTTGCGACCGGAGACCGTCTCGTCCGTGAGCTTCACGCGGCCGCGGACCTGGTCCTTCACGGGGCCGCGCTTGGCGGCCGAGCGCTCGGCCAGCTGCTTGGCGCGGTGCGCCTTGTGGTAGACCCGGTCCTCGGCCTTGGGGGTGGGTCCGCGGCCCTCGAGCGCCTTGCGACCGTGGCCGCCGGTGCCCTTCATGGGGCCCTTCTTGCCCTTGGGCTTGCGGGATCCGCCGGAGCGGGGTGCGGTGGACATGGCGGGACTCCTGCGTGCCGGGGACGGGGGCGGCGGCACGCGGGGCGCCGCCGGATCGCCCTCCAGTCTAGGTGTCAGTCCGCCAGGCGCCATGTGGCGCCGTCGGCGCCGTCCTCCACCACGACGCCGGCCGCGGCCAACGCGTCGCGGATGCGGTCCGCGGTGGCCCAGTCCTTGTCCGCGCGGGCCTGCGCCCGCGCCTCGATCTGCGACCGGACGAGCGAGTCGAGGGCGTCCGACACCGGGCCGGCCGCGGCGTCGTCGCCCTCGGGCACGTCGTCCAGGCCCAGCACCGCGGTCATGGCCTCCACCTCGGCCAGGCGGGCGGCCGCGGCGTCGAGGTCCTGCCCGGCCAGCGCCGAGTTGCCGGCGCGCACGGCCTCGTGCAGGGCCGCGAGCGCCTGGGGCACGTTGAGGTCGTCCTCCATGGCGGCGCGGAAGGCGGCGGGCACGCGGTCCGCGAGCGCCCCGTCGGGGGCGGGCGGGACGGCACCCGCGGCCCGGGCGCGGGCCGTGAAGCCCTCGATGCGCTCGACGGCGGCCTCGGCCTCGTCGAGGGCGCCGGGCCGGTAGTCGAGCTGGGAGCGGTAGTGGGCCTGCCCCAGGAAGTAGCGCACCGCCGTCGGGCGGGCCATGCCGAGCATCTCCTCGGGGGAGATCGTGTTGCCCACGGACTTGGACATCTTCTCGCCGCCGTAGGTGACGAGCCCGTTGTGCAGCCAGAAGCGGGC
Source organism: Micrococcus sp. EWR3.9.1 (assembly GCF_052615555.1). Taxonomy (NCBI): domain Bacteria; kingdom Bacillati; phylum Actinomycetota; class Actinomycetes; order Micrococcales; family Micrococcaceae; genus Micrococcus; species Micrococcus sp. EWR3.9.1. The sequence continues at coordinate 9,625 of NZ_JBQXFD010000020.1, forward strand.
GAAGCCGTCACCGGCGGCCGCCGACTGGGCCAGCTCGTTCTCGTGGTGCGGGAACCGCAGGTCCAGGCCGCCGCCGTGGATGTCGAACTCGGCGCCGAGGTACTTCGTGGACATGGCCGAGCACTCCAGGTGCCATCCGGGGCGGCCGGCGCCCCAGGGCGACTCCCACACGGCGGTGGCGGGCTCGCCGGGCTTGGCGCCCTTCCACAGGGCGAAGTCGCGGGGGTCGCGCTTGCCGCGCGGGTCGGCGTCGGGGGCGTCCTGCATGTCCTCGACGCGCTGGCGGGTGAGCTCGCCGTAGCGCTCCCAGGACCGGACGTCGAAGTAGACGTCGCCCGAGCCGTCCTGCGCGGGGTAGGCGTGGCCGCGCTCCATCAGGCGCTCGATGAGCGCGAACATCTCGGGCACGTGGCCGGTGGCGCGCGGCTCGTAGGTGGGACGGCGGACGCCGAGGGCGAGGTAGGCGGCGTCGAACGCCTTCTCGAACCGATAGGCCAGGGCCCACCACGGCTCGCGGGCCGGGTAGAGGTCCGAGGCCTCGAAGCCGGCCTCGTGGGAGGCGGCCGAGCGCTCGAGGATCTTGTCGTCGATGTCCGTCACGTTCCGCACCGAGGTGACGCGCAGCCCCGTGGCCTCGAGCCAGCGGATGAGGATGTCGAACACGATCGCGCTGCGCACGTGGCCCACGTGCGGCATGCCCTGCACCGTGGCCCCGCAGTAGTACACCGACGCCTCGCCGGGCACGAGGGGCTCGAAGTCCCGGATCTGCGCGGTGCGGGTGTCGTAGAAGCGCTGGGCCATGGGGGCGCGGTCCTTCCGGAGGGGCGGGGTCCTGACGGGGCTCTGCCAGCCTAGTGGGTGCGCCGGCGCGGGCTCAGGCCGCAGGGATGACGAGCGCGGTCGCGATCCCGACCAGCCCCTCCTTGCGCCCGATGAACCCCAGCCGGTCCGTGGTGGCGGCGGAGACGGACACGGGGGCCCCGCCGAGGGCGGTGGACAGGGCGGCCTCCATCTCCGCGCGGCGCGTGCCCACCTTGGGCCGGGGTGCGACCACCTGGACCGCCACGTTCCCGACGGCGAGGCCCGCCTCCGTCAGCAGGCGCAGCACCTCGCGGAGCATGTCCGCGCCGGACGCGTCCGCCATCTCGGGCCGGTCGACGCCGAACACGGCCCCGAGGTCGCCGAGGCCGGCGGCGGAGAGCAGGGCGTTGCACGCCGCGTGGGCGGCCACGTCCCCGTCCGAGGTCGCGGCCACCCCCCGCTCGCCGGGCCAGTGGATGCCACCGAGCCACAGGGGCCGGGGGGCGTCCTCGGGTGCCCACGCGTGCACGTCGGTGCCGATCCCCACGCGCGGCAGGGGGGCGGGCGCGGCGGCGGGGCGGGCGGGCTGGTCCATGGGTGCCTCCTCCTGGGGGGCGCGGCGGGCGAGCTCGAGGCGGGCGAGGTCGAGGTCGGCGGGGGCGGTGACCTTGAACGCGGCCGGGTCGCCGGTCACCACCACGACCTCGTGCCCCGCGGCCTCCATGACCATCGCGTCGTCGGTGAGCGCCGCGGCGTCGAGCGTGGGGTCCGTGCGCACGGCCTCGTGGGCCGCCAGCAGGGTGTCCAGGTCGAAGCCCTGCGGCGTCTGGATCGCGCGCAGGCCGGCGCGGGCCGGCGTGGCCGCGACGACGTCGACGCCGCCCCGGCCGGGAGTGACCTGCTTGACGGTGTCCGTCAGCGGCAGGCCCGGGATCGCGGCGACCGCGCCGGTCTCGAGCGCCGCCGTCACGGCCCCGAACACGCTCGGCGGGGTCAGCGCGCGGGCCGCGTCGTGGACGAGGACGCGGCGGGGCGCCCCCGCCGGGGCGAGGTCGGCCAGAGCGTGGGAGGCCGCGGCGAGCCCGGCGCGGACCGAGTCCGCGCGCTCGGCGCCGCCGGGCACGCAGTGCACGGGCACGTCCAGGCGCGGGCCGGCGTCGACCTCGGCGGCCACGCGGCCGGCATCGGCCCCCGCCGGCGGGGTGAGCACCACGACGGCGTCCAGGCCGAGCCCGGCGGCGCGCGCGGCGGCGACGGACTCCAGGCAGTGGCGCAGGAGGGTGCGGCCGTCCGCGAGGGGGGCGAGGGCCTTGGGCAGCCCGGCGCCGAGGCGGGTGCCGGCGCCGGCTGCGGCGATCACGAGGGCGGTGGGCATGGCCTCATCCTAGGGAGCACGCCAGTGTCCGTGGCCCGGGACCCCCGGCGGCGACGGCCGTGGCCGGGGACGAGACAGGGGAGGGGCCCGCGTCGTGGACGCGGGCCCCTCCCCTGCCGTGTGCTGCTCGTCAGCCCTCGAGCACCTTGTCCAGGCGGCCCTCGGCCTCCTCCTCGGTGACCTTCTTGGCCAGCGCCAGCTCGGACACGAGCACCTGGCGGGCCTTCGCGAGCATGCGCTTCTCGCCGGCGGACAGGCCGCGGTCCTGGTCGCGGCGCCACAGGTCGCGGACGACCTCGGCCACCTTGTTGACGTCGCCGCTGGCGAGCTTCTCCAGGTTGGCCTTGTAGCGGCGGGACCAGTTGGTCGGCTCCTCCACGTGCTCGGCGCGCAGGACCTCCATGACGTGCTCGAGCCCCTCCGCATCCACGACGTCACGCACGCCGACGAGGTCGACGTTCTCCGCAGGGACCTCGATGGTCAGGTCTCCCTGGGCCACCTTGAGCTTGAGGTACATCTTCTCCTCCCCCTTGATGGTGCGCATCTTGATCTCCTCGATCCGCGCAGCACCGTGGTGGGGGTAGACGACGGTCTCTCCGACCTCAAAAACCATGTTGTTGTGCCCCTTTCAGTCGTCTCATTCTATCATGCGGCCTCGTCGTGCCGCGCGTGCCGTCACATCTTCGGCCTCCGGATGTGATAGTGGACGACCCCGCACCACAGGCCTGCCGGCGTCCCGGGATGCGGTAGCCTGACCTGGCAGGGCCCCTGCCTCGGGGCTCCTGAGCACGTCATCGCACCTGAGGAGACCTCTGTGAAGAACGCATCCCGGCCCGCCCGGCGCCACCTCGCCGCAGGTGCGCTGGCCGCGGTCGCCCTGCTGGGCGCCACCGGCTGCTCCGCCGTGAGCCCGATCGCCACCGCCATCCAGTACTCCCCCTCGGACGGCATCAACGGCCAGGAGCAGGACTTCCTGAGCTACCGCAACCTCGCCCTCGTCGGCGACGGCGAGTCGGGCCCCGCCCGCCTGATCGGCACCGTGGAGAACACCTCCGGCCAGGATCAGACCTACACCTTCCAGGCCGAGGGCGGCGGCTCCGCGACCCTGAAGGTCCCCGCCGGCGAGAGCCGCAAGCTCGAGGACGAGGCGAACACAACCGTCCTGGAGCGCGAGGGCGTGTGGGTCGGCGAGAACCTGCCCGTGACCGTCTCCGGCAACGGCGGCACCGCCGACCTGGCCGTCCCGCTGCTGAGCGCCACCCAGGAGCAGTACCGTGACCTGCTCCCCGAGGGAGTCGAGCCCTCGGAGGAGGATCTCGTCGGGCACCTCCACGAGGAGACCCACCACTACGGCGAGGAGCACTGACCTCCGCCGGGCCTGCGCCCGGCACGCCACGGCCCCGGCCCCACCGCGAGGTGGAGCCGGGGCCGTCGTCGTCCCGGGAGGAGCGCGCCGGTCAGGCCTCGAACTTGTAGCCCAGACCGCGCACCGTGACGAGGTAGCGGGGGCTCGAGGGGTCGGGTTCGATCTTGGAGCGCAGGCGCTTCACGTGCACGTCGAGGGTCTTGGTGTCCCCCACGTAGTCGGAGCCCCACACGCGGTCGATCAGCTGGCCGCGGGTGAGCACGCGCCCGGCGTTGCGCAGCAGCATCTCCAGCAGCTCGAACTCCTTGAGCGGCAGGGACACCTGCTCGCCGTCCACGGAGACGACGTGCCGCTCGACGTCCATGCGCACGGGGCCGGCGCTGATGGTCGCCGACATCGGCTCCTCCTGCTCCCCCTGACGGCGCAGCACGGCGCGGACGCGGGCCACCAGCTCGCGTGAGGAGTACGGCTTGGTCACGTAGTCGTCCGCGCCGAGCTCGAGGCCGACGACCTTGTCGATCTCCGAGTCCTTCGCGGTCAGCATGATCACGGGGACGTTGGAGCGCTGGCGCACCTGACGGCACACCTCGGTGCCGGACATCCCCGGGAGCATCAGGTCCAGGAGGATCAGGTCCGCGCTGTCGCGCTCGAAGACGCTCAGCGCCTCGTTGCCGTCGGCGGCGACGGTGACCTCGAACCCCTCCTTCTCCAGGAGGTAGGACAGGGGGTCGCTGAACGACTCCTCGTCCTCCACGATCAGAATGCGGCTCATGCGCTCGTCTCCTTCCGGGTCGGGGGTGCGGCCGAGGCGGTCACCCGGTGACCGCGCCGCTCGGTGACGTGGGCGGCACCCGGCGCGCCGTCGACGGCGACACCGTCCCCCCACTCGGGCAGGCGGATGGTGAAGGTCGACCCGCGGCCCGGCTGGGACCAGAGGGTGACCTCCCCTCCGTGGTTGATGACGACGTGCTTGACGATGCTCAGCCCCAGGCCCGTGCCGCCCGTCTGACGCGACCGCGCCGCGTCCACGCGGTAGAAGCGTTCGAAGACCCGCTCCTGCTCCTCCGGGCTGATGCCGATGCCCTGGTCCGTGACGGTGACCTGCGCGAGCCCGTCCACGGAGCTCAGGCCGATGCCGACCGTGGTGCCCTCCGGGGAGTAGCGCACCGCGTTGTCCACCAGGTTGCGCACCGCGGTCATCAGCTGGTCCTGGTCCCCGTGCACCACCGCGTCCACGCGGCCGCCCACGCGCAGCGCGATGCCGCGGTCCTCGGCGGTCAGGCGCAGGCGGTCCACGGCGTCGGCGACGACGGCGTTGAGGTCCACGGGCCCCCCGTCCTGGACCACGTCCTTGGCCTGCAGCCGGGAGAACTCGATGATGTCCTGCACGAGGGCCGAGAGCCGGCGGGACTCGACGCCCAGGCGTGCGGCGAAGCGACGCACCGCCTCCTCGTCCTCCGCGGCGTCGCCGATGGCCTCGGAGAGCAGGGAGATGGCGCCCACCGGCGTCTTGAGCTCGTGCGAGACGTTGACGACGAAGTCGTGGCGCATGGCCTCGGTGCGGGTCACGTCCGTGCGGTCGTCGGCCAGGATCAGGATGTACTCCTCGTCCAGCGGGGCCACGCGCAGCTCGACGACGAGGCTCGACTGCCCGAGGGGTCCTCGGGGCAGCTCCATGCGGCGCTCGACGATGACGCCGTCGGCCCGCACGGTCCGCGTGAGCTCGCGCAGCTGGTCCTGGACGAGCGAGTGCCCCCGCACGAGGCCCAGGGCGTAGGCCGCGGGGTTCGCGCGCACCACGCCGTCGACGTCGTCCACCACCGCGTACGCGCGGCCGACCACGGAGAGGACCTCGGCGGCGCCCGGGGCGAGGGTGGGCTCGCCGACCGTCAGGTCCACCGTCCGCGAGCGCTCGGACGCCCGGAAGGCCAGCATGGAGGCCACTCCGGTGAACAGTCCGACCGCTCCGCACAGCAGGCCGATGATGACGGGATCCACGGCACCAGACTAGCCTCTGGCGGCCCGGAGACGGGCTGCCCCGGCCCCGCCAGACGCCGGACGATCGGCGTTCATGGGCCGTTCATCTTGCCCTGCCAGGGTGGACCGTTGCCCCGGGGAGTCGGGGTCGGCGGCGCACGGGCGTCGCCGGGGAGAGGAGACCATGCGCGAGCTCTACCGAGCCGACCTCGAACGGCTGGGCCGCGACCTGACCGAGATCGCCCGCCTCGTGCACCGCGCCATGATGGACGCGCAGGCCGCCCTCGAGGCGGCCGACGTGCACGGCGCCGAACGGGTCATCTCGGAGGACGCGCGGATCGACCAGCTGCAGGAGTCCCTCGACGAGCAGGCCGTGCGCATCCTGGCGCTGCAGGCGCCCGTGGCCACGGACCTGCGCACCGTCGTCGCCACGCTGCGGATGAGCTCCTCGCTCGAGCGCATGGGCGACCTCGCCCGCCACGTGGCCCAGCTGACCCGGCTGCGCTACCCCGAGCACGTCATCCCGGAACAGGTCCGGACCGTGATCACCGCGATGTGCGACGCCGCCGTGGAGGTGGCCGAGGAGGTCCTCCTGCTGCTCGAGACCCAGGACCTGGCGCACGGGGACCGGATCGACGCCCTCAACGAGGACGTCAACGCGCTGCACCTGTCCGTCTTCCGCGCGATCGCCGCCCCGGACTGGAGCGCGACGCCGGCCACCACCACGGACGTCACGCTGGCCTCGCGCTACCTCGAGCGGTTCACGGACCACGGCCTGTCCGTGGCCGCCAAGGTGCGCTACCTCGTCACGGGCGAGTGGGCGACCCACCGCCCGGACGCCACCGGCTCCTGACCGTCCCCGACGCCACGGGCCGGGCCCCCGGCGGGGTCCCGGCCCGTCGTCGTCGGACGCGTCAGTGCGCGGAGCCCTGGGCGGCCACGGCGGCGGCGCCGGCGGCGGCGGCCTCCGGGTCGAGGTAGCGGCCGTTCGCGGTGATCGGCTTGAAGTTCTGGTCCAGCTCGTAGACCAGCGGGATGCCCGTCGGGATGTTCAGGCCCGCGATGTCCTCGTCCGAGATGCCGTCCAGGTGCTTGACCAGGGCGCGCAGCGAGTTGCCGTGCGCGGCGATCAGCACGGTCTTGCCGGCCTTGAGGTCGGGCAGGATCTGCTCCTCCCAGTAGGGCAGCAGGCGGTCGATGACCTGCTTGAGGGCCTCGGTGCGGGGGGCGTCCTTGCCCAGGTCCGCGTAGCGCTCGTCGCCGATCTGGGAGAACTCGGAGTCGTCGTCCAGGGCGGGCGGCGGGGTGTCGAAGGACCGGCGCCAGACCATGAACTGCTCCTCGCCGAACTCCTCCTTCACCTGGGCCTTGTCCTTGCCCTGCAGGGCGCCGTAGTGGCGCTCGTTCAGGCGCCAGCTGCGCTTGACCGGGATCCACTGGCGGTCCGCGGCCTCGAGGGCCAGGTTGGCCGTGGTGATGGCGCGCTTGAGCAGGGACGTGTGGACCACGTCCGGGCGGATGCCCTCCGCCTCCAGCAGCTCACCGCCGCGGGCGGCCTCGGCGCGCCCCTTCTCGGTCAGCGGGACGTCCACCCAGCCGGTGAACAGGTTCTTCTCGTTCCATTCGCTCTGACCGTGCCGCAGCAGGACCAGCGTGTACGTGGTGTTCGCCATGTCACCATCCTAGGCGGACCCGTCCCGCCGCTCCCCTACGCTGGAGCCCATGGTGGAGAAGGCCCGGCGGCTGCGCGCGCGCACGACGCCCGGCCCCGGCCCCGCCCGGGGCCCGCAGGGCCACATCACCCGCGGCACGACGGCGGCGCAGCGGATGCGCCGGGTGGACCGCTGGCTCACGGACGTGCACGGCCCCCTGCTGCGGCGCACGCCCCGCCCACTGGCCGTGGACCTGGGCTTCGGCGCGGAGCCGGTGACCGCCGTCGAGATGGCCCAGCGGCTGCGCGTGCAGAACCCGGCCCTCGAGCTGGTGGGCCTCGAGATCGACCCCGCTCGGGTGGCCCGGGCCCGGGAGCGGGCCGGCGACCTGCCGGGGGTCACCTGGGCGGTCGGCGGCTTCGAGCTGCCCGTGCCGCGGCCGCCCACCGTGGTGCGCGCGTTCAACGTGCTGCGCCAGTACCGGGAGGAGGACGTGCCCGCGATCTGGTCCCTGCTGTGCGCGGGGCTCGCCGACGACGGCGTCCTCGTGGAGGGCACCTGCTCCGAGGACGGTCGGCGGGCGGCCTGGGTGGATCTGCGCCGGGACGGGCCGGCGAGCCTGACCGTGGCCCTCAGGCTGGGGTCCTTCGCCCGCCCCTCGGACGTGGCGGCGCGCCTGCCGAAGGTCCTCATCCACCGGCACGTGTCCGGGGAGCCCGTCCATCGGCTCCTGGCGGAGGCCGACGCCGCGTGGGCCGCGCACGCCCCGCTCGCGGCCTACGGGACGCGGCAGCGGTGGCTGGCGACGGTCGGCACGCTGCGCGCGGCGGGCTGGCCCGTGCTGGGCGGCCCGCACCAGTGGCGGCGCGGGGAGCTGAGCGTGCGCTGGGCGGCGGTGGCGCCGTCGTCATGAGGGCCGCGCCGACGGCGCGGGGCCCTCAGCGGCGCAGGGCCGGGCCCATGTCCTGGCGGGGGCCGGCGAGGTAGACGCACGCCACGCACGCGGCCACGAGGCCGAACATGCCCATCCCGCCGCCCGCGAGCACGCCGAGGAGCCCGACGACGGCGGCGACGCCGGTGAGGATCAGCCAGAAGCTCCTGTCCCGGCCCCCGATGCGGGCGAAGTCGTCGGGGCGGCGCCGGACGACGTCCACCAGCGCCCAGACCTCGAGCACGAGCGCGGCGATCGCCAGGACGCGGAACAGCCAGTGGTCGACGAGCAGGGCGAAGTGCATGGGGGCGCTCATGCCGGTCAGTCTAGGCGGTCGGCCCGGCCGGGTTCCCTCCCCGTCCGGGGCGGCGTCTAGGCTCGAGGCGTGAGCACCCAGACCGAGCATCGCGGCCTGTTCGTCGCCGTCGAGGGACCGGACGGATCCGGCAAGTCCACCCAGGCCCGCGCCCTGACCGAGGCCCTGCGCGCCGCGGGCCACGAGGTGGTGCTCACGCGCGAGCCCGGCGGCTCGGACCTGGGCGAGACGCTGCGGGAGCTGCTGCTGGACCCCGGGCACGCCCCCGTGGACCCCCGCACCGAGGCGCTGCTGTTCGCCGCGGCCCGGTCCGCCCATGCCGTCCGCACGCTGCGCCCCGCGCTGGCCCGGGGCGCCGTCGTCGTCACGGACCGGTATGTGGACTCGTCCGTGGCCTACCAGGGCGCGGCGCGCGGGCTGGGCGAGGCGCGGATCGCCGCCCTGAACGAGTGGGCCACGGACGGCCTCGTCCCCGATCTGACGGTGCTGATCGACGTGGACGCGGCCACCGCCGCGGACCGGCGTGACCGCCGCGCGGCGGAGGGCGAGGGCACCCCCGACCGCATGGAGCGGGAGACGGCGGACCGGCACGAGGCCCTGCGCGCCGCCTTCCTCGCGCGCGCGGCGGCCGCGCCCGAGCGGTACCTCGTGCTCGACGGCGCGCTGCCGCCGCAGGAGCTCACCGCCCGCGCGCTGGCCCGCGTCACCGCCCAGGCGGCCGACCGATGACGGCCCCCGCCCCCGCCGTGTTCGCGGACCTCGCGGGCCAGGAGGCCGCGGTGGCCCAGCTGCGCCGCGCCGCGGCCGAGGACCGTCCCACCCACGCCTGGATGTTCACGGGCCCGCCCGGCTCCGGCCGGTCGACGGCGGCGCGTGCGTTCGCCGCGGCCCTGCAGTGCGAGGTCGCAGACCCGGCGGCGCGCGGCTGCGGCGAGTGCCACGCGTGCCGCACCGTCCTCGGCGGCACCCACCCGGACGTGACCGTGCTGGCCACCGAGGCGGTGAGCTATCGGATCGAGGACGTCCGCGCCCTCGTGGAGGCCGGCCAGTCCACCCCCGCCACCGGGCGCTGGCGGATCTTCCTCATGGAGGACGCGGACCGCATGACGGAGCGCGCCACGAACGTGCTGCTCAAGGCCATCGAGGAGCCGCCGGCCCGCACGATCTGGATGCTGTGCGCCCCGTCCCCCGCGGACGTGCTCCCCACCGTCCGCTCCCGCTGCCGGCTGATCACGCTGAGCATCCCCGCCGTGGAGCAGGTGGCGGAGCTGCTGCACCGCCGCGACGGGCTGGACCGCGAGACGGCGCTCACCACCGCCCGGATCTCCCAGTCGCACGTGGGCATGGCCCGCCGCCTCGCGCGGGACCCTGAGGCCCTCGAACGCCGCGAGCGCATCCTCTCCCTGCCGCTCCAGGCCACCGCCGTCTCCGACGCGATGGCCCTGGCCGCCACGTTGGCCGAGGTGTCCAAGGCCGAGGCCGAGTCCGCCGCCGAAGCCCGGGACGCCGAGGAGCTCGAGGCGCTGCGCCGCTCCCTGGGCCTCGAGCCCGGCGAGCCCGTCCCGCCCAAGCTCCGCCACCACGTCAAACGGCTCGAGGAGGACCAGACCCGCCGGCGGCGCCGCGCCGTCCGGGACTCGCTGGACCGGGCCATGATCGACGTCATGGGCCTGTTCCGGGACGTGCTGCGCGTGCAGCTGGGGGCCGACGGCGAGCTCATCAACGAGCACCGTCGGGACGAGATCGAGGCGTACGCCCGCGGCGCCGCCGGCGACTCGGCCGAGGTGCTCGCCCGGATCGACGCCGTCACCACGGCCCGGGAGCGCATCGCCGCCAACGTGCCGGAGCAGCTGGCCCTCGAAGCCATGATGCTGGCGCTGCTGCCCCGCCGGGTGCGCACCCCGCGACGTCGCTGAGCGGCCGCGCGGGGCGGGCCGGCGCCGGCTCAGCGGGTGCGGACCACCAGGTCCGGCACGTCGGCCAGGCCCGGCACCACCCGGTCCGCGCCCGCCGCCAGCAGGACGTCGTCCGCGTCGCGACCCGTGCGCACGCCGACCACGAGTCCGGCCCCCGCGCGGCGCCCGGCCGTCATGTCCTCCGCGGTGTCCCCGACCACCAGGACGCTGCGGACGTCGTCGAGGTCGAGACCGAGCAGGGCGGTGAGGATCATGTCCGGGTAGGGGACGCCGCGGCCGGCGTCGTCCGGGGAGAGGCTCAGATCCGCCAGGCCCATCCACCCCAGCGACTCGAGGATCATGTTCTGGGTGTGGCGGGCGTAGCCGGTGCAGAGGCACACGTGGAGGCCGAGGGCGCGCAGGCGGACGAGCGCCTCCTCCGCGCCCGGGACGGCCTGGACGCCGTGCTCGGCCAGCAGCGCGTCGAAGGCCGCCTCGAACGTGCGGGTCGCCGCCGCGGCCACCGCCCGGTCGGCGAACACGCGGGGGAACACGGCCGTGCGCGAGGTGGGCCGGAGCGCGCGGAACCGCCGAGCGGCGTCGTCGTGCTCCGGCGTGCCCGCCGGGACGCCGTGCTGGTCCAACGTGCGGGCGAACGCCGTGTCCTGGAGCCCGTGCTCCACGATGGACGTGCCGGACATGTCCACCACGGCCAGGCGGAGGGGCGCGGCTGACGAGGCCGCGGCGGGGGGTGCCGGGGTGCGAGGGGCGTGGGGCAGGCTCATGCGTCTCCCGTCGACGGTGTGTGCCCACCAGGGAACCGTCCCCGTCTGGCCGCGGCGTGGCCTGGGGGTGAACGCCTGCGGAAGGCGCGGGCCACAGTCGGTGGCCCGCGCGCCCGGCCGCGCGGTGGAATCGGGGCCGCGAAACCGGTATGCTCGTCAGCCGTGGCCGTTCACGGTCACGTGCCTCCTTAGCTCAGCTGGCCAGAGCAGCTCCCTCGTAAAGAGCAGGTCGCCGGTTCGAATCCGGCAGGGGGCTCCCCCGGACCCCGCCGCGTGATCACGCGGCGGGGTCCTCTCGTCTTCGGGCCGGCCGTCCGGGGCGCGCCGCCGTCAGAGCCCGGCTCCCAGCTCCTCCGCCCGGTCCAGGTGGCCGAGGGTGCGTTCGGCGTGCCGGCCGACCGACTCCGCCGAACCCTGACCGAGCCGGTACAGGGCGAGGGCCTGGGCGGTGGCGGCCAGCTCGTGCGCGGCGCGGGAGAGCTCACGGTGGACGTCGGCGGCCTCGGCCGGGATGTGCTCGCCGTCGCCCTCGTGGTCCCGGTGCAGGCGGACGCACAGGGCACGGACCGCGGGGAGCCGTTCCGTGAGGACGTTGCCGGCGTGGACCACGCCGTTGCGCTCCTCGGGGCTCAGCACGTCCGTGCCCCGCTGGCCCTCCAGCACCTGCCAGTAGCGGTCCAGGGCCCGGCTGAGTCGGTCGTGGGCACGGCGCCACAGCCCCGTGCCGAGCTCGCGGTCGTCGGCACGCTCCTGACGGAAGCGTGCGAAGGGCCCCCTCATGCGCGGTCGCCGGACGGCCGGCGCGCGTCGGCGGGGTCGGTGACGAGCACGACCTTGCCCGTGCGGGTGGCGGAGTCGAACCAGTCGAACGCCTCGGCGGCCTCGGCGAGCGGGAAGCACGCCCCGACGCTCGCGTCGATGCGGCCCGCCGCCACCAGGGGCCACACGGCACGTTCGGCCGCGGCCACGATCCCGGCCTTGTCCACGACCGAGCGGGAGCGGAGCGTCGCCCCCGTGAGCCAGCCGCGCTTGACCACCAGCTTCATGATGTTGAAGTCCTCCGGGACGGCGCCGCCCTGGACCGCGAGCGTCACGATGCGTCCCTCGGGGGCGAGCGCGGACACGTTGGGCGCCAGGTACGGGGCGCCGACGACGTCGAGGATGACGTCCGCGCCGTGGCCGTCCGTGACCTCCTTGACCCACGGGGCGAAGGCACCGGACTCGGCGGCGCGGTGGTCGAACATGTGCTCGGTGCCCAGCCGCCGACCGAGCGCCACCTTCTCCGGGCCGCCGGCGGTGCCCAGCACCCGTGCACCGAGCGCGGCGAGGAACTGGACGGCGAAGGAGCCGATGCCGCCGGTGGCGCCGTGCACGAGCACCCGGTCCCCGGCCTGCACGCCCGCACGGCCCACGAGCGCCGAGTGCACCGTGCAGGCGACCTCCGGCAGGGCCGCCGCCTCGACGAGGCCGACGCCGTCGGGGACGGCCATGAGCTGGCCCGTCGGCACGGCGACGTACTCGGCGAAGCCCCCGCCGGCCAGGAGAGCGCACACCCGGTCACCGACGGCGAAGCGCCCCTCCCCCGGCATCCCGGCCTCGGGTCCCAGCGCCGCCACGGTGCCGGAGACCTCGAGCCCGGGGATCTCGGAGGCGCCGCGCGGCGGCGGATAGCGGCCCTCGCGCTGCGCGATGTCCGCGCGGTTGAGACCCGCGGCGGCCACGTGCACCAGCACCTCGCCCGGGCCGGGGTCCGGCACGGGCTCGTGGCCCACGCGGACGACGCCGTTGTCGCCGGCACCGGTGAATCGCACGGCGCGCATCTGTGCGGGGACGTCCATGGGGGTCTCCTCCTCTGGTCGGGGGTCGAGGGTCCATCCTCGCGCGCGGGGGCCGGACTCGCCACCGGCCGCCCGCCGGGCCACGGGCTAGAGTGGGTCCTCGACGCGGCGGCCCACACCGTCGCGGTCAGGCCCGGGATGGTTGTCCGAGCGGCCGAAGGAGCCGGTCTTGAAAACCGGTGCGCGGTGACCCCGTGCCGAGGGTTCGAATCCCTCACCATCCGCGTGCACACGACGAGAGGCGGCGGGCCGGACGGCCCGCCGTCTCTCGTTCACCTGGGGGCCACCTGGATGTGGTGGACTCGGCGCGTCACCCCGCCGTCCACCGGCGGCGCACCTCTGTCATCACGCATCCCGGGGAGAGCCATGTCCAGCCTGTTCCGTCGCCGTGCCGTCACCACGGCCGCCTGCACCGTCCTCGTCCTCGCGCCCGCGAGCGCGGCGCCCGCCCTGGCCGTCGAGACGGCCGCCGCGGACGAGACCACCATCTCGATCCTGTCCTTCAACGACTTCCACGGCGCGCTGTCCGCGGACTACATCGGCACGCAGTTCGCGGACACGGTGGAGGACTACCGCACCGCGTTCGAGGCCGAACACGGCGCCGGCTCCACGCTGCTGACCAGCGCCGGCGACCTGATCGGCGGCTCGAAGTCCGTGTCCAACGTGCAGCAGGACAACCCGACGATCGACGTGATGAACGCGCTCGGCCTGGCCTCGCTGACCGCCGGCAACCACGAGTTCGACAAGGGCCTGGACGACCTGCAGGGCCGCGTGGAGTCCCGGGCCCAGTTCCCGGTGCTCTCCGCCAACCTGGTGGACCCGACGAGCAAGGAGCCCGTCCTCACCTCGCACGCCGTCTTCGACGTCGACGGCGTGCGCGTCGCCGTCATCGGCGCCTCCCCCAACGAGCTGTACGCGACCACCACCGGCGCGGGCCTGAAGGGCAACGAGGTCCTCGACGAGGTCGCCGCCGTGAACGCGGTCGCGGACGAGCTGGAGGCCCAGGACGCCGCCGACGTGATCGTGGCCTCGTACCACGACGGCGCCGCCGGCGCGGGCGAGCTGGCCGCCGAGCGGGCGGCCCGGGCCGAATTCGACCGCATCGTCGGCGAGACCTCCTCCGCCGTGGACGTCATCTTCAACGCCCACACCCACCAGCTCTACCAGTACGACACCACGGCCGGCGGCGCCCACCGCCCCGTGATCCAGGCGGGCGCCTCCGGCAGCCACCTGGCCGCCGTCGAGCTGACCGTGGGCGCCGACGGCGAGGTCACCGGGCTCACCCCGCGCCTGCTGACCCGGTCCACGCAGGCCCCCGCCGAGGCCGCCGCGGAATCCCCCGTCACCGCCCAGGTGTACGCGATCGAGCAGGAGGCCGTCGCGGTCTTCGAGGACCTGCAGGGCGAGGTCGTGGCCGACCTGTCCGCCTCCATCACCACCGACTACCAGAAGCTGATCGACGCGGGTGGGTCCTGGAAGGCCGGCGGCACGCGTGCCGCCGAGACCACCCTGGGCACCTGGGTGGGCGACGCCGTCAAGCACGCCGCCGAGCAGGCGAACCCCGAGGTGGACCTCGGCGTGACCAATCCCGGCGGCCTGCGCTCCGAGCTGCTGACGGACCGCTTCACCGACGGCGGCGCGTTCCCGGCCAAGCCGGCCGACCTCGTCGGTCGCCTCACCCTGGGCGAGCTGCTCGACATGGCGCCGTTCGGCAACACCATCACCTACTTCGACATCCCGGGCTCCTCCATCAAGCTGGCCCTCGAGGAGAACTGGCGGAACGACGTGCGCAAGTTCACCCTCGGCTGGTCCGAGGAGCTGACCTGGACCTACGACGAGTCCCGCCCGCAGGGGGACAAGGTGACCGGCGTGTGGATCGACGGCGAGCCGCTCCAGGCGGACCGCATGTACACGGTGGCCAGCCAGTCGTTCCTGGCCGACGACACCTGGACGACGCTCGGGGACCCGACCAAGGCCCCCGACGGCTACACCGCCTTCGCGACCGGCCGCCAGAACTTCGTGAACATGGGCCTGTTGGACTCCCAGGCGATCACGGACTACGCCCGCGCCCAGGACGCGGCCCACGGCGCCGTCGCCCCGGACTTCGGCAAGAACGGCGTGCCGGTCACCGACGCCCCCGCCTCGGTCGAGGCCGGGCAGGCCGTCGGCCTGACCCTCGGGGACCTCGTGGTGGACTCCGACGGCGCCCCCGCGGCGACCGCGGTCGACGTCGCCTTCCGCACGGCCGACGGCACCGAGACCGCCCTGGGCACCGTGGCAGTCCCCACGGGTTCCGAGACCGTCACGCTCTCCGGGATCACCGCCCCCGCCGCCGCGGGCACGGGCGAGCTCGTGATGACCGTGCGCTACGCCGACGGCAGCACGACCGTGGTGCGCCATGCCCTCGAGGTCACCGCGGCCCCGACCCCCACCGAGCCGGAGCAGCCCGCCCCGACCCACCCGGGCAAGGGTCATGGCAAGGGCCATGACAAGGGCGCCGACCACCCGGGCAAGGGCCGCGTGAAGGGCGAGGACCACCCGGGCAAGGGCCGCGGCGTGCAGCGCGGCGCCGCCACGCACCCCGTCTTCTCCGCCCATGCCTGGCTGACCGCCGCGGGCCTGCCGCGCTGACCCATCGAGAACGAGACCGAGGACGACATGACCCCCCTGCCCCGCTTCGCCGCGCGCACCGCGGTGACCACCGCCGCCCTGGCCCTGCTCGCCCCCGCCGTGGCCCTGCCCTCCCAGGCCAGCCCGGCCGGCGACTCCCTCGTCATCAACGAGGCGTACACCAACGGCGGCTCCGCGAACGCCGTGTACACCCACAAGTTCGTGGAGCTCTACAACCCCACCGACCAGCCGATCAGCCTCGACGGCTGGTCCCTGCAGTACCGCTCCGCCGCCGGCACGGCCGCGACCCAGGGCACGGTCGCGCTGTCCGGCACGGTGCCCGCGAAGGGCCACTTCCTGGTCTCCGGCGGCTCCAACGGCACCGCGGGCGTCGCCCTGCCGCAGGCGGACCTCGTGGCCGGCGGGGCGTTCAACCCCGCGGGCACCAAGGGCACGATCGTGCTCGCACGCCAGGCGGGCACCGTGACGGACCTGCCGGTCGGCTCCGTGGTGACCGGCCAGGTGCCGGGCGTCGCGGACGTGCTCGGCTACGGCGCCACGAACACCTTCGAAACGGCGGCCGCCGGCGCCCCCTCGGCCAACTCGGACCCGAAGTCCCTCACCCGCACGAACGGCGTGGACACGGACGACAACAGCGCCGACTTCACCGTCACCGACCAGGTCACCCCGACCAACGCCGCCGCCACCGGCGGCGAGCCGACCCCGGAGCCCGAGCCGCAGCCGACCCCGGCCGAGCGGATCACCATCGCCCAGCTCCAGGGCACCGGCACGGCCACCCCGTACGCCGGGCGCCAGGTGACCACCACCGGCGTCGTCACCGCCGTGTACTCCACGGGCGGCTACGACGGCTACTACATCCAGACCGCCGGTACCGGCGGCGACACCCCCGACGCCACCCCGGGCGCCTCCGACGGCGTGTTCGTGTACTCGCCGGACACGGTCGGCTCCGTGACGCTCGGCGACCACGTCCAGGTCACGGGCGAAGCGGCCGAGCACTACGGCCTCACGCAGATCAAGGTCGCCGCCGGCGGCGTGCTGCCGGTCGCCGAGCCCGGCGCCGTGGCCCCCACGCCGGTGGAGTTCCCGCTGGAGGAGGCCGACCGTGAGGCGCTCGAGGGCATGGTCCTCGCCCCGCAGGGCGACTGGACGGTCACGGACAACTACTCCCTCAACCAGTACGGCTCCCTCGGCATCGTCCCCGGCACCACGCCGCTGGACAACCCGACGTCGGTGGCCCGGCCCGGCGCCGAGGCCCAGGCCGTCGCGGCCGCCAACGCCCAGCAGCTGATCGTGCTCGACGACGGGGCCACCACGAACTTCATGCGCTCACCGGGCAACCAGAACCCGCTGCCGTACCTGGACGCGGACCAGCCGGTGCGCGTGGGCGCGGGCCTGGAGTTCACCACCGGAGTCATCCTCGACTGGCGCTTCGACGCGTGGTCCTTCCAGCCGCTGGGCCACCTCACCGACGCCACGGCGGCCGCCCTCCAGCCCGTGACGATCGAGGACACCCGCCCGGGCGAGGCCGCCCCCGAGGCGGTCGGCGGCAACGTCACCGTCGGCAGCTTCAACGTGCTCAACTACTTCACGACCCTGGGCCAGGACGTGGCCGGCTGCAGCGCCTACCGCGACCGCGCCGGCAACCCCGTCACCACGAACGGCTGCCTGCCGCGCGGCGCCTACACCCCCGAGGCGTTCGCCCGCCAGCAGGAGAAGATCGCGGCCGCGATCAACGGCCTCGGCACCTCGGTGGTCGCGCTCGAGGAGATCGAGAACTCCGAGAAGTTCGGCCTCGACCGGGACCACGCGCTGGCCCACCTCGTGGAGACCCTCAACGCGCAGGCCGGCGAGCAGCGCTGGGCCTTCGTCGCCTCCCCGACCGTGCGTCCCGCGCTCGCGGACGAGGACGTCATCCGCTCCGCGTTCATCTACCAGCCGGCCGAGGTCACCCCGGTGGGCGAGTCGGTGATCCTCGACGACCAGACGAACTTCGACAACGCCCGCGAGCCGATGGCCCAGCTGTTCCGCGCCGCCGACGGCACGTCCGAGGGGGCGGCCGGCACCGACTTCGTGGCGATCACCAACCACTTCAAGTCCAAGGGCGGCTCCGGTGCGACCGGGGGCAACGTGGACGCGGGCGACGGCCAGGGCGCGTACAACGCGGACCGCGTGGGCCAGGCCGAGGCCCTCGTGGCCTTCGCCGAGCGCATGAAGGCCGAGACCGGCACCGACCGCGTCCTGCTCATGGGTGACTTCAACGCGTACGAGAAGGAGGACCCGATCCGCGTGCTCGAGGCGGCCGGGTACGTCTCGCAGGGCGCGCTCACGGGCGAGTACTCGTACGCGTACGGCGGCGCCGTCGGCAGCCTGGACGGGATCTACGCCTCGCCGTCGGCGGCGGCGGCGATCACCGGCCAGGACATCTGGATGATCAACGCGAACGAATCCGTGGCACTGGAGTACTCGCGCCACAACTACGTGGCCGAGGACCTGTACTCCGCGGACCAGTGGCGGTCCTCGGACCACAACCCGATCCTGGTGGGCCTCCAGCTCGACGCGCCCGTGACCGAGCCGACCCCGGAGCCGGAGCCCTCCCCGGGCGAGACCTGCGACGGTGTGACCGATCCGCGCGGCGTGCCGGGCAAGCCCGCGAACTCCGTGCGCGAGTGGCTGCGCTGCGTCGGCGCGACCCCGGGTCACGGCGGCGACCACCCGGGCAAGGGCCACGGCCCGGAGCACCCGGGCAAGGGCCGCGGGCCGGTCCGTCCCTGACGGGACGCGGGGCGCCACACCCGGCATGACGACGGCGGGGCCGTCCGGGAGCCACCCGGGCGGCCCCGCCGTCGTCGTGGGGGCTCAGCCGGCGAGCACGGCCGCCGCGGCGGCGTCGGCGTCGGCGAGGAAGAGGGCACGTCCGGTCGGATCGGCCCCGGCCTCGGCCGCGATCGCGGTGCCCCACTGCACGCCCGAGAGCTGCAGGCCCAGCACGAACACGTCCGCGTGGACCGTGCCGTCCGCGGCCCGCAGCCGGTACGGGCGGGCCGTGACGTCGAAACCGGTGGCGGGCACGCGCACACCCTCCTCGTCCTCCCACGTCCCGGCCGCGGCGACGCCGTCCGCCAGCATCTGACGGACCAGCGGGGAGGCGGCGGCCTGCACGCGGTTGGGCGGCATCATCGCCTCCACCAGCCAGGCCCCCTCGACCACGGCGGGCCCCAGGGAGTCCTGGGCTCCCACCTGGGGGCTGTGGGCGGTGAATGCGTGGTCCTCGGCCTCGACCACGGGCGCGGGGCCGGCCCAGGTGAGCAGGCCGGCCCGGTGCACCGCGAGCATCTGCTCGACGCGCCACAGGGGCGGGCCGGAGGCGAGGCCCTCGACCAGCGGCTCGAACCAGCCCTGGACGTCCCGGATGCGGGAGGCCTCGGCGATCCGGCCCTCGGCGATCCACGCCTTGATCCGCAGTCGGCCGGCATGGAGCGCGCCGACGGCCATCATGAACGGGGACTCCTCCCCGAGGGCGGCCTCGACGCAGGCCTGCTCCATGAGGTCCGCGACGGCCCGCTGATAGTCCTCATGGGAGGCGAACACGGCGTCCTCGAACGGGGACCCATAGGCCAGGATGTCGAGGAAACGGCGCCCGGGGGCGTACCGCTGGAGGAGCTCCTCGGCGTGCGCGGAGGTCACGGGGGCGCCGCGGCCGGCCTCCTCGAGCTGGCCGACGAGCTCCCCGAGGAACCGGCGCGCCTCGACGGGCCCGCCGAGGATCTCGGGCTGGGCCCGGACGAGCGTGGCGTAGTAGTGCCGGACCACGTCGCGGTGCAGCAGCGGCCAGAGGTGCTCGGCGAGGTCCAGGGCCCCGTGCCGGGCGGTGAGGGCGTCCACGGCGGCGTCGGAGAGGTAGCTGAGGGTGACGCCGCGGGGCACGAAGGCGTCCACCTCGGCCTTGGGCAGGTACGGGATGCCGCGGCGGGACATCAGGTGCAGGCGCGGCTCGTCCCCCGACGGCTCGTACCGCAGGGCCCGGCCGGGTCCGTCGCCGGTGCGGCGGTACACCCCGCCCCGGCCCTGGGTGAGCTGGGCCAGCAGGTCGAACGCGTTCAGGCCCATGCCCCGCACGAGGACGTCCGCCCCGGCCTCCACGGTCTCCCATTCCACGTCCGAGGGGATCTGCGGGCCCTGGTAGTGCAGCTCGTCCCGGCCCCGCGCGGCGGCGGCCATCCGGATCTGGCCGGGGCTGAGCTCCGCAGGCTGATGGCCCAGGCAGAGCACGACGGCGTCCGCGTCGAGCACGGAGATCGCGCCGTCGGGGTCGCGCAGCTCCAGGCGGGCGCCGCCGTCGGGTCGAGGGTGCAGGGCGGTGGCCTCCGCGCGGTGCTCGACGACCTCGGCGACCTCGGGACGGGCGCGCAGCCCCGCCACGACGTCCTTGTACAGATGCCGGAGGTAGCGCCCGTAGACCGCACGGGCCGGGTACTGGTGGCGGCGCACGCCGAGGCTGGCCTCCGGGTGCACGCGACGCCACTGGTCGAAGGTCTGGGCGGCGGTGGAGGGGCGCAGACCGGGGTTGTCGGCGGCGCACGCGGTCGGAAAGAACGCGGGGGTGTTCATGAGGTACAGCTCGGACTGGTCCGTGCGCCACACCCGCCCTGGCCCGGGCGGATAGGGGTCCACGACGTCGATGCGCAGCCGCCGGGGGTGTGCGTCCGGGGCCGCGCCCTCGAGCCGGGCGAGGATCCGCTCCAGCAGCATGACGCCGCGGGGGCCGGCTCCCACCACTGCGAGGCGGCGCTCGGCCACCAGGGGCTCGGACATGGGGCCTCCACTCTCCTCGGGATCGTTTTCACGCCTGCGGCGCGCGTATTCCACACAATATCGGTGGCCGTCAAGGGTCGCGGACCGCATGCGCCACACTCCCACCGATCCCCCAGGATCCACAGCAGGCCCGGGCGAAGAATCCGCGTAATCATGCGGATCACGTCGAGATTCTGGGAGAAGTCTGGGAATTGGGAATCCGGGGGGCCGATGGTTGACGCCACTCGGGCCGATGGGGAATTGTGAATGATCGTAAGGCAACAAAACACCAATTCAGAAGGAGAATTCCTCATGGACCGCAACGCTCTCGACCAGCTGCAGAACTCCACCGTCTTCGCCACCGACGGCGACAAGATCGGCTCCGTCGGTCAGGTCTACCTCGACGACGTCACCAACGAGCCCACCTTCGTCACGGTGAAGACCGGCCTGTTCGGCGCCCGCGAGACCTTCGTCCCGCTGCAGCAGGCCCAGATCACCGCCGACGGCATCACGGTGCCTTTCGAGAAGTCCTTCGTGAAGGACGCCCCGAACGTGGACGCCGACGGCTCGCTGACCCCCGAGGAGGAGCAGCGCATCTACGAGTACTACTCCATGGAGTACTCCGCCACGGATCGCGACGGCGACGTGCGTCGTGACGACGTGCGCACCGATGCCGGCACCGCCGGCGTGGCCGGCACTGCGGGTGTGGCTGGCGCGGCCGACCGTCGCGACGAGGCCGTCGTGGACGGCGACCGCCGCGACGTGACCGACGCCGACTCCGTCGTCGTCAAGGACGAGCACCTGAACGTCGGCACCGAGCGCCGCGCCACCGGCCGCGTCCGTCTGCGCAAGCAGGCCTACACCACCACCGAGACCGTCGAGGTGCCCGTCACCCGCGAGGAGGTCGTGGTGGAGCGCGAGTCCGTCGATCCGAACTCCGCCGAGGCCCGCACCGCCGGCCGCGACGGCGACGTCGAGGTGACCACCTACGAGGAGACCCCGGTCGTCAACAAGACCGTGGACGCCGAGAAGGTCTCTCTGGGCAAGCGCCAGGTGCAGGACACCGAGACGGTGACCGAGGAGGTCCGCCACGAGGACGTCAAGGTCGACGGCGACGCCACCGATCGCGACCTCGACGGCCGCAACGACCGCAAGGATCGCATCTGATCTGAACGGACGCGTCGGCCTCAGGCCGGACGGCTGACAGATCACGCGGGGCCCCGGATCGATCGATCCGGGGCCCGCTCGTGCGCGATGGTGGTCCGACCGTGAGCACGGCGCTCCTTTGCCCTGCCCTGGCCTGGCGCGCTAAGCTGGACCGGTCTGACCGCGCGTCGCCCCGTGCGAGGCGCGCCGGACGGAGGAGACGTGCCAGAGCGGCCGAATGGACTTCACTGCTAATGAAGGGCTCGGCGAAAGTCGGGCCGGGGGTTCAAATCCCCCCGTCTCCGCTGGTAGGGGCCGGAACCCGTGTGGTTCCGGCCCTCTTCGCGTCTGCGCGCGGCGACCTGACGTGCCGACCGGCTGCTGACTAGCCCTCCCCGCGATGCTCGCGCATGCGGCGCAGCAGCTCGTACGCCTCCGGGACGGAGAGCTCCGAGTGGCTGGACAGCTGGACGGCGGCGGACTCGAGGTTGCCGTCCCGCACCATGGCGGAGAGCTGGTCGCGCAGCCACGGCGGCAGGTCCCGCGAGGAGAGGCGGACGGACTCCGTCCCCCGCATCACCTCGACCTCGAAGGGGAGCTCCTCCTCGGCGGGGGCGGCGGTCCACTCGGCCGGGACGGTCAGGGTGGTCAGCTCATCGGCGGGCGTCGCCGTCGGACGCGGCGCGGCCGAGGCGTGGTCGGTGTCCTGCCGGGCGTCGTCCTCGGCCACGGCGTCAGAGGGCTCGCGATCGGGCGTCTGGGCGTCCGGCTCCCCCCGCCCGCTCGAATCCTGTCCGGGCCGTTCCGGCCCGGGGGTCTCGGCCGGGGCCGTGTCGTCCCGGTGGGGCTCCTCATGGTCGGCGGGAACGGGCCCCGCGGCTCCGGCGGACGTGGCGTCCGGTTCCTGCGCCGGCTCGGAGTAGACCTGCGGATGCACGGCGAGGGACTGCACGTCCATGACGGCGTCCTTCAGGCCGCGCCCGGTGTGGGCGCGGTAGTCGCGCACGGCCTCCATCACGCGGCTCTGGGCGATGTGCCCGTACACGCGCCGATGGGCGTCCTCGTCCAGCAGCCCCGCTGCCAGACGCGCCCGCTCCGGTCCGATGTCCAGCCCGCGGCCGGACGGCGTGCGCTGGTCCGCCGCCTGACGCGCTCGACCGGCCGACATCCACCGGGCGGCGGCGAACGCGAGGGCGCCGATGACGACCACCGCGAGGACAGGGACGAGATATTCCATGCCTCCAGTCTAGGTGTGGCCCGCGAGGGCCATGCCGGCGGCCGCGGCGCCACATCACAACCTGGTCACAGTTCTGCCAGGGCTCCAGAGCCACCGAGGGCCTCGCCTACGGTGGAGCGTGGAGTTCTCCGTGCCTGGTCACGGCGGCCATGGAGGAGACACTCCGCCCGCCACTCGACCGAGCCAGGAGACCGCATGTCCTTCCCCCGCCCGTCCGCCCGCACCGTCGACACCCCCTCGCCCCGGTGACGCCGCTGGTGGGGGACGTCGGTGGCGCTCGCCCTCGTGCTGGTCGGCTGCGCCGCCCCGCAGGGGGACGAGGGGACGGCAGCCGGGTCCTCCGGCGCCACGGACGCTGCCGTCTCCTCGCCCGCATCTGTGGACGGATCCGAGGCCTCGTCCTCGCAGGGACGGTCCTCGGATGCGGCCTCCTCGCAGGCTGCGGCGTCGTCCGGCGAGGGCTCGCCGTCGGCCGCCGCAGACCCCGCGGGCCCCGCGGTCCCCCTGGCCGCCCGCTCCCATGAGGGCGTGCCGATGCGGGCCTTCACGGCGGAGGAGCGCCCGCCGCAGTTCGTCCTCTTCTCCTTCGACGGCGGCCGTCAGGACGCGCGCTGGAAGACCTTCCTGGACGCGGCGGCGGACTCCGACGCGAAGTTCACGGTGTTCCAGTCCGCGATCAACCTGATCGAGACCGCCAACCGGGAGAACTACACGGCACCCGGCAACACGCCCGGCTACGTGGGCACGGAGTTCGGCGGTGACGAGGCCGAGGTGGCGCAGCGCATCGAGAACATCAACACGGCCCACGCCGCCGGCCACGAGATCGGCACCCACTACGCGGGCCACCTGTGCGCCCTTGCGACGTACGGCGGCGACAAGTGGTCGACGGCCGAGTGGGAGCAGGAGTACGGCTCGTTCAGGGACATCCTCTCCGACCCCGCCGCCTACAACCCGGGCAGCTCCCTGCCGGCGCTGGAGGTCACCCCCGAGGACGTCAAGGGCGGCCGTCTGCCCTGCCTCGACGGGCAGTGGGACCAGCTCGTCCCGATGTGGAAGGACAACGGACTCGAGTACGACACGTCGCGTGCCGCGGCCGCCTCCGGCGTCGCCTGGCCCTACCAGGAGGACGGGATCTGGGAGTTCGAGATGCCGATGACCTGGTCCCCCGTGCTCGCCGAGAAGGGCGCGGCCAGCCCGTTCGTGATGGCGATGGACTACAACTTCTGGAT
>NZ_JBQXFD010000021.1:0-27429 GCF_052615555.1 Micrococcus sp. EWR3.9.1
TCTGGACTGTTTCTCCGAGAGGACGGTCCGCCACAGGCTCCGGGCACTAGCCTGGTCTCCTGAGGACCCGGCCGTGAGGCCGGCGCATGAGGAACAGAGACTGCGTTCCCGCGGATCATCGCGGCGTGACGCCCAGGAAGGACACCATGGCTGAGGACACCCCCCGAGAGCGCCGCGAGGACCGTGGATCCGAGGGCCGCGGGCCCCGTGGTGGTGATGGCCGGCGTCGTGGTGGAGACCGCGACGGACGTCCTCGCAGCGGTGCCGGTGACCGGCGCCGCTCCGGCGGGCCTCACGAGGACCGTCGTCGTGGCTCCGCAGACGGTCCGCGTCGTCAGGACGGGGCCGGTGACCGTGGCCCGCGTCGCGAGGAGTTCGGTCGCGACGGCGCGCGGCGTCGCTTCCGCCCCACCTCCGAGGACCGCCGGCGCGGCCCGGGCCAGGATGGCGGGAGGCCCGAGCGCCGCGGTGCGCCGACGGGCCCTCGTCGCGAGGACCGCGCCGAACGACCCGCGCACAATCCCGGTGACCTCCGAGCGGCGAATCGTGCGGACCAGGAGCGCTCCCCGGACATCGACCCGGACGTGACGGGCAAGGAGCTCGACCGCGGCACGCTCAAGGAGATCAACGGCCTTGACGAGCGTCCTGCCAGCTGGGTCGCCAAGCACCTGGTGATGGCCGGTCGCTACCTGGACGTCGACCCGACGCTGGCGTTCCAGCACGCCCTCGCCGCGTCCCGCAAGGGCGGCCGCCTGTCACGCGTGCGCGAGGCCGTCGCGCTCACCGCCTACGCGGCGGGGGAGTACGCCGACGCGTTGCGCGAGTTCCGCACCTACCGGCGCATGACGGGCGACGACACCCACATCGCCGCGCAGGTGGACAGCGAGCGTGCCCTCGGCCGCACGGAGAAGGCCCTGCAGCTGGCCGCCGAGGTGGATGCCTCGCGTCTGGACCGCGCGGCGCGGGCCGAGCTGGCCATGGTCGTCTCCGGCATCCGCGAGGACGCCGGCGACCTCCAGGGTGCCCATGAGGCCCTGCAGATCCCGGAACTGGACCGTCGGCGCGGCTACCCCTTCTCTCCCCGGCTGTTCCAGCGCCAGGCCGACGTGCTGCTCGCCCTGGGGCGCCGCGACGAGGCTCGGCTGTGGGCGCGTGCCGTGCGCGTCGCGGAGAAGGCCCTCGGCGTGGGCGGGTTCGCGGACCCAGAGATCATCGACGTGGACACCGAGCCGGTCGAGGACCCCCGGAACCGCCGCCCGTCCCCCCGCGAACGGCGCCACGAGCGGTATGCGGCCGAGGCCGGTGCGGAGCCGACGGCGGACGGATCCCCGGCCGAGGAGCCGGAGGCCGCCGCGGAGCCGACCTTGGTGCCCCGACAAGAGGCCGTCGCGGAGCCGCCGGCCGCCGTCGACACGCCGGACGAGGTCGACCCGAACCAGCTGTCGCTGTTCGACGACCTCGAGGCCCCGGAGGCAGACGAGCGGTGAGCACCACGTTCTTCGACGGTCACGACGGGCTGCTGTGCGACCTGGACGGCGTCGTGTACGCCGGAGACGGTGCGATCGCCGGGGCGGTCGAGACGCTGTCGACGCTGCAGGAACGCGGCGTGCCGGTCGGGTTCGTGACGAACAACGCCTCTCGCGCGCCGGAGTCCGTGGCCGAGCATCTCCGCACGCTCGGGGTGCCCGCGGAGGCGGGGCAGGTCTTCGGCTCCGCACCGGCGGGCGTCGACCTGCTCGAGGAGACGCTCGGCCGCCGGACCGGCCGGGTGCTCGTGGTCGGCTCGGCGTACCTGCGCGCCGTGGTCGAGGAGCGGGGCTACGAGGTGGTCGCGTCCGCGGCGCAGTGTCCCGACGCGGTGATCCAGGGCTTCGACCCCGGTCTCGGCTGGGCCGATCTGGCGGAGGCCGCGTACGCCGTGCGCGCCGGGGCCACCTGGGTCGCCACCAACCTGGACACCTCGATCCCGCGCGCGGAGGGGATCGCCCCCGGCAACGGGGCCCTCGTCGAGGCGGTGGGCCGGGCCACCGTCACCGCGCCCGTCGCGGCGGGCAAGCCCGAGCCACGACTGTTCCGGACGGCGGCCGACGCCCTCGGCCTGGCCCGTCCCCTCGTGGTCGGCGACCGCCTGGACACGGACATCCGCGGCGGCAACGCGGCGGGGTTCGACACGGTGCTCGTCCTGACCGGCATCGACACGCGCGAGACCGCGGCCGCCGCCCCCGGGCCAGACCGGCCGACGTGGGTCCGTGCGCACCTGCCCGCTCTGCTCGCCGGCGGGGCCGAGGCCTCCGCGGACCCACGGCGTGGCTGAGACCGCACGCGCCGACGTCGCCCTGGCCGCTCGGGGCCTGGCACGCTCCCGCACGGAGGGCGCGGCGCTCATCCGCGCGGGACAGGTGCTCCTCGACGGCCGCCCGGTGCGCCGGCCCGCCGACCGCGTGGCCGCCGACGCCACCCTGCGCCTGCGCGACCCGGGCCCGCGGTACGTCTCCCGTGCGGCCCACAAGCTCGTCAGCGCACTCGAGGCATTCCCGGACGTGGGCGTGGCCGGCCGCCGAGCGCTCGACGCCGGGGCCTCCACCGGCGGATTCACCCAGGTCCTCCTCGAGCGGGGCGCCGAACGGGTGGCCGCCGTCGACGTGGGCCACAACCAGCTGGCCCCGCCCGTCCGGGCCGACCCCCGCGTCCTCGTGCGCGAGGGGCTCAACATCCGCGACCTCACGGCCGAGGACATCGACGGTCCGGTGGACCTGGTGGTCTCCGACCTGTCCTTCATCTCGCTGCGCCTCGTCCTCGCCCCGCTCGCGAGCGTGTGCCGACCCGGCGCCGAGCTACTGCTCATGGTCAAGCCCCAGTTCGAGGTCGGGCGGCGCGCCCTGCCGCGCTCCGGTGTCGTGACCGATCCCGACGCCCGCCGCCACGCCGTCGTGGGTGTGACCGCGGCCGCGCTGGGCGCCGGCCTCGCACCGCGCGGCCTCGCCCGATCCGGCCTGGCCGGACAGGACGGGAACGCCGAGTTCTTCCTGCGGCTCCGCCGTCCCGACGCCACCGCGGCCGACAACCCGGCAGGCGGGACGAGCCCGGCCCCGCCCGCCGGCGAGCGCGCCGCCGGGTGGGTCCGGGGCGCCCACATCGACTGGTCCTGACCCCCGACCGGGGGACACCGCCCGTCCACGGGCGCGGGGCCACCGGTTCGCGTGTCCGGTCTCGTGGCTATCCTGGAGCGCAGTGCCCGGCACCCCGGCTCGCGGAAGGAACCATGCCCTACACCCCCGGACGTCGCATCCTCGTCCTGACCCACACGGGCCGCGAGGACGCCATCAGCGCGGCGCTGCAGGCCACCCGCATGTTCGCGGAGGAGGGCCTGGTCACCGTCATGCTCGAACAGGACGTGGCCGCCATCCGCGCGGCCGCGGGGGACCCCCCGGAGTTCGCGCCGGAGACCCTCGGGGTCGACTGCGAGCTCGAGGACATCACCCTCGGCCTCGTCCTCGGCGGCGACGGCTCGGTGCTGCGGGCGGCCGACTTCGTCCGCGGCTACAACGTGCCGCTGCTGGCGGTGAACCTGGGCCACGTCGGCTTCCTCGCCGAGTCCGAGCGCACCGACCTGCACCGCACCGTCCAGGCGATCGCCTCGGAGTCCTACGTGGTGATCGAGCGCATGGCCCTGGACGTCGTCGTGCACGTGGAGGGCCGCGAGGTGGCCCGCACGTGGGCCCTCAACGAGGCCTCCGTGGAGAAGTCCCACCGGGAGCGGATGCTCGAGGTGGTCGTCTCCGTGGACAACTCGCCGCTGACGTCCTTCGGCTGCGACGGCGTCGTGCTGGCCACCCCCACCGGCTCCACGGCCTACGCCTTCTCCGCCGGGGGCCCCGTGGTGTGGCCCTCCGTGGAGGCCCTGCTGTGCGTGCCCATCAGCGCCCACGCACTGTTCACCCGCCCCCTCGTGGTGGGTCCGCGCTCCACGATCGGTGTGGACGTGCTCACCCGCACCCGCGAGACCGGTGTGCTGTGGTGTGACGGCCGGCGCACCGTCGAACTGCCACCGCAGGCCCGGGTCGAGGTGTCCCGGTCGGCAGAGCCGGTGCGCCTGGCCCGTCTTAACCCGACTCCCTTCGCGGAACGGCTGGTGCGCAAGTTCCGGCTGCCCACGGACGGCTGGCGCGGCCCCGTCACCGCCCAAGAGCGGGCGGGCGTGCTCCACGAGGTGGAGACCGTCGAGCCGCGGCACGCGGGGCCGCGTCCCGACGTCGTCGAACCGGCCACCATGCCGCTGTCGGTGCCCTCGCCCGCGGACATCCAACGCCACCGCGACCGCGGGGCGCGTCACCCCGGGGAGGACGCATGATCGACCATCTGAGGATCTCGGGGCTCGGCGTGATCGGCGAGGCCACCGTGGACCTGGACCCCGGCTTCACCGTCGTCACCGGTGAGACCGGCGCCGGCAAGACCATGGTGGTCACCGCCCTGGGCCTGCTGCTCGGTGCTCGCGCCGACGCGGGCGCGGTCCGCCGGGGCTCGTCCCGAGCCGTCGTGGACGCCGGCGTGCGCGTGACCGCGGACCACGCGGCGCTCCGCCTGGCTCAGGAGGCCGGCGCGGTCGTGGACGAGGGCGACAACGGCACCCACGACCTGGTCCTCAGCCGCAGCGTCACGGCGTCGGGGGACGGCACACGCTCCCGTGCCACGGCCGGCGGCCGTTCCGTGCCCGTGGGCCTGCTCTCCGAGATCGGGGCCACGCTCGTGGCCGTGCACGGGCAGAACGACCAGGTCCGCCTCCAGGGCGCCGACGCCCAGCGGCACGCCCTCGATGCGTTCGGCGGCGCCGAGCTCGCCGCGGCCCTGCGCGCCTACCGCGCGGACCACGCCGCCTGGACCGCCGCGCGTCGGGAGCGCGAGGAGCTCACCGCCCACCGCCAGGAGCGGGCCCGCGAGGCCGAGGCGCTCCAGCGCTCGCTCGAGGAGATCGACCTCGCCGAGCCGCAGGAGGGGGAGGACGAGGAGCTGCGGGCTCTCATCCGTCGGCTCGAGGACGTCGAGGAGCTGCGCGCCGCCTCGGGGGAGGCGCACGCCCGACTGGCCGGCCCCGACGTGGACGCGATGGACGAGACCCCCGGCGCCGTCAGCCTCGTGGAGGCGGCGCGGCAGGCCGTGCTCGCCGCCCCCGGCGACGACCCCGACCTCGCCGCCGCGGCCGCACGCCTGGCCGAGGCCGCCGTCGTGCTCACGGACATCGCCGGCGACCTGGCCCGCTACACCGCCGACCTGGACGCCGACGCGGCCTCCGACCTCGACGCGGCCCAGTCGCGGCTGGCCGAGCTCACGCGACTGCAGCGGCTCTACGGGCCGGAGCTCGCCGACGTGATCGACTGGGCCCGGACCCAACGTCCGCGCCTGGACGAGCTGCAGGGCGACTCCGGCCGCCTCGAGGAGCTCGAGGCGGAGGTCGACCGGCTGGACGCCGCGCTGCGCGAGCGGGCCGCGACCCTCACCGCCCTGCGCACCGCGGCCGCCGAGCGGCTCGAGACCGCGGTGACCGAGGAGCTGCACGCCCTGTTCATGCCGGACGCCTCGTTCCACGTGGGACTGACGCCGGTCGCCGGGGACGGTCTCGGCCCGTACGGCGCTGAGGACGTCACGCTCGCCCTGCGCCCCCACGCGGGCGTCGAGCCCCGGCCCCTGGGCCGCGGCGCCTCCGGCGGCGAGCTCTCCCGCGTGATGCTCGCCCTCGAGGTGGTCCTGGCCGCCACGGACCCGGTGCCCACCTTCGTGTTCGACGAGGTCGACGCCGGCGTGGGCGGTGAGGCCGCCGTGCGGATCGGGGCCCGCCTGGCCCGGCTCGCCCGCCACGTGCAGGTCATCGCCGTGACCCACCTGCCCCAGGTCGCCGCCTACGCGGACCGGCACGTGCGGGTGGAGAAGAACTCGGACCCGGCCGCGGGTGTGACCACCTCCGACGTCGTGACGCTGACGGCCGACGAGCGGGTCGAGGAGCTCGCCCGCATGCTCGCCGGCCACGGGGACTCCGCGGCGGCCCGCGAGCACGCCCGGGAACTGCTCGAGTCCTCCGCCCGCGAACGCGGCTGACCCGGTCCGCGGACGCCGCCCCGACATGAGAGGATCGCCCCATGCCTGAGATTTCCGCGTCCGCGGGACGCTCGCCCCTGCGCGACCTGCACGTCCCCCGCCCGGTGAAGAAGTCGAAGACCGTCTACGAGGGCCGAGTGTGGGACATCGCCCGCGAGTCGTTCCGCCTGGACCCGGTGGACAAGTCCCGGGAACCGCTGACCCGGGAGCTGATGGTGCATCCGGGCGCCGTGGCGATCCTCGCGGTCCGCACCAAGCTCACCACCACCGGCCCCCGCGAGCAGGTGGCCCTCGTCCGCCAGTACCGCCACCCCGTGGGCATGGAGCTGTGGGAGATCCCGGCGGGCCTGCGGGACGTGGACGGGGAGGACCTCCACCAGGTCGCCGTCCGTGAGCTGGCCGAGGAGGCCGACCTGCGCGCCCGCGAGTGGCACACCCTCGTCGACTACTACACGACCCCGGGCGGCTCCAGCGAGGCGATCCGCGTGTTCCTGGCCCGTCAGATCGAAGAGATCCCCGACGGCGAGCGGCACACCCGGCAGGACGAGGAGGCCGCCATGCCGCTCGTGTGGGTCGGCCTCGACGAGGTGACCGACGCCGTCCTGGACGGCCGGGTGCACAACCCGTCCACCGTCGTCGCCGTGCTGGCCCTGGGCGCCCACCGCGCCCAGGGCTGGCGACGCCTGCGTCCCGTGGACGCGCCGTTCGTCCCCGACCGGCAGGCCCCGGGGGCGGACTGGCCCGCGTGAGCGCCGACCCGGCACCCCGGGGGAGCCGTGGGGGCCGGGGCGCGGAGTCCGCCCTCGCGGCCCCGTTCCGCCGCCACCTGGAGCACCTGGCCGTCGAGCGGGGCCTCGCCGCGAACACGCTGGCCGCCTACCGCCGCGACCTTGAGCGCTACCGCCGCTGGCTCGAGGCCCAGGGGGTGCGCGCCCCCGCCGACGTCGACCCGGGCCACGTCTCGGGCTTCCTGCGGGCGCTGGGCACCGGCGAGGACGGCGGGCGGCCCCTCGCGGTCCGCTCGGCGGCCCGCGTGCTCGCGGCCGTGCGCGGCCTGCACCGGTTCTGGGCCCTCGAGGGCCTCACGCCCGCCGACCCCGCCCTCGACGTCCACCCGCCGAAGCCGGGCGCCCGCCTGCCGAAGGCGCTCCCCGTGGAGCAGGTGACGGCGCTGCTGGAGGCCGTGCCCGTCGACACCCCGGCCGGCCTGCGGGACCGCGCGCTGCTCGAGTTCCTCTACGGCACCGGCGCCCGCATCTCCGAGGTGGTCGGCCTCGACGTCGACGACGTGGTGGGGCTCGCGCAGACCGGGGACGACGGCGGCCAGCCTGTGGTCCGCCTGTTCGGCAAGGGGTCCAAGGAGCGCGTGGTGCCGATCGGCTCCTACGCGGCCGCCGCGCTCGACGCGTGGCTGGTGCGGGGACGGCCCACGATCATGGCGGGAGCCGCACGCTCCACGCCCGCCCTGTTCGTCAACGCCTGCGGCGGCCGGCTCTCCCGGCAGTCCGCGTGGGCCGTGCTGAAGCGGGCGGCCGAGCGCGCCGGCCTCGAGGCGGACGTCTCGCCCCACACCCTGCGCCACTGCTTCGCCACGCACCTGCTGGCCGGCGGCGCGGACGTCCGCGTGGTCCAGGAGCTGCTCGGGCACGCGTCCGTGACCACCACGCAGGTGTACACCCTCGTCACCGTGGACTCCCTGCGCGAGGTCTACTCCGCCGCGCATCCGCGCGCGCGCTGAGCCCCGCACCTGATACGCTCAAGATCCGTGGTGAAACGAACTTCTCGTACTCAGACGTCCACGCGCGTCACCCGTCACGTGTTCGTGACCGGCGGTGTCGCCTCCTCCCTCGGCAAGGGGCTCACGGCCTCCTCGCTCGGCCACCTGCTCAAGGCGCGCGGGCTCAGGGTGGTGATGCAGAAGCTCGACCCCTACCTCAACGTGGACCCGGGCACCATGAACCCGTTCCAGCACGGCGAGGTGTTTGTCACCGAGGACGGCGCCGAGACGGACCTGGACATCGGCCACTACGAGCGCTTCCTCGACGAGGACCTCGACGGCCTGGACAACGTGACCACCGGCCAGGTGTACTCCACCGTGATCGCCCGCGAGCGCCGCGGCGAGTACCTCGGGGACACCGTCCAGGTCATCCCGCACATCACCGACGAGATCTGCCGCCGGATGCGCCTGCCCGCGGAGCCCCGCGGCGACCGCCCCGCCCCGGACGTGATCATCACGGAGATCGGCGGCACCGTCGGCGACATCGAGTCGCAGCCCTTCCTCGAGGCCGCCCGCCAGGTCCGCCAGGACGTCGGCCGCGACGACGTCTTCTTCCTGCACGTCTCCCTCGTGCCGTACATCGGCCCCTCGCAGGAGCTCAAGACCAAGCCCACCCAGCACTCCGTGGCCGCCCTGCGCTCGATCGGCATCCAGCCGGACGCGATCGTGCTGCGCTCGGACCGGGCCGTCCCCGACGACGTCCGCGGCAAGATTGCCCGCATGTGCGACGTCCCGCAGGACGCCGTCGTCAACTGCGCCGACGCCCCCTCCATCTACGACATCCCCCGCGTCATCCACGACCAGGGCCTCGACGCCCACGTGGTGCAGTCCCTGGACCTGAAGTTCAAGGACGTGGACTGGACCGCCTGGGACGCGCTCATGGACGCCGTGCACCACCCGGAGCATGAGCTCACCGTGGCGCTCGTGGGCAAGTACGTGGACCTGCCGGACGCCTACCTGTCCGTCACCGAGGCGCTGCGCGCCGGTGGCTTCGCCCACCGGGCCAAGGTGGGCATCCGCTGGGTGGCCGCGGACGAGTGCGCCACCCCCGAGGGCGCGGCGGTGGCGCTCGCGGACGTCGACGCCGTGTGTGTGCCCGGCGGCTTCGGCGTGCGCGGGCTCGAGGGCAAGCTCGGCGCGCTGCGGCACGCCCGCGAGCAGCGGATCCCGACGCTGGGTCTGTGCCTGGGCCTGCAGTCCATGGTCATCGAGTACGCCCGCAACGTCCTCGGCCTGGAGGACGCGGACTCCACCGAGTTCGACCCGGAGACCGCCTCGCCCGTGATCGCCACCATGGCCGAGCAGGAGCAGATCGTGGCCGGCGAGGGGGACCTCGGCGGCACCATGCGCCTGGGCGCCTTCCCCGCGACCCTGCGCCCGGGCTCCGTGATGGCCGAGGCCTACGGCACCACCGAGGTGACCGAGCGCCACCGCCACCGCTACGAGGTGAACAACGCCTACCGCGACCGCCTCGAGGAGGCCGGTCTCGCGATCTGCGGCACCTCCCCGGACGGCGCCCTCGTGGAGTTCGTGGAGCTGCCCCGGGACGTGCACCCGTACTACGTGTCCACGCAGGCCCACCCGGAGTTCTCCTCCCGGCCGACCCGCCCGCACCCGCTGTTCGCCGGCCTCGTCGCCGCCGGCCTGGCCCGCCGCGCCGACGCGGCGGCCCGGCGCTGAGGGGCCGACGACCGGCCCGACACAGTGGTTACGACACGCCGTCGCCGCGCCCGGCACGCGGCGTGTCGTGACCACTCTGCGAGGGCGTCGCACCGATGACGACACGACGACGGCGGGCCGCCCCACCCGGGGCGACCCGCCGTCGTCGTGCACGCGGCACCGCGCCGCGAGCGAATGGGGCGACGTGTCGGAGGTGATCTGCGTCTACACCTCCGACAAGTCGCCCCGACCGCCCCTCACGAGGCTCAGCCCGCCGGCAGCTCCCGCTGCTCCGGGCCGTCGTAGGCCGAGAGCGGGCGGATCAGCGCGTTCGCGGCACGCTGCTCCATGATGTGGGCGGTCCAGCCGGTGATGCGCGAGGCGATGAAGATCGGCGTGAACATCTCGGTGTCGAAGCCCATGAGGTGATACGTCGGGCCGGCGGGGTAGTCGAGGTTCGGTTTGATCTGCTTGGCCTCGTCCATGGCCTGCTGCAGACCGTCGTACAGGCCGAGCAACTCCTCGCGGCCGTAGTGCTCGATCATCCGGTCCAGCGCGGCCTTCATGGTGGGCACACGGGAGTCGCCGTTCTTGTAGACGCGGTGACCGAAGCCCATGACCTTCTTCTTCTGGGCCAGGGCGTCCTCCATCCACGCCTTCGCTCGGGCGGCGGCGTCCTCACGGGACTCCTCCTTCCGGATGCCGATCTCGTCGAAGGTGTGCATCACGGCCTCGTTGGCGCCGCCGTGCAGCGGGCCCTTGAGCGCGCCGATCGCACCGGTCACGGCCGAGTGCAGGTCGGAGAGCGTCGAGGTGATCACGCGCGCGGTGAAGGTCGAGGCGTTGAACGAGTGCTCGGCGTACAGCACCATCGAGACGCGGAACGCGTCCACGACCTCCGGGGCAGCCTCCTCGCCGAACGTCATCCAGAGGAAGTTCTGCGAGTAGTCCAGGTCCTCGCGCGGCTCCACCACCTCCTGGCCGCGGCGACGGCGCTGGTCGTAGGCGACGACGGCCGGGAACGCCGCGAACAGCGCCTGGGCCTTCTCCAGTTCGGCCTCGGGGGAGGAGTCCTCCGCCTTGGGGTGGTTTGCGCCGAGCACGGACACGGCGGTGCGGCCGACGTCCATGGGGTGGCAGTCGGTGGGCAGCAGGTCGATGGCCTGCTTCACCTTCGGGTCGAGGGCACGATGGGTGCGCTCGAAGCGCTCGAACGCGGCCAGCTCCTCGTCCGTGGGCAGCTCACCCGTCCAGAGCAGCAGCGCGACGGCCTCGAACGGCAGCTGCGCGGCCAGGTCCTGCACGGGATAGCCGCGATACAGCAGGGAGTTCGTCTCCGGGTTGACCTTGGAGATCGCCGTGGTGTCCACGACGACGCCGGCCAGGCCCTTCTTGATCTCGGTCTCGGTCATGGTGTCCCTCCTCGGGGAGTGGGGCCCGCCCGCGCACGGGCGGGCCCGGTGACGGGTCAGAGGTCGGCGTGGTTGGCGCCGATGTCGAGCGTGGGCACGTCGAAGTTGAAGATGCCCGTGTCGAAGGCGTTGTAGCCCTCGTAGTCCACCAGCTCGTAGAGGCGGGCGCGGGTGAGCATCTGCTCCACCTGCGACTGCTGGGTGCCCTCCTCCTTGATGGCGTTGAGCACGCGCTCGGCGGCGCCCATCGCGGAGCGCAGCAGGGTGACCGGGTAGATCACCATCGCGACGCCGGCGTCGGCCAGCTGCCGGCGGGTGAACAGCTCGGACTTGCCGAACTCGGTCATGTTCGCCAGGACCGGGACCCCGAGGGGCTCCAGCTCGCGACACACGGTCTCGAACTCGCCGATGTCCTTCAGGGCCTCCGGGAAGATCGCGTCCGCACCGGCCTCCACGAGCGCCTTCATGCGGGCGATCGCGGCGTCCAGGCCCTCCACGGCACGCAGGTCGGTGCGCGCCATGATGAGGAAGTTCGGGTCCCGGCGGGCGTGGACGGCGGCGGCGATGCGCTTGACCGCGGTGTCGAGCTCCACCATGTTCTTGCCGTCGAGGTGGCCGCACCGCTTGGGGTTGAACTGGTCCTCGATGTGGCAGCCGGCCAGGCCGGCGTTCTCGAACTCCTGCACCGTGCGGGCCACGTTCATCGGCTCGCCGAAGCCGGTGTCCGCGTCGATGAGGCACGGCAGGTCCGTGAGGCGGGCGATCTGCCCGCCGCGCACGGCCACCTCGGTGAGCGTGGTCAGCCCGACGTCGGGCAGGCCCAGCTCGTTCGCGAGCACGCCGCCGGAGATGTAGACACCGGGGAAGCCCTTCTCCTGGATCAGCTTGGCGGACAGCGGCGTGAACGCGCCCGGGAACTGCTGGGCGCCGCCCTGCTTGAGGGTCTCCCGCAGGTCGATCCGCTTCTGTTCGGCCGTCTTCGTCGAGTACAGCATCAGAACAGGCCCTTCGGGGCGGCGGCGAGGTCGGCCTCGGACAGGAACGCCGGGTCTGCCAGGATGTTCAGCTGGTCCAGCTCGCCGGGCTGCAGCTCCGCCACGCGCTCGGCGGCGGCCAGGAAGCGGTCCTGCTCCTCCTTCGAGACGATGCCCTCGGCCAGGGTGCGGAACTTCTGGATGTACTGCTCGCGGGCGAACGGCCGGGCGCCGAGCGGGTGGGCGTCGGCCACGGCGATCTCGTCGGTGATGACGGTGCCGTCCTTGAGGGTGATCTCCACCGCTCCGCCGAACGCCTTCTCCGCGAGGTCCAGCGAGTGGTAGCGGCGGGTCCACTCCGGGTCCTCCACGGTGGTCACCCTGTGCCACAGGGCCACGGTGTCCTCGCGCTGGGCGCGCTCGGGGGCGTAGGAGTCCACGTGGTGCCAGGAGCCGTCCTGCAGGGCCACGGTGAAGATGTAGGGGATCGAGTGGTCGAGGGTCTCGCGCGAGGCCGTCGGATCGTACTTCTGCGGGTCGTTGGCGCCCGAGCCGATCACGTAGTGGGTGTGGTGCGAGGTCTTGATCAGCACCGACTCGACGTTCGCCGGGTCGGTGGCCTCCGGGTGCTCCCTGTGGAGCTTGCGGGCCAGGTCGATCCAGGCCTGGGCCTGGTACTCGGCCGAGTGCTCCTTGGTGTACGTGTCCAGGATGCCGCGCTTGGGCTCGCCCTGCTCGGGCAGCGGCACCTCGTAGGAGGCATCCGGGCCGTCCAGCAGCCAGGCGATCACGCCGTCCTCGCCCTCGTAGATCGGGACGGGCGAGGTCTGGCCGCGCATGGCGCGGTCCACGGCCTCGACGGCCATCTTGCCCGCGAACGCCGGGGCGTGGGCCTTCCACGTGGAGATCTCGCCCTTGCGGGACTGTCGGGTGGCGGTGGTGGTGTGCAGGCCCTGGCCGATGGCCTGGAAGATGGTCTCGGTGTCCAGGCCGAGCAGGGTGCCGATGCCGGCGGAGGCGGAGGGGCCGATGTGGGCCACGTGGTCGATCTTGTGGCCGTACAGGTTGATGGACTTCACGAGGTCCACCTGAATCTCGTAGCCGGTGGCGATGCCGCGGATCAGGTCCTTGCCGGAGCGGCCGGCATGCTGGGCGACGGCGAGGATCGGCGGGATGTTGTCGCCCGGGTGGGAGTACTCGGCGGCCAGGAACGTGTCGTGGTAGTCCAGCTCGCGGACGGCCACGCCGTTGGCCCACGCGGCCCACTCGGGGGAGACCTTCTGCTCCACACCGAACACGGAGGCGCCCTCGCCGCCGGTGGAGACCGGGTGGGACAGGGCCTGGGCGCGGGCGGCGACGATCGGGCCGCGCCGGAGCGAGGCGACGGCGACGGAGGCGTTGTCGATGATCCGGTTGATGATCATCTCCTCGACCTCGGGCAGCACCTCGACGTCGTCGACGGCCACCTCGGCCAGCTTCCAGGCCAGCTGGTCCTTGCGCTCGAGGTTCTCCTCGGAGCGGTGGACGCGCACGTGATGGTTCTTCATGGTCGGTCTCCTTCGGTGGGGGTCAGCAGGGTCGGGGTCTCCTCGGCGCGGCCGCGCCGGGTCAGATGGTGGAAGGCGTGGTGCAGGTGGACCCGCGTGGTCGCCTCCGCGAGGTCCGCGGCGCCCGAGCCGACGGCGTCGGCGATGTCCGCGTGCTCCGCGGCGGAGGCCGCGAGGCGGGCCGGGTCGTCGGCGGCCAGTCGGCGCAGGCGCGCCAGGTGCAGGCGCAGGGTGCGCAGGGTGGAGACGAGGTAGGGGTTCGCGGCGGCCTCGTCCAGCCGGCTGTCCAGCTCGGCCGTCATCGCGTAGTAGTCCGCGGGGTCGGTCCCGCCGCGCAGGGCCGCCTCGGCCTCCTGGAAACGGCCCGCGAGGACCGTGAACCGCTCGGCCGCCTCCGGGGTGGCCCGCTGCGCGGCCCGGCGCGCCAGGAGGGACTCGAGGGCGATGCGCAGGTCGAACAGCTGGTCCGCCTGCTCGAGGGACAGGTCGGCGACGACGATGCCCCGGCCCGGTGCCTGCTCGGCCAGGCCGTCGGCCACCAGGCGGGAGAGCGCCTCGCGCAGAGGGGTGCGCGAGATGCCCAGGCGTTCGGCCTGCTCCACCTCGCCCAGGCCCGCGCCCGGAGGGAGGGACCAGTCGAGGATCTCCGCCCTCAGGGCCTGGTACGCCCGCTCACTCGCTCGCATGCCGCCAGTGTATACACAACAGTCCCGCCGAGGGCAGGGACGTGTCCGGTGCGCGCGTCGGACGGCGCCGTCGGAGGGGAGTGTCGTCCGGCGTGAGCGGGCCGGGTGCCGTGCCCCTGGCGGGGGACGCCCGTGCGCCGGCACGCCTCAGTCGCAGCGCGAGAAATGTATACAGATCTCTTGCCGCGTGTGATCCACAGCACTACCCTGGGTCCATGGCGACCCACGATGCCCCCACCGAAGACCGCCCCTCCGGCGCGTACGCCGACGCCCATGCCCGCTCCCTCCGCGACCCCGAGGGTTCTGGCTCGAGGCGGCGCGCGCCATCGACTGGACCGTCGCGCCCACGCGCGCCCTCGACGACTCCGCCGCGCCCCTGTACCGCTGGTTCCCGGACGGCGAGCTGAACACCGCCTTCAACTGCCTGGACCGGCACGTCGAGGCGGGCCGCGGGGACGCCGTCGCGCTGATCCACGACTCCGCGATGACCGGCGAGGTCACCCGGTACACGTACGCCGAGCTCACGGACGCGGTGGCCCGTCTGGCCGGCGCCCTGGCCGCGCGCGGCGTCGGCAAGGGAGACCGCGTCCTCGTGTACCTGCCGATGATCCCGCAGGCCCACATCGCGATGCTGGCGTGCGCGCGGCTCGGCGCGGTGCACTCCGTGGTCTTCGGCGGCTTCGCCCCGCGCGAGCTCGCCTCCCGCATCGACGACGCCGCCCCCGACGTCGTGCTCACCTGCTCCGGCGGCATCGAGCCCAAGCGCCGGGTCGAGTACCTGCCCGCCGTGGCCGAGGCGCTCGAGACCGCCGCGCATCCCGTGCGCACGGTGCTGGTCCACCACCGCGAGGGCTTCGAGACCGCCCTCGCGGACACCGACGGGCGCGGGGGCGCGAGCTGGGAGGACTGGGGCGAGGCCGTCGCGGCCGCCGAGCCGGCCGACTGCGTCCCGGTGCAGGCCACCGACCCGCTGTACGTGCTGTACACCTCGGGCACCACGGGCAAGCCGAAGGGCGTCGTCCGGGACAACGGGGGCCACGCCGTCGCCCTGCGCTGGACCATGGAGCACATCTACGACGTCGGCCCGGGACAGGCGATGTGCACGGCCTCGGACGTGGGCTGGGTCGTGGGGCACTCCTACATCGTCTACGGCCCGCTCCTGGCCGGGGCCACCACGGTCATGTACGAGGGCAAGCCCGTGGGCACCCCCGACGCCGGCGCGTTCTGGCGGCTCATCGAGGACCACGGCGTGCGCTCCTTCTTCACGGCCCCCACGGCGCTGCGCGCGATCCGCCGCGCCGACCCCGAGGGCGAGCTGCTCCAGGCCCACGACCTGTCCTCCCTGCGGCACTTCTTCGCCGCGGGCGAGCGCCTGGACCCGGAGACG
This sequence comes from Micrococcus sp. EWR3.9.1, assembly GCF_052615555.1. Classification (NCBI taxonomy): domain Bacteria; kingdom Bacillati; phylum Actinomycetota; class Actinomycetes; order Micrococcales; family Micrococcaceae; genus Micrococcus; species Micrococcus sp. EWR3.9.1. The sequence goes on from NZ_JBQXFD010000021.1 coordinate 15,533, forward strand.
CAGCGGTGGATCGAGGGCCTGCTGGGCATGCCGGTGATCGACCACTGGTGGCAGACCGAGACCGGCTGGGCCATCGCGGCGAACCCGGCGGGCCTGGAGCAGCTGCCGGTGAAGATCGGGTCGTCCTCGGTGCCCTCGCCGGGCGTGGACCTCGTGGTCCTGGACGGCCTGGGCGAGCCCGTGCCCGCCGGGACCGAGGGCAACATCGCCCTGCGGCTGCCGCTGCCCCCGGGCACCCTGCCCACCCTGTGGCGCGACGACCAGCGCTACATCGACTCCTACCTCAGCGCGTTCCCCGGCCATTACGCGACCGGTGACCCCGGCATCGTGGACGAGGACGGCTACGTGTTCGTGCTCGGCCGCACCGACGACGTCATCAACGTCTCCGGGCACCGGCTGTCCACGGGCGTCCTCGAGGCCGCCCTGGCCTCCCACCCGGCGGTGGCCGAATGCGCCGTGATCGGCGTCGCGGACCCGCTCAAGGGTCAGCGGCCCTCGGGCTACGTGGTCCTCAAGTCCGGCGTCGAGACGCCCGAGCCCGGCTCCGAGGCCGAGGCCGCGCTCCTGGACGAGCCGCGTCAGGCGGTGCGCCGCGAGGTGGGCCCGGTGGCGGACTTCCGCGACGTCGTCGTGGTGGACGCGCTGCCCAAGACCCGCTCGGGCAAGATCCTGCGCAAGACCATGCGGCAGATGGCCGACGGCGAGGAGTACGCGGTGCCCTCGACCATCGAGGACCCCGCCGTGCTCGAGGCCCTGGCCGGGGTGCTGCGCCCGGCCCGCTGAGCCCCGCTCACGTGCGGCCGGCCCAGCGGTACTCCTGCTCGGGCCGGCCGCGGCCGCCGTGCCGGGCCGAGCGCCGCACCCGGCGGATCCGCTCGAGGTGCTCGAGGTAGCGCCGGGCCGTCACGCGGGAGATGCCCAGGCGCTCGCCCACCTCGGCCGCGCTCAGGGCGGTCTCCGGGTCCGCCCCCAGCAGGTCCATCACCTCGCGCAGGGTGCCCTCGGTCAGCCCCTTGGGCAGGGCCTCGGCGCGTCGCTCGCGGGAGACGCGGAAGACGGCGTCCACCTGCTCCTGGCCGTCGAGGGCGCCGTCGCCGGCCAGCATCGCCGAGGCGGCGCGGAACCCGCCCAGCCGGTCCGCGAACTCGTCGAACCCGAACGGCTTCACGAGGTACTGCGTCACCCCGTACGCGACGGCGCGGCGCACCACCGGCAGGTCGGTGGCCGCGGTGAGCGCCAGCACCCCGCCGTGGAAGCCGGCCGCGCGCAGTTGGTGCAGGAAGTCCAGGCCGTGCCCGTCCGGCAGGTTCATGTCCAGCAGCACGACGTCGAACGGGAAGCGCCCGTCCGCGTGCAGGCCCGCCGCGGCGACCTGCCGCGCGGCCAACAGGGAGCCGGCCACCGCGGCCACCTCGAAGCCCGGCAGCCGGTCCAGGTGCGCCACGTAGGTCTCGGCCGTCAGCTGCTCGTCCTCGACGACGAGCACCCGGTACGGGCGGGCGGTCATATCTCCTCCTGGGGTCGGGGGGTGCGGGGCACCTCGACGGTGAACACGGTGCCCGAGTCGGTCGCGACGTCCGCGACCCCGCCGGCCTCCTCCGCGATCCGCCGCGTCAGCCACAGCCCCATGCCGCGTCCGGCGGCGCCGACGGGCTTCGTCGACCAGCCCCGGTCGAAGAGTCGGCCGCGGTCCGCGTCGGAGGGTCCGGGGCCGCCGTCGGCCACCTTGCACGAGCAGGCCCGCGGCGTCCGAGACCACCTCGACGTCGACCCACCGGTCTGCCGCGGACAGGTCGGGTGCGGCGGCCGCGTCGAGGGCGTTGTCCACCAGGTTGCCCAGCGCGGTCAGCAGGGCGGCGAGGACGTCGTCGGAGGCCTCCTCGTCCGCGGCGCGTCGGGACAGCACGGCGCGGGCCGCCTCCAACCGGCCCGACTCGACGAGGGCGAGGGCGGTGTGCAGCTGGTTGGCGTGCTCGTGCGTCTGCGCGCGCAGCGCCGTGGTCAGGGTGTGGGCCACGGTGAGCTCGTCGCCGAGCCGCTGCAGGTCGGTGCGGTCGTGCAGGACGAGCACGCGCGATCCCGAAGGGGCGGTGGTCACGCCCTCGCGGGCGGCCGCGGCGAGGGCCGTCGGCGGGACCGATCCGCCGGGGTCGGAGCGGCCGGGAGCCCGCACGACACGCTGCTGCACCACGAGGACCCGCCCGCCGACGGCGAGGCTCGCCGCGCCGCCGACCGCGCCCGGCAGGGCCGCGGAGAGCTCGGTGGGCAGTCGAGGCTCGCCCGCGCCCTCCCAGCCGAGCAGGCGCGCGGCGGCGTCGTTGTGCAGGCGGACCCGCCCGTCCGGGGCGAGGACCACGACGCCGGCCTCGAGCGAGTCCATGGCCGTCTCCGCCAGCAGGAACTGCTCGGCGATCTGCTCGGGGCCGGGTCCGAGCGTCACCCGGTTCAGATACCGGCCCACGAGCCAGGCGACGAGCAGGCCGACGGCGGCCACGGCGGCCGAGCCCAGCAGGATGCCGGGGATCTGCGCCTCGGCCAGGATGGTGACGTCGGAGATCTGCACGCCCATCGTGACCACGCCCAGGACGGTGCCGTCCTCCGGGTCGACGACCGGCGCGAGCGCACGCATCGACCGGCCCGCGGCACCGGTGCTCGAGAGCTCCACGACGGTGTCCCCGGCCACGACGGCGTCCACCGGCTTCGGGTAGCGGACACCGACCTGCTCGGGGCGCCAGCTCGCCAACCGCATCCCGTCCGGATCCATCACGGTCAGCCACGAGACCTGCGCCTCGGCGATCCAGCCGTCGATCCCGGCCTGCAGGGCGGGGCGTCACCGGCCCGCAGGGCCGAGACGAGCGCGGGGTCGCGCGCCACGAGGGTGGTGACTCCCTGGACGTGGCGCTCCTCGACGCGCAGGGCCACCTCGCGGGCCTGGAGGTAGGCGCTCCACACGCTGAACAGGGCGATGGCCGCCACGAGCGCCACGTGGACCACGGCGATCCGCCGGGCGATCGACCACGGGTGGCGCATGCCTCTCCTCCCTCGGGCCGGCGACGCGCCGGTCCGCCCCCACGATCCTGCAGTCCGCCGGCCGCCGTGACCACTATGACCGCAATCGTGACCGACGCCACCCCGGCCCGCGAGAGTGGTCACATCCCTCCCGCGCCGCTGCGGACCGCTCGGCGGCGCCCCACCACCGCACAGAACGGAACGCCCCATGGCGCACACCCCACCGGCCGAGACCTCGGCCCCGCCGGCCCCGGCGGAAAAGAAGGACCGCACCCACTGGCTGTACATCGCCGTGATCGCCTCGGTGGTGCTGGGCGCCGCCGTCGGCCTGCTCTTCCCCGAGTTCGGCAAGTCCCTCAAGCCCCTGGGCGACGGCTTCGTCTCCCTCATCAAGATGATGATCGGCCCGGTCATCTTCTGCACGATCGCCCTCGGCGTCGGCTCGATCGCCAAGGCCGCGACCGTCGGCCGCGTGGGCGGCATCGCCCTGGTCTACTTCATGGCGATGTCCACGTTCGCGCTGGCCGTCGGCCTCGTCGTCGGCAACCTCATCCACCCCGGTGAGGGCCTCAAGCTGACGCCCTACGACCCGAACAAGCCCCAGGCCGCGGCGGACGGCACCGTCCAGTTCCTGCTGGACATCATCCCCGGCTCCCTGCCGGTGCTGCCCACCCTGTTCGTCGCCCTGCTCGTGGGCTTCGCCCTGCAGCAGATGGGCCCGGCCGGCGCCCCGCTGCTGCGTGGTCTCACGCTGATCCAGGGCGTCGTGTTCCGCATCCTCATGATGGTGATGTGGGCGCCCCGATCGGCGCCTTCGGTGCGATCGCCGCCGTCGTCGGCTCCACGGGCTGGTCCGCGATCGGCGCCATGGCGCTGCTCATGAGCGCCTTCTACCTGACCTGCATCGCCTTCATCGTGGTGGTGCTCGGCACCATCCTGAAGGTCGTGACCGGCCTGAGCATCCTGTCCCTCATGAAGTACCTGGGCCGGGAGTACCTGCTCATCTTCGCCACCAGCTCCTCCGAGACCGCCCTGCCCCGCCTGATCGCCAAGATGGAGCACGCCGGCGTGGACAAGTCCGTCGTGGGCGTGACCGTGCCCACCGGCTACTCCTTCAACCTGGACGGCACCGCCATCTACCTGACCATGGCCGCGCTCTTCGTCTCCAACGCGATGGGCGCGGAGATGAACCTCGGCGAGCAGATCGGCCTGCTGGTCTTCATGATCATCGCCTCGAAGGGCGCGGCCGGCGTCACCGGCGCGGGCATGGCCACGCTCGCCGCCGGCCTGGAGGCGCACCGACCCGAGCTGCTCGGAGGCATGGGCGTGATCGTGGGCATCGACAAGTTCATGTCCGAGGCCCGCGCCCTGACCAACTTCACCGGCAACGCCGTGGCCACGCTCCTCATCGGCCGCTGGGTGGGCGAGCTCGACGGCGAGCGCGCCCGGCGCGTTCTCAGCGGCGAGCTGAAGTTCGACGAGGCGACCGTGGCCGGCCATGGCGGCGCCGCGCACGACCCGCAGCAGTCCCCGACGATCGCCGAGCAGGCCTACGAGGGTCACCCCGACTCCAGCCTGAACTTCGCCATGGCCGCCGACGGCGACCGGAACCCCGCCCGCTGACGGAGGCGGCGGGCCCGCGCGGCACGCCGCACCGTCGACCACCGGCGACGCCGGGGACGAGCCTGGACACCGGCCCGTCCCCGGCGTCGCCGTCGTCCTGGGAACGCCAGGCACTAGGGTGGGGGAAGATCCGGACACGCCGACGACGGCGGCCGCGGCGCGCCGCGGCCCGCGGCCGGGCGTGCAGACCACCGTGGAAGGAGCCGGCGCCGCCGTGACCTCGAGAGAACCGATCCCCGTGACGACCATCCACGGCGAGCCCGTGCTCGGGCCCACCGGCCGGCCCAAGCACGACTTCCCCGAGCCCGCGCCCCTGACCTCGCACGGCCCGGCGCGGATCATCTCGATGGTGAACCAGAAGGGCGGCGTCGGGAAGACGACCTCCACCATCAACCTGGGCGCCGCGCTCGCGGGCTACGGCCGCAGGGTGCTCATGGTGGACTTCGACCCGCAGGGCGCCCTCTCGGCCGGCCTGGGCGCGAACCCGCACGAGCTCGACACCACGGTGTACAACGTGCTCATGGAACGGTCGGTGACCGCGAAGGACGCGATCCTGTCCACGGACTTCGAGAACATGGACCTGCTGCCGGCCAACATCGACCTGTCCGCGGCCGAGGTGCAGCTCGTCAACGAGGTGGCCCGCGAGCAGGTCCTCGAGCGTGCGCTGCGCCAGGTCCGCGACGACTACGACGTGGTCCTCATCGACTGCCAGCCCTCGCTGGGCCTGCTGACCGTCAACGCGCTGACCGCCTCGCACGGCGTGATCATCCCGCTGACCGCCGAGTTCTTCGCGCTGCGCGCGGTCGCCCTGCTCGTCGAGACGATCGAGAAGGTGCAGGACCGGCTCAACCCGGACCTGGAGATCGACGGCGTGCTGGCCACGATGTTCGACCAGCGGACCCTGCACTCCAAGGAGGTCGTGGGCTCGCTGGTGGCCGGCTTCGGGGACCGCGTGTTCGAGACCGTCATCAAGCGGTCCATCAAGTTCGCCGACGCCACGGTGGCGGCCACGCCCATCACCCTGTTCGCCGAGAACCACGACGGCGCCAAGGCCTACCGGCAGCTCGCCCGCGAGCTGATCTGCCGCGGCGGCGCGCCGTGACCGTCCGCTGAGCGCCGACGACGCCGGCCCGGTCCCGTCGCGGGACCGGGCCGGTTCTCTGCGCGCTCGCGGCCGGGGGAGCGGTGGCCGGGAGACGCGACGCCGTCGATCTGCGAGAATGGAGCCGGGCGTGTCCGTCTCCGGGCCGTCCCTCACCCCCTGACCCGTCCGCCGCCGGCCCGACCGGCGCCGTTGACGCGCACCCGAAAGGACGCCCTCCCCATGAACTCCCGCAAGCCGCGAGGCTCCGGACGCACCCCCGCCGTCGGTCGACGGGGCGGCCCGTTCCAGGAGCGCGATTTCCAGCGACAGATCGGTGCCCGCCGCGGCGCCGCCGCCCCCCGTGAGGAGGCCCCCTTCGACGAGGACGCCGTGCCGCGCACCCGCGGCCGCCGCGGCCGCGGCGCCGGCGCCGCCCGGGCCAAGGCCGCCCACCTCGACCGCATCCACGACGAGTCGGGCGAGCGCCTGCAGAAGGTGCTGGCCGCGGCGGGTGTGGCGTCCCGGCGCGTGAGCGAGGACCTCATCGCGGAGGGCCGCGTGGAGGTGGACGGCGTCGTCGTCACCGAGCCCGGCGTGCGCGTGGACCCGGCCCGGGCCGTGATCCGGGTGGACGGCATCTCCGTGCAGACGGACGTGACCAAGCAGTACTTCGTCTTCAACAAGCCCCGCGGCGTGATCTCCACGATGGTGGACCCGGAGGGCCGGCCCTCGATCGCCACCTACCTCAAGCCCGGGCAGGAGCACCTGTTCCACGTGGGCCGTCTGGACAACGAGACCGAGGGCCTGCTCATCCTCACCAACGACGGTGAGCTGGCCAACCGCCTCACCCACCCCAGCTACGAGGTCCCCAAGACCTACGTCGTGCAGACCCGCGGCCCGCTGGCCAAGGGCGTCTCCAACCGGCTGCGCGAGGGCGTGGAACTGGAGGACGGCGTGGCGCAGGTCGACTCGTTCAAGCTCGTCGACTCGACGCCGGGCCACGTGCTCGTCGAGGTCGTGCTGCACTCGGGCAAGAACCGCATCGTGCGTCGCATGTTCCAGGAGATCGGCCACCCGGTCGAGCGGCTCGTCCGCGTCAAGGTGGGCCCCATCCTGCTGGGCGACCAGAAGCAGGGCACCGTCCGCGCACTCAACGCGCAGGAGCTGGGCCACGTCAAGGCCCTGGTCGGCCTGTGAGCGCGCCCGCCGAGTCCGCCGCCAAGCTCGGTGACGGCCCGGCCGGGATCCCGCAGCCCGTGCTCGTCCGGGGGACCGGTCTGCTGGGCGCCTCGATCGGCATCGGGCTGAGCGCGGCCGGTGTGGACGTGCGCCTGCACGACCCCTCGCCCGCCGCCCTGGCCGTGGCCGCGGACATCCGCGCCGGACGCCCCGCCCGCCTGGACGCCGAGGGCGACGACCTCGACGTCGCCCCGGGACTCGTCGTCGTGGCCGCGCCGCCGGACGTGACCGCCGACGTCGTGGTCGACTCGCTGCGCCGCTGGCCCGCGGCCGTGGTGGTGGACATCGCCTCGGTGAAGGAGGCGGTCGCCGCGGGCGTGCGCGCTGCCGTCGACGACGGCCGCCTGGCCCCGCAGGACGCCGACCGGTACCTCGGGACGCACCCGATGGCCGGCTCCGAGCGGTCCGGTCCCGTGGCGGCCCGCGGCACCCTGTTCACGCAGGCGCCGTGGGTGCTGTGCCCGACGGACACGACGCACCCGGGCGCCCTCGCGGCCGGTCGGGCGCTCGCGCTGACGCTGCAGGCCACCCCGTACCGGATGGCGGCCCGCGCCCACGACGAATCGGTCGCGCTGATCTCGCACCTGCCGCAGATCGCCGCCTCGCTCGTGGCCTCCCGCCTGCAGGACACCCCGGACCAGGCGCTCGCCCTGGCCGGCAACGGGCTGCGGGACACCACCCGGATCGCAGCGTCGGACCCGCAGCTGTGGGTGCAGATCCTCTCCGGCAACGCCGGGCGGATCGTGCCGGCGCTGCACGGGCTGCGGGCGGACCTGGACCGGCTGATCCGCACCCTGGAGGACCCCTCCGCCCCCGGGGCGCGGCTGGACATGGCGCAGCTGATCGCCGAGGGCAACGCCGGTCGGGCACGGGTGCCCGGCAAGCACGGGGCGCCGCCGCAGGCGTTCGCGGTGGTCACGGTGATCGTGGACGACGCCCCCGGGCAGATCGCGGCCCTCCTCGACGAGGTCGGCCGCACGGACGTGAACGTGGAGGACCTGCGGCTCGAGCACGCCTCGGGCCACCGGGTCGGCATGGTGGAGATCTCCGTGCTGCCCGGCCGCAGGGACGAACTCGTGGCGGCGCTGACCGCCGCCGGATGGAAGGTGGTCTGAGATGACCGAGCACACCCGCGACGACGTCGCACCCGCGCCGCTCGTGGTGGCGGTGGACGGCCCCTCGGGCTCGGGCAAGTCGTCCGTGTCCAAGGCCGTGGCCCGGCGTCTCGGCGCCGCGTACCTGGACACCGGCGCCATGTACCGCGCCGTGGCGTGGCACTGCCTGAACGAGGGCGTCGACCTGACCGATGCGGAGGCCGTGGCGGCGGCCGCCGTCGCCATGGACCTGGACCAGTCCACCGACCCGGACGTCGAGGCCGTGCGGGTCGGCGGCACGGACGTCACCGAGGCGATCCGCGGCCCCGAGGTCACGGACACGGTCTCCACCGTCGCCGTGGTCATCCCGGTGCGCGAGGAGCTGCACCGTCGCCAGCGGGCGGCGATCGCCGCCGCGGGCCGGATGGTCGCCGAGGGCCGCGACATCACCACGGTGGTGGCCCCGGACGCCCACGCGCGCGTGCTGCTCACGGCCTCCGAGGCCGTGCGCACCGCCCGGCGCTCGGGCCAGCTGGCCGCGGCGGGGGAGACCGGCGTCGACGCCGGCACGCTGCACCGCCAGGTGGCCGGGCGCGACGCCCGCGACGCCACCGTGTCCACGTTCGACCGCCCCGCCGACGGGGTGGCGCTCGTGGACTCCACCGAGCTCGACTTCGAGCAGACCGTGGCGGCCGTCCTGGCCGCCGTCGAGGACCAGGCCGGCATCCCGGCCGTGAAGGGAGGCCGACGATGACCGAGAACCCCCAGCACCGCTCCGGTGAGGACGAGTTCGTCCCCGCCGGCGACGACCAGGTGGCCGAGCGGCTCGCCGCCATGACCGAGGAGGAGGCCGAGGCGCGTGCCGCATCGTTGCGCGCGGGCCTGGCCGACTACGAGCTCGAGGAGGACGACGCCGCCCTCCTCGACGCGTGGCAGCTCGGGCCCGACGAGGACGTCGACGCGCCCGTGCCGCCCGTGCTGGCCATCGTGGGCCGGCCGAACGTCGGCAAGTCCACGCTCGTCAACCGCATCATCGGCCGCCGTGAGGCCGTGGTGGAGGACGTGCCCGGCGTGACGCGCGACCGCGTCTCCTACGACGCCGAGTGGAACGGCCGCGAGTTCACCGTGGTGGACACCGGCGGCTGGGAGCACGACGCCAAGGGCATCCACCGTCGCGTGGCCGAGCAGGCCGAGCTGGCCGTGGACGTGGCGGACGCCGTCGTGTTCGTGGTGGACGCCACCGTCGGCATGACGGCCACGGACGAGGCCGTGGTCTCGATGCTGCGTCGCAAGGACCGCCCGGTGATCGTGGCCGCCAACAAGGTGGACGACATGGTCCAGGAGGCCGACGCCGCCACCCTGTGGTCGCTCGGCTTCGGCTACCCGTACCCGGTGTCCGCGGTGCACGGCCGCGGCGTCGCGGACCTGTTGGACGCCGCGCTCGAGGCACTGCCGGAGGAGTCCGCCCACGGCGGTCTCGTGCCGCGCGGCGGCCCGCGCCGGATCGCCCTCGTGGGCCGGCCGAACGTGGGCAAGTCCTCGCTGCTGAACAAGCTGGCCGGCTCGGACCGCGTGGTGGTGGACGACCTGGCCGGCACCACGCGCGACCCCGTGGACGAGCTCGTGGAGCTCGGCGGACGGCTGTGGCGCTTCGTGGACACCGCCGGCATCCGTCGACGGCAGCACATGGCCCACGGCGCCGACTACTACGCCTCGCTGCGCACGGCCTCCGCCCTGGACCGCGCCGAGGTGGCCGTGGTGCTGCTCGAGGCGCCGCAGGTGATCTCGGAGCAGGACGTGCGCATCCTCCAGATGGTGCTGGACTCCGGTCGCGCCCTCGTGATCGCGTTCAACAAGTGGGACCAGGTGGATGAGGATCGGCGGCTCCAGCTGGCCAAGGAGATCGAGCGGGACCTGGCGCACGTCGCGTGGGCGCCGCGCGTGAACATCTCCGCGAAGACCGGCTGGCACAAGGACCGTCTCGTCCCCGCGCTGGACCTCGCCCTGGACTCATGGGACACCCGCATCCCCACGGGCAAGCTCAACGCGTTCCTCGGCGAGCTCGTGGCGGCCCACCCGCACCCGCTGCGCGGCGGCAAGCAGCCCCGCATCCTGTTCGCGACCCAGGTCTCGAGCCGGCCGCCCAAGTTCGTGCTGTTCACCACCGGGTTCCTGGACCCCGGCTACCGCCGGTTCATCGTGCGCCGCCTGCGCGAGACGTTCGGGTTCGAGGGCACGCCCCTCGAGATCGGCATGCGCGTGCGCGAGAAGCGCGGCCGCCGCCGCTGATCCGGCACCGCCCGCGACGACGTCCCTCGGCCACCCGCGCCGGGGGACGTCGTCGTCCCGGCAAGCTCCCACCGTTCGTCCACCTTCGCCTCGTAGCCTGAGGGCATGAGCCTCATCCGACGTCGCCCCGCCGCCCTGTCCCTGGCCACCCTGGCCGCGCTCGCGCTGGCCGCATCCGGCTGTGCGGTCGACGACGGCGAGACCCGGGCCGCGCTGCAGAGCGCGGAGGACCGGCTCGCCCAGGCCGAGGACCGGATCAGCGAGCTGGAGGCGGACGCCTCGGACCGCGTGGACCTGGGGCAGCTGCGCCAGGAGGCCGAGGGCGCCCTCGCAGAGGCGGACCAGCGCGCCGCCGAGGTCGTCGAGGACCTGACGCGATCCCTGCCCTCCGGTTCGGACATCGTCGACGTCGAGGCGCTCCGGGAGGACGGAAAGGTGGTCATCGAGTACGGCCAGTCTTTGCTCGATGCCGATCCCCAGGTCCTCGAGGACACGATGCGGGAGGCGGCGGAGCGGGCGCGCAACGCCATCCCGGACCTGAAGGATGTCGAATTCCGCGTGGGGGACCGGACCTTCACGTACTGATCCTGCGACGGGGATCCGTGAGCCCCCCCGACACGCCTCTTCGACCCGCCCGGAACGGCGGATCGGAGCGGCTCGACGTGTTACGCTTCACCCGTGCACGACTGCACCCTCAGTCATGAGAGGGTTCGTGCAGACCGCCAGGCCCACCGGTACGCCGGGGCCGCGGTCGCTGGGGGACTCTCGGTCGGGTGGCCCTCGGTCAAGGGATGAGGGGTTCACGTCTGTGAAGAGGACGTGGGCCCCTTGTTCACGTTTCGGGGGTGTCGCGCGGTTTGCCCCTGACAACGACGACCTGGCAGGCCCGCTTCCGATTCGCGCCCGGCGGTGCCGGTGGGGTATGCTCATCGGGTGCCGAAGCGCGGATGACCGCGATTCGCCACGGGCTATGGCGCAGCTTGGTAGCGCGCTTGACTGGGGGTCAAGAGGTCGTGGGTTCAAATCCCGCTAGCCCGACCACGTTCCCACGGGTCAGAGTCCGCATCTGACGAGGGAAAATGGAATGAGGCCCAGGTACTCCCTCGAGGGGAGCGCCTGGGCCTCTTTCCGTGCCTGACATATTCCTTAGCACAAACTGATCGAGACAGACCCTACGGTTCGGCGTTCGGCTCGACTTATATCCCCGGGAATTCAGAACTTCCTCAGTGGCCGAGCGGCTCGATCCAAAATCGATCTCGTCGGTGACCAGAGCGTAGGCCCTGAAGCCCCCTGGGTCTGATGGAGACTCGCGCTATTTGATTCCGACCAGCTGTTCGCGGCCGGCTTCGACAGCATAGAACGTGTCCTCGAACTCGGCGGGTGGGACGTCGCCGAGGTAGCCGTGGAGGCGTTGCGTGTTGTGCCAGGACACCCACCCGAGGGTCGCGAGCTCGAGGTCCTCGACCGTCCGCCAGGGACCTGGCCGTGCGGGTCCGCGGACGTGCTCGGCCTTGTAATAGCCGTTCACGGTCTCGGCCAGGGCGTTGTCATAGCTGTCC
>NZ_JBQXFD010000022.1:0-26781 GCF_052615555.1 Micrococcus sp. EWR3.9.1
CCTCGAGGACGAGGGGGTCAGGGTCATGCTCGTGCTCCTTCGGAGGTCGGGTTCAGGGTCAAGATCGGGGCAGGGATGCCGGCCGCAGGCGCGCCGGTGGCGTAGGGGCTCAGGCGCACGACGTCGCCTACGACGATCACGGCGGGGTTCTCCACACCGACGGCGGCCGCCTGCGCGGCGATGGTCTCCACCGTGCCCACGGTGACCCGCTGGTCCGGCATCCAGCCGCGCTCGATGATCGCCACGGGCGTCGCGCCGTCGAGGCCGCGCTCCGTCAGTCGGCGCGCGGTGTCCGCGAGCCGGCGCACGCCCATCAGCAGGACGAGCGTGTGGTCGGCCCGGGTGGGCACTTCGGACAGCTCTTCGTGGCCGGTCACCAGCGTGAAGCCGGTGGCGACGCCGCGATGGGTGACCGGGATCCCCGCGGCGGCGGGCACCGAGACGGCGCTCGTGACACCGGGCACCACCTCGACGTCGACGCCGTGGGCGCGACAGTGCGCTGCCTCCTCGCCGCCGCGGCCGAGCACGTACGGGTCGCCGCCCTTGAGCCGGACGACGAGGCGGCCGGCCCGGGCCTCCCGGACCAGGACGGCGTTGATCTCGTCCTGCGTGGCCAGGTGGTTCCCGGGGGCCTTGCCGACCTCGATCACGGGCACCGCCGGGTCCAGCTCGGCCAGGAGGGCGCGCGGGCCCAGCCGGTCGGCGACCACCACGTCGGCCTCCGCGAGCAGCTGTCGGCCGCGCACGGTGATGAGCCCGGAGTCGCCGGGGCCGCCGCCGACGAGGGCCACGCGGCCGGGCTCGGAGGACGCGCGCCGCCGGCGCAGCGGCAGCCGCCCCGTGGACAGGGCGAGGGTGATCGCGTCCTTCAGGGCGCGGGCGCGGCGAGGGTCTCCCCCGGCGTTGACGGCCACGGTCACGTCCCCGGCCCGGACGACGGCGGGCGTCCAGGCGGCGGAGGACTCGGCATCGGAGGCGTCGACGCACCAGACGCGGCGGGCCTCGGCGTCGGAGGCCACGGCCCCGTCCACGGCCCGGTCGCCGGTGGCGGTCTGGGCGAACCAGACCCCGTCGAGGTCGGACGGGCGGTAGGGGCGGCGGTGCAGGGTGAGCAGGCCGGCCGCCGCGAGCCGCTCCACCTCCTCCCCCGGCTCCGGGGCCACCACGGTGACGAGCGCGCCGGCGTCGAGGAGGGCGCCCATGCGGCGGCCGGCCACGCGCCCGCCGCCCACCATCAGGACGGGCCGGCCGAGCAGACGCAGGGAGGTGGGGTACAGATCGGACGCGGTCATCGCGTGCTCCCTTCCAGCAGCCCGCGGCGGCGCAGCATGCGCCGCTCGACGGGGCCGAATGCGGCCAGTTCGAAGAGGACGCCGACGGCCAGGATGGTCAGGACGGCGCAGAGGACGACGGCGAGGTCGGACGCGGCACGTCCCTCGTGGAGCAGGGTCCCGAGTCCCACGCCCATGGGCCCGCCGACGGCGATGATCTCGGCGGCCATGAGGCCTCGCCACGCGAAGGCCCAGCCCTGGCGCAGGCCGGAGACGAAGGCGGGCAGGGCGGCCGGGAGGACCACCAGCAGGGCGGTCTCGAGACGCGAGGCGCCCAGCACCCGGGCCGCGCGACGCAGCTGCGGCGGCACCTGGTCCGTGCCGGTGGTGAGGCCGGCGACCACGGCGGGGACGGCGCCGGTGAGCATCACGAAGTACGCGGTGGCGTCGCTGAGGCCGAACCACAGCACCGCGAGCGGCACCCAGGCCACGTTGGGCAGCACCATCAGGGCCGTGAGCAGCGGGCCGAACGCCCGCCGCAGGACGCCGACCTGTCCGAGCACGAGGCCCAGCCCGACGCCGACGACCACGGCGAGTGCGAAGCCCACGACGGCGCGGCCCACCGACGTCGCCACTGCCTGCTGGACGAGGCCCTGCGCCCACAGCGTCCCGAAGGCCCCGACGACGTCACCGGGACCGGTGATCGGCTCACCGCGCGCACCGGCCAGCCACGCGAAGGCCTGCCAGATCGCCACGAGCAGGACGACGGCGGCCACCGGGAGCAGGACCCGGCTCCAGTCCCACCCGGCCAGACCCGTCCGACGGGTCGAGTCGACGGCCTGGAGCGCGTCGAGGCCGCTGTCGAGCTCGCGCAGCTCGTCGTCGGTGGCGGCCCCCGGCGCGCGGCCGGGGGCGTCGAGGGTGGGGGTGTCAGTGCGCATGGCGACGGATCTCCTGACCGAGTCGGGCGGTGATGGCGGCCGTGAGGGCGGCCGCGGCGGGCGCGTCGTGGCGGGCGGCCGCGGGCACGTCCCATTCGGCGACGACGCGACCCGGACGTGAGGACAGCAGCAGCACCCGCTGGCCGAGGCGGACGGCCTCGGCCACGTTGTGGGTGACGAACACGACCGTCCGACCGGTCTGCCGCCACACGCGCTCGAGCTCCCCATGCAGCAGGTCGCGGGTGATCGCGTCCAAGGCCGCGAACGGCTCGTCCATGAGCAGCAGGGGGCGGTCCTGGGCGAGGGCCCGGGCCAGGGCGACGCGCTGGCGCATGCCGCCGGAGAGCTGGTGGGGTCGCAGGTCGGCGGCGTCGCCCAGGTGGACGAGACGCAGCAGCTCCCCGGCACGCCCCCGACGCTCCGCCGCGGGCACACCGGCGAACCGGAGGGCGAGCTCGATGTTGCCGCGGGCGGTGAGCCACGGGAAGAGGGCGGCGTCCTGGAACATGAACGCGGCCCCCTCCCGGGGGGTCTTGACGACGCCCGCGGTGGGCGCCTCGAGCCGGGCGATGATGTTCAGCAGGGTGGACTTGCCGCATCCGGACGCGCCGAGCAGGCAGACGAACTCGCCCGGCTCGATCCGCACGGAGACGTCCTCCAGCACGGGCGTGGGCCCGCCGAAGCTCTTGCCCACGTCCTCCATCACCACTGTCATGACCGCTCCCGTCCCACCGTCGTCATCCGTCTCAGGCCTCGTCGCCGCCGCGCACCATGCCGGCGGCGAGCGTGGCCCCGTCGTGGGGGTCGATCACGAGGAACGCCCCGGTGCGCCGATGCACGGCGTAGGGCTCCACGGGCAGCGGCGCGGCCAGGTGCAGGCGCACCTGTCCGATGTCGTTGAGCCCGAGGGTCTCGGCCGGGTCGAGCCGCAGGGTGTCGAGGTCGAGCCGGCCGGCCACCTCCTGGACGAGCGCCCGGACGACGGCGGTGCCGTGCTTGACGAGGACCTGCTGCCCGACGCGCAGCGGCGCGGCGGAGAGCCAGCACAGCGCGGCGGCCACCTCCGCGGTGGGGCGCGGGGCGGTGTCCGCGGCGGCGATCGTGTCCCCGCGGGCCACGTCCACCTCGTCGGCCAGGCGCAGGACCACCGACTGCGGGGAGGAGGCCTCCTCGAGGGACTCGCCGGCGGCGTCCACGCCCACCACGGTGGTGGTGCGCACCGGCTGCCCCGGGGTGAGGACGGCGACGGCGTCCCCGGGCCGGACGGTGCCCGCCACCACCTGCCCGGCGTAGCCGCGGTAGTCGCGGAAGACCTCGGGGTCGAGGCCGGGGGCCAGGGCGCCCTGGGGGCGCACCACGAGCTGCACCGGGAAGCGGAAGGAGGCCGCGGCGTCGTCCTCGGCGTCCGCCCCGGGCAGGGACTCGAGCAGCTCCATGAGCGTGGGGCCGGTGTACCAGTCCGTCCGCTCGGAGCGGGTGACCACGTTGTCGCCCTGCAGGGCGGACACCGGGACGCTCACCGCGTCGGAGAGGCCGAGCTCCCGGGCCACGCGCCGGACGTCCTCGGCGATCGCGGTGAAGACCTCCTCGGCGTAGTCCACGAGATCGATCTTGTTGACGGCGACGATCACGTGCGGCACCCGCAGCAGGGCCACCACGCTGAGGTGGCGCCGGGTCTGCTCCACCACGCCCTTGCGGGCGTCCACGAGCAGCACGACGGCGTCGGCCGTCGAGGCGCCCGTGACGGTGTTGCGGGTGTACTGCACGTGCCCGGGGCAGTCGGCCAGCACGAAGGTGCGCCGGTCCGTGGCGAAGTACCGGTACGCGACGTCGATCGTGATCCCCTGCTCCCGCTCGGCGCGCAGGCCGTCGGTCAGCAGCGCCAGGTCCAGCCCGCCCTCGGCGCCGCCGAAGCCGCGCTCGGCGGAGGTGCGGGCCACAGCCTCGAGCTGGTCGGCCAAGACGGCCTTGGAGTCGTGCAGGAGGCGGCCCACGAGTGTGGACTTGCCGTCGTCGACCGAGCCGGCCGTGGCCAGGCGGAACAGGGTCCCGGCGGGGGCGTGCCGGTCCAGCAGTGCGGTGCTCATCAGAAGTACCCGTCCTTCTTGCGATCTTCCATGGCCGCCTCGGAGATGCGGTCGTCGGCGCGGGTGGCCCCGCGTTCGGTCAGGGTGGAGGCGGCGACCTCGAGCACCACGTCCTCGACGGTGGCGGCCTCCGAGAGGACGGCGCCGGTGCAGGACATGTCGCCCACCGTGCGGTAGCGCACCGTCCGCGTGGTGACCTCCTCGCCCTCGGCCGGGCGGGAGTGCTCCCCCACGGCGCGCCACATGCCGTCGCGGCGGAAGACCTCCCGCTCGTGCGCGTAGTAGATGGCGGGCAGCTCGATGCCCTCGCGGGCGATGTACCGCCACACGTCCAGCTCGGTCCAGTTGCTGATGGGGAACGCGCGGACGTGCTGGCCGGGGGTGTGACGGCCGTTGTAGAGGTTCCACAGCTCGGGGCGCTGGTTGCGCGGGTCCCACTGGCCGAACGCGTCGCGCAGGCTGATGATCCGCTCCTTGGCCCGCGCCTTGTCCTCGTCCCGGCGGCCTCCCCCGAAGACGGCGTCGAACCGGTTGGTCCGGATCGTGTCCAGCAGGGGGGTGGTCTGCAGGGTGTTGCGGGTGCCGTCGGCGCGCTCACGCAGCTCGCCGCGGTCGATGTACTCCTGCACGGAGCCCACCACGAGCCGCAGGCCGAGCCGCTCCACCGTGCGGTCGCGGAACTCGAGGACCTCGGGGAAGTTGTGGCCGGTGTCCACGTGGACCACCGGGAAGGGGATCCTGCCCGGCCAGAAGGCCTTCGCGGCCAGGTGGAGCATCACCACGGAGTCCTTGCCGCCCGAGAAGAGCATGGCGGGGCGCTCGAACTCGGCCACCACCTCGCGGATGATGTGGATCGCCTCGGCCTCCAGGGCGTCCTGGACGTCGGGCCCGGCGGGGCTCGCGATCCCCGGGTCGGGGGCATGGGTGAGAGTCATCGTGTCTCCTTGGTCTGTCTCGGGAGCGGCGCTCAGACGTGGATGCCGCACTCGGTCTTCGCGGTCCCGGCCCAGCGCCCGGCTCGGGGGTCCTCCCCGGGGGCGACGGGGCGGGTGCAGGGGCGGCAGCCGATCGAGGGGTAGCCGTTCTGCAGGAGCAGGTTCACGGGCACGTCGTGGTCCGTGGCGTAGCCGACCAGGTCGTCGAAGCTCCACGGGGCGACGGGGTTGACCTTGACCATGCCGTGGGCCTCGTCCCAGCCCACCAGCGGGGTGTTCGTGCGCGTCGGCGCCTCGTCCCGGCGGACTCCGGTGAACCACAGGTCGTATCCGGCCAGCGCCCGATTGAGGGGCTCGACCTTGCGCATCGCGCAGCACAGCGCCGGGTCGCGGGCGAACAGGTCCTTGCCGTGGCGCTCGTCCTGCTCGGCCACGGTCAGCTCCGGCAGCACGTCCACCACGGTGACGTCGAGGCGGCGGGCCACCTCGTCGCGCGTCGCGAGGGTCTCGGTGAAGTGATAGCCGGTCTCCAGGAAGAGGACGTCCACGCCGGGCATCCGCTGCGCCACCAGGTGCGGCAGGACGGCGTCGGCCATGGAGCAGGCGACGGCGGCCCGGCGGAGGTCCACATGGCGGGCGGCCCAGTCGACCACCGCCGCGGCGGGGGCGTCCCAGCCGAGCTCGGCGGCGCCGGACTCCGCGAGTGCCTGCAGGCGCTCGAGGTCCTCGGTCGGACGGGTGGGGGGAACGGTGCTCATCGGAGGGCCTCCTCGTCGACTCGGTGCGCCCACCGGGCGAAGGTCTCGCCCGGCTCGCGCTGCTCGTCGTACCGGCGGACGAGGCGCTCGACGTAGTCGACCAGCCCGTCCGCGCGGACCTTCAGGCCGCGGACGCTGCGTCCGAGGCCGGCCTCGGCGCGGTCCACGGAGGCCAGCCCGCCGCCCAGGTGCACCTGGAAGCCGGGCGTCTGGCCGCCGTCGTCGTCCGGGAGCAGCTGCCCCTTCAGACCGATGTCCGCGGTCTGGATGCGGGCGCAGGAGTTGGGGCAACCGTTCACATGCAGGCTCAGCCGCTCGGGGAGGCGGTCGGCGAGGTCGGCCAGGCGCTCCTCGAGCTGGGCGATCGCGGCGGTGGCGGTGTCCTTCGTGTCCACGATGGCGAGCTTGCAGAACTCCAGGCCCGTGCAGGCGATGGTGGAGCGGCGGAACACGGACGGCTCCGGGTCCAGCCCCAGCTCCTTCAAGCCGGCCACGACGGCGTCCACCCGGTCCCGCTCCACGTCCAGCACCACGATCTTCTGGTGGGGGGTGGTGCGCAGCCGCGTGGAGCCGTGGGCCTCGAGCAGGTCCGCGAGGGCGGTGAGGGTGGTGCCGCTGGAGCGGCCGACGACGGGGGCGGCGCCGATGTAGAAGCGGCCGTCCTTCTGCTCGTGGACCCCCACGTGGTCGCCGGGGCGGGTGGGCGGGGCCGGGGCGGGGCCGTCGGGCAGGGCGTAGCCGAGGTACTCCTCCTCCAGCACGGTGCGGAACCTCGCCGGCCCCCAGTCCTCGAGCAGGTACTTCATGCGGGCCTTGTTGCGCAGGCGCCGGTAGCCGTAGTCACGGAAGATGCTCACGACGGCGTGCCACACCTCGGGGGCGCGCTCGGCCGAGACGAACGCGCCGATCCGGTCGGCCAGGCGGGCCTTCGTGGACAGGCCGCCGCCGACCCACAGGTCGTAGCCGGGGCCCAGCTCGGGGTGCACCACGCCGATCAGGGAGATGTCGTTGATCTCGTGGACCACGTCCTGGGAGGGATGGCCGGTGATGGCGGTCTTGAACTTGCGGGGCAGGTTGGAGACCTCGAGGTCGCCGATCCAGCGGTCCGCGATCTCCCGGATCACGGGCGTGGGGTCGATGATCTCGTCCGCGGCGATCCCGGCCACCGGTGAGCCGAGGATCACGCGCGGCACGTCGCCGCAGGCCTCGGTGGTGGACAGGCCCACGGACTCCAGGCGCCGCCAGATCTCGGGGACGTCCTCGACGCGGATCCAGTGCAGCTGGACGTTCTGCCGGTCCGTGATGTCCGCGGTGTCACGGCCGAAGTCGGTGGAGATCCCGCCGATCACGCGCAGCTGCTCGGTGGTGAGGTCGCCGCCGTCGATGCGCACGCGCAGCATGAAGTAGCGGTCCTCGAGTTCGTGGGGCTCCAGGGTGGCGGTCTTGCCGCCGTCGATCCCCTGCCGACGCTGGGTGTACAGCCCCCACCAGCGGAAGCGGCCGTGCAGGTCGTCCGAGGGGATCGAGTCGAAGCCCTCCCGGGCGTAGACCTGCTCGATGCGCTCGCGGACGTTCAGGCCGTCGTCCTGCTGCTTGAACTCCTCGTTGTGGTTCAGGGGGGCGGTCCCGTCCACCTTCCACTGGCCGTGCGGCTTGGCGGAGGGACGGCGCGGAGTGCGCGCCGGCCTCGACGTCTCGTTCACCTGGGTCATGGCCGCCACGCTAGGAACCCGGCATGCCGGCCCCAAGGTCATCGACGCGGTTCGTCACGTTCCCGGGGCCGCCCCACGGCCGGGGCCCGGCCCGGCCCCGGCCGTGTGACGAACGGATCAGCGGCCTCCGGCGGCTCCGCTCGGGGCCTCGGCGAGGGCGGACCGCAGCCGGTCCAGGGCGATCCGCGCCACCAGCGGATGCGGCAGCAGGGGGTCGGTGACCGCGTCCGCGCCGCTCTCGCCGAGTCGGTCGTGGAAGTACCCGGGGGCCAGCAGGTGGGCGGCCACCACGGCGCGGCGGCCGGCGGCGTGCACCCGGGCGACGGCGTCGGGCACCCGGGGGGTCGCCGCCGCCCCGAACGCCGCGGTCACGGGCAGTCCCGTGGCCCGGGCCAGGGCCGCGGCCAGGGCGTGCACCTGGGCCTGTCCGTCCGCGGCGCGGGTGCCGGCCGCCGCCAGGATGACGTCCGATGTCGCGGCCTCACCGGCCGGCACCGCCTGGGCCACCCGTTCGGCCAGAACGGTCACCAGGCGCGCCTCGACGTCGTCCCCGGCCCCGGCCAGCGGTGCGGCGGCGATCGTGTCGGGTCGGGCGGCCGCGGCGTGGTGGATGTCGTGGTGGACGTGATGGCCCAGGGACAGCAGAAGCGGCACGATCACGGCCGGCTCCCCCGGGGGCAGGGCCGCCACGACCTCGTCGAGGGAGGGGCTCTGCACGTCCACGTAGGCCTCGTGGACCTGGGCGCCCGGCCCCTCGGCGTCCAGGAGGGCCGCCAGGTCGGCACGGAGGCCGTCGATCACGTCGCGGCCGGCCGCGTCGTGCGTGCCGTGGGCGCAGGCGATCACGTGCAGCACGGGCGCGCTCATGCCGAGACCACCGCGTCGGCCCACACGTTCCACGGCCCGCCGCTCACCGGCGGATCACCTTGTGCTGGGCGGCCTGGGCGACCGGCCGCATCACGATCTGATCCAGGTTCACGTGGTGGGGCAGCTCGACGGCGTGGACGCACACCTCGGCGACGTCCTCGGCGGTGAGCGGCTTCTCCACGCCCGCATACACGGCGTCCGCGGCGGACTGGTCGCCGCCCAGGCGGTTGCGGGAGAACTCCTCGGTGTGGACCATGCCCGGGAGCACCTCGATCACCCGCACGTTGTGCTCGGCCTCCTCCAGGCGCAGCGCGCCGGTGAGCCCGTGCTGGCCCATCTTCGCGGCGTTGTAGCCGGCGCCGCCCTCGTAGGCGGTGACGGCGGCGGTCGAGGTCAGGTTGAGCACGGTGCCCTCACCGTGGGCGCGGAGCATGGGCAGGAACGCCTGGCACATCGTGAGGGTGCCGAGCACGTTGACGCGGTACATCCACTCCCAGTCGGCGCGGTCGCCGTCGCCCACCGCGTCCGTGCCGAGCGCGCCGCCGGCGATGTTGACGAGGGTGTCGGCGCCGCCGTCGGCCTCGACGCGCGAGGCCAGCGCGGCGACGGCGGCCTCGTCCGTGACGTCCAGGGCGGCGGGGACGACGTCGCCGCTCACGCCCTCGGCCCGGGCGTCGGCAGCGAGGGTCTCGAGGCGCTCGGCCCGGCGGCCGACCGCGTACACGCGCCAGCCGCGGCGGGCGAGCTCGAGGGCCGTGGCGCGGCCGATGCCGCTCGTGGCCCCCGTCACGACGGCGGCGCGGGCGGGGTTCTTCGCAGGTTCATGGGTGTGGCTCACGCCTCCGACCGTAGCCGAGCCGCGCCGTTCGGAGCACCGCCCGGATCACCTCCGCCAGGTCGACCGACTGCAAGGGCGGGACGTCCCGGGCGTCGTCGCAGGACCGGCCCGCCGCCCCGGTCATGGGAGGATGGCGGGCATGGCTGAGAACACGCAGGGCACAGACACGCCCATCGACGCATCGACCCCGTCCACCCCCGCCGCCGGCGCCGTGGCCGTGCCGGACAAGCCGGCCCTCGAGGGCCTCGAGGAGAAGCTGACCGCCCGCTGGGCCGACGAGCGCACCTACGCGTTCGACACGCAGACCACCCGCGAGCAGGTCTACTCGATCGACACTCCCCCGCCGACCGCCTCCGGCTCCCTGCACGTGGGCCACGTCTTCTCCTACACGCAGACCGACGTGCTCGCCCGCTACCAGCGCATGAACGGCAAGAACGTGTTCTACCCGATGGGCTGGGACGACAACGGCCTGCCCACCGAGCGCCGCGTGCAGAACTACTACGGCGTCCGCTGCGACCCCGCCAAGCCGTACGTGGAGGGCTACCGCCCGCCGGAGAAGCCGGCGAAGAACCAGCGCGACTGGGACGTGATCTCCCGCAAGAACTTCATCGAGCTCTGCGAGGAGCTCGCCGTCGAGGACGAGAAGGTCTTCGAGGACCTCTTCACCCGTCTCGGCCTGTCCGTCGACTGGGACATGACCTACCGGACCATCGACGACGTCTCCCGCGCCGTCTCCCAGCGCGCCTTCCTGGCCGGCATCGCCTCGGGCGACGCCTATCTGGCCGAGGCCCCCACCATGTGGGACGTGACCTTCCGCACCGCCGTGGCCCAGGCCGAGCTCGAGGACCGCGAGGTCCCCGGCGCCTACCACCGCTACGCCTTCACCGCTGCGGACGGCGAGCAGGTCTTCATCGAGACCACCCGCCCCGAGCTGCTGGCCTCCTGCTCCGGCCTGGTCGCCCACCCGGACGACGAGCGCTACCAGCACCTGTTCGGCACGACCGTCACCTCCCCGCTGTACGGCGTGGAGGTCGAGGTCTTCCCGCACCCGCTGGCCAAGCCGGACAAGGGCTCCGGCATCGCCATGGTCTGCACCTTCGGCGATCTCAACGACGTCACCTGGTGGCGCGAGCTGCAGCTGCCCACCCGCACCCTGATCGGCCGTGACGGCCGCTTCGCCGCCGACACCCCCGAGTGGATCACCACGGACGCCGGCCGACAGGCCTATGCGGACACCGTGGCTGGCAAGACCGTGTTCTCCGCCAAGCAGGGTGTGGTGGACGCCCTCACCGCGGCCGGCCTGCTGGACGGGGAGCCGAAGAAGATCATGCACGCCGTGAACTTCTACGAGAAGGGCGACAAGCCGCTCGAGGTCGTCACCTCCCGCCAGTGGTACATCCGCAACGGCGGCCGCGACGCCGACCGCCGCGCGGAGCTGATCGAGCGTGGCCGCGAGATCTCCTGGCACCCGGAGCACATGCGCCACCGCTACGAGAACTGGGTCGAGGGCCTCAACGGCGACTGGCTCGTCTCCCGCCAGCGCTTCTTCGGGGTGCCGATCCCGGTCTGGTACCCGCTGGATGCGGAGGGTGAGCCCGACTATGAGAACCCGATCCTCCCGGCCGACGAGCAGCTGCCCGTGGACCCGGCCGCCGAGGCCGCCCCGGGCTACGCCGAGGACCAGCGCGACGTCCCCGGCGGCTTCACCGGCGACCCGGACGTCCTGGACACCTGGGCCACCTCCTCCCTGACCCCGCAGATCGTGGGCCGCTGGTCCCGTGACGAGGCGTTCTTCAACAACGTCTTCCCGTTCGATCTGCGCCCGCAGGGCCACGACATCATCCGCACCTGGCTGTTCTCCACCGTGGTGCGCGCCCACGCCCTCAACGGCTCCGTGCCGTGGACGGACACCGCGCTCTCCGGCTGGATCCTCGACCCGGACCGCAAGAAGATGTCCAAGTCCAAGGGCAACGTGGTGGTCCCGACCGACATCCTGGACCAGTTCGGCTCGGACGCCGTCCGCTACTGGGCCGCCTCGGCCCGCCTCGGCGCAGACACCGCCTACGAGGTGGCGCAGATGAAGATCGGCCGCCGCCTGGCCATCAAGCTGCTCAACGCCGCCAAGTTCGTGCTGAACCTGGGCGCCACGCAGGACGCCGTCATCCGCACGGCCGATGACGCCGCGGCCGTCACCAACCCGCTGGACGCCTCCCTGCTGGCGCGCCTGGCGGCCACCGTGGAGCAGGCGACCCGCGCGTTCGAGGCCTATGACTACGCACGGGCCCTCAACGTGACCGAGCAGTTCTTCTGGGCCTTCACGGACGACTACGTGGAGCTCGTGAAGGACCGTGCCTACGGCGGCCACGGCGAGGCCGAGCAGGCCTCTGTGGTGACCACGCTGGCCACCACCCTGGACGCCCTGCTGCGTCTGCTGGCCCCGTTCCAGCCGTTCGCCACCGAGGAGGTGTGGAGCTGGTGGCGCGCCGGCTCCGTGCACACCGCCGCGTGGCCGGGCGCCGCGGACGAGGTGGCGGCCTTGTCCTTCGCCGCCTCCGCCGGTGACGCCGAGGTCCTGCCCACCGTGGCGCAGGTCCTCGGCGGCGTCCGCAAGGCGAAGTCCGAGGCCAAGGTGAAGCAGCGGACCCAGGTGCGCTCCGCCGTGGTGACCGGGCCGGCCGAGTGGCTCGAGAAGCTGCGCGGCGGCCTGGCGGACCTCAAGGCGGCCGGCAACATCGCGGACCTGTCCCTCACGCGGGGCGATGCCGGCGAGTCCGCGCCCCTGACCGTCTCCGACGTGCAGCTGGCACCGGTCGAGGACGACTGATCCCCGCCGCACGTTCCCCGAAGGTGTCTCGGGAGCGCACGCGGCACGACGACGGCCCCGTCGCCCGTCACGGGCGGCGGGGCCGTCGTCACGCTCGTGCTGCGAACCCGAGTCTGCCCTCAGCGTGGGATGTTCGTGGCCCGGATCCGGTAGGGCACAGCACGCGTCGGACAGTCCGCCGCCGGATCGGAGTTCGTCGGGAGGCGGCCCTCCCGGGGGTGTCGTGGTGCACCTCCTGGTCGTGCTCTTGCCGCATGTCGCAGTGCGGTCACCGCGGCGGGGGTGGACACTGAGAGGATGAGACCCACACCCGATCCCGCCCCGGCCGGCCGCCGCGCCTCCGACGCCTCCGCCCGGCGGATGTCCGCCGCCCTCGCCGCCATGGGCGTGCTCCACTTCGTCCGACCCGAACCCTTCGACGGGCTGATCCCGCCGTTCCTGCCCGGCTCGGCCCGCGCGTGGACCCACGGCTCCGGCGTGGCCGAGCTGGCCGTGGCGGGTCTGCTGGCCGTCCCGCGCACCCGGCGCGCGGGCGGACGCGCCGCGCAGGCGCTCTTCCTCGGCGTGTGGCCCGGCAATGCGTGGATGGCCTGGCAGTGGCGACGCCGGCCCTGGCCGGCGCAACTGGTCTCCCTCGGGCGGCTGCCCCTGCAGGTCCCCCTGATCCGCGCGGCCGGCCGGGTGGCGCGCAGCTGACCCCCGCCGCCCCGCGCCCCCGACGACGCCGTCCCCACACCTTCGCGCTGAAGGTGTGGGGCCGGTCTCGTGCGAGCCGGGAGGGCTCAGTCGAACTGCGGATCCGTGGTGCGGGCCCGCTTGATCTCGTAGAAGTACGGGAAGTCGGCCAGGGCGACGGCGCCGTCGAAGATGCGGCCCGCCTCCTCGCCGCGCGGGATGCGGGTCATCACGGGACCGAAGAAGGCCGTGCCGTTGAACGCCACGACGGGCGTGCCGACGTCGTTGCCCACGAGGTCCTCGGCCTCCTTCTGGCTGGCGCGCAGCTGCTCGTCGGCCACGTCGGTGCGGGCGGCGTCCAGGATGTCCGCGTCGTGGCCGAGCTCCTCGAGGGCCTCGGCCACCACGGCCTCGAAGTCCGTGCGGCCCTGCTCGTGGATGCGGGTGCCGACCGCGGTGTACCACGGGCCGAGCGCCTCGGCACCGTACCGCTCGCGCACCTGCACGGCGGCGCGGGCCGGCAGCCAGGCCTTCTCGAGGCGGGCCAGGTACTCGGGGTCCAGGTCGCGGCCCTCGTTCAGGATCGCGAGCGACATGATCTTGAAGACCACCCGCACGTCGCGCACCTTCTGGACCTCCAGGATCCACCGAGAGGTGATCCAGGCGAACGGGCACGTGGCGTCGAAGTAGAAGTCGACGGTGGGCTGCTGCGTGGTGTCGGTCATGCTGTGCTCCTTGCGATCAGGGAGCCGTCTCGGCTCCGGTCGGTCCTGCTGGGCGACGGCGGTCAGGCGCTCCGGCCGCGTCGACGTCGTTCCACCTCGGCCGGGATGAGCGTGGGCTCGGCCTCGCCGCGCACCACGTCCCCGGAGATGACGACCGTGCCCACGTCCGAGCGGGAGGGCAGCTCGAACATCACGGGCTTGAGGACGTTCTCCATGATGGAACGCAGGCCGCGGGCGCCGGTGCCGCGGGCCTCGGCCTGGGCGACGACGGCGTCCAGGGCGTCCTGCTCGAACTCGAGCTCCACGCCGTCCATGAGGAACATCTTCTGGTACTGCTTGAGCAGGGCGTTCTTCGGTTCGGTCAGCACCCGCACGAGCTGTTCGTGCGTGAGGTCCTCGACGGTGGTGATCACGGGCAGGCGGCCGATGAACTCGGGGATGAGGCCGAACTTCAGCAGGTCCTCCGGCCGCACGTCCGCGTAGGTGACGTCCCCCGCGCCCAGGTGGTTCAGGGGCGCGCCGAACCCGATGCCCTTGCGGCCGGCGCGGGAACCGATGATCTCGTCCAGGCCCGCGAACGCGCCCGCCACGATGAACAGCACGTTGGACGTGTCGATCTGCAGGAACTCCTGGTGGGGGTGCTTGCGTCCGCCCTGCGGCGGCACCGACGCCACCGTTCCCTCGAGGATCTTCAGCAGGGCCTGCTGCACGCCCTCGCCGGAGACGTCCCGGGTGATGGAGGGGTTCTCGGACTTCCGCGAGATCTTGTCGATCTCGTCGATGTAGATGATGCCCTGCTCGGCCTTCTTCACGTCGTAGTCCGCGGCCTGGATGAGCTTGAGGAGGATGTTCTCCACGTCCTCGCCCACATAGCCGGCCTCGGTGAGGCTGGTGGCGTCCGCGACCGCGAACGGGACGTTGAGCCGCCGGGCGAGGGTCTGCGCGAGATACGTCTTGCCGGAGCCGGTGGGGCCGACCATGAGGATGTTCGACTTGCCGACCTCGACGTCCGCCAGGTCGTCCCGCTCGGTGAGGCGGTCGGCCAGGTCACCGCTCCGCGCCTGCGGCCCACGCACGCGCTTGTAGTGGTTGTACACGGCGACGGCGAGGGAACGCTTGGCCGCCTCCTGGCCGATCACGAAGCTCTCGAGGTGGTCGAAGATCTCCTGCGGGGTGGGCAGGACGGTCTCGTCCGCCTCCGCCGCCTCGCCGAGCTCCTCCTCGATGATCTCGTTGCACAGCTCGATGCACTCGTCGCAGATGTAGACACCCGGGCCGGCGATGAGCTTGCGCACCTGCTTCTGGCTCTTCCCGCAGAACGAGCATTTCAGCAGGTCAGCGCTCTCTCCGATACGCGCCATGGTGGTACTCCTCGGGGGCCGGGCGGAGACGTCCGCCCCGCGCGGGCGGCGTCGCTGTCAGATTCCGTCCAGCATACGGCCGTGGACGGACACGTTAAGGGACCGGGTCCCCGGTCGGCGTCGAGGGGTCCGACCGCGCGGCCGGACCCCTCGGCGGGCGTCGTCGGTCAGGCGGACGGGCGGGTGATCTTGCGGGAGGCGAGGACCTCGTCCACAAGGCCGTACTCGAGGGCCTGCTCGGCCGAGAGGAACTTGTCCCGGTCGATGTCCTGCGAGACCTCCTCGGGCGTGCGGTTGGTGAGGGAGGCCAGCGTCTCCTCCATCCACACGCGCATCCGGTTGATCTCCTGGGCGTGGATCTCCAGGTCCGTGGCGGTGCCGCGGTCGCCCTGCATCGCCGGCTGGTGGATCAGCACGCGCGCGTTGGGCAGCGCCAGACGCTTGCCGGGGGCGCCCGCGGCCAGCAGCACGGCCGCGGCGGAGGCGGCCTGGCCCAGGCACACGGTCTGCACCTCGGGCCGGATGAACTGCATGGTGTCGTAGATCGCCGTCATGGCCGTGAACGAGCCGCCCGGCGAGTTGATGTACAGGGTGATGTCACGCTCGGAGTCCATCGCCTCGAGCACGAGCAGCTGGGCCATCACGTCGTCGGCCGACGCGTCGTCCACCTGCGCGCCGAGGAAGACGATGCGGTCCTCGAAGAGCTTGGCGTAGGGGTCCTGACGCTTGAAACCGTAGGGGGTGCGCTCCTCGAACTGCGGGAGGATGTAGCGCGCGTCCGGCGTGGGCAGGGAGGGCATCCCGGTGGGGAGCCCGGCGGGGAACTGGGTCATTCTTGGTCTCCTGGAGAGGGTCGGGACGGTCCGGGCCGGGCTCAGCCCCGGACGCCGCCGCCGCCGGTCACGGACGCGGCACGGTCGGCGATGTGGTCGATGAAGCCGTACTTGAGGGCCTCCTGCGCGGTGAACCACTTGTCACGCGCGTTGTCCTCGAGGATGGTCTCCACGGACTGGCCGGTCTGCTCGGCGGTCAGCTCCGCCATCACCTGCTTCATGTGCAGGATCAGCTGGGCCTGGATGCGGATGTCCGACTCGGTGCCGCCGATGCCGCCGGAGGGCTGGTGCATCAGCACGCGGGCGTGGGGGGTGGCGTAGCGCTTGCCCTTGGTGCCCGAGGCGAGCAGGAACTGGCCCATGGACGCGGCGAGGCCGGTGGCCACCGTCACGACGTCGTTGGGGATGTACTGCATGGTGTCGTAGATCGCCATGCCCGCGGTGACGGAGCCGCCCGGGGAGTTGATGTACAGGTAGATGTCCTTCTCCGTGTCCTCGGCCGAGAGCAGGAGCAGCTGGGAGCAGATCGCGTTGGCGTTGTCGTCACGGACGTCCTCGCCCAGCCAGACGATGCGCGACTTCAGCAGCTGGGTGTAGAGGAAATCCTCGCGCTGCGCCGGGTCCACCGAACGCATGCTGGGGGTGATGTCGGTCATCACTTCCGCCTTCCTGTCGAGATGTCCACGGGCCTCCCGAACGGCGGCCGCTCGCGCGGACGGACGGGTCCCTGATCGAGTCCGACACTAGCCGGGCGTCCGGGCCAGCGCGCGGGACGCCGTCGGCGTTTCGCTGTTGGCGCAGGTTGTCGCGGACCCCGCCCGGGGCCGCCCACCGGGGCCCCGGGACGACGACGGCGCCCCCACCGACGTGGGCGGGGGCGCCGTCGTCGTGGCTCGGCGGGGGTGCGCCCCCACCGGCCGGGATCAGGCCTGCTCGGCCGCCTCGGCGTCGTCGGCCTCGGCCTCGGCGTCGAGGGCCTCCTGGCCGCCCGGGGTCACGAACGCCGTGAGGTCGACGGCCTTGCCGTCGGTGTCGGTGACCTCGGCGTACTCGAGGACCTTGGCCAGGGCCTTGCGACGGCGGACCTCGCCCATGATCATCGGGATCTGCCCGCCCTGGTCGAGCATCATGGCGAACTGGTTCGGGTCCATGCCGTACTCGGAGGAGGTGGCGATGATGTACTCGATCAGCTCACCCTGGTCGACCGTGACCTCCTCGGCCTCGGCGACCTCGTCCAGGATGACCTCGTTGGCGAACGCCTCGCGGGTGTTCTGCTCGAGCTCGGCACGGTGCTCGGCGGTGTCGTGGTCGTCGCCCGCGGTGTGGCCGCCGGCCGAGAAGTGCTGCTCGACCTGCTCGGCGATGACGCCGTCCGGCACCGGGACCTCGACGAGCTTGGCCAGCTCCTCGAGGACCTTGTCGCGGGCCTCGACGCCCTGGCGGTTCACGGCCTCCTCGGCGGCCTGCTTCTTCAGGTCCTCCTTGAGCTCGGCGATGGTGTCGAACTCGGAGGCCAGCTGGGCGAACTCGTCGTCGGCCTCGGGCAGCTCGCGCTCCTTGACGGCCGTCAGCTCCAGCTTGACCACGGCGGTCTCGCCGTCGTGCTCGCCGCCGTTGAGCGTGGTCTCGAAGGTGGCGTCCTCGCCGGCGGACAGGCCGTCGAGGGCCTCGTCGATGCCCTCGAGCATGGTGCCGGCGCCCACCTGGTAGGACAGGCCCTCGGCCTGGTCGACCTGCTCGCCGTCGACCGTGGCGGTCAGGTTCATCGTGACGAAGTCGTCCTGGGCGGCCGGGCGGTCCACGTCCTTGAGGGAGCCGAAGCGCGAGCGCAGGGCGTCGAGGGCCTTCTGCTCGTCCTCCTCGGTGGCCTGGGCGGGCTCCACCGTCACCTTGAGGCCCTTGTAGTCGGGCAGCTCGATGGTCGGGCGCACGTCGAACTCGGCGGTGAAGACCACCGGGCCCTCGGCGTTCTCCGCGTCCGGGGTGGCGGTCACGTCGACCTCGGGGCGGGAGATCGGGGTGAGCTCGGCCTCGGCGATGGCGGCGGAGAACCAGGTGTTCAGGCCCTCGTTGACGGCCTGGTCCACGACGATCTCGCGGCCGAAGCGCTGCTCGATCAGACGCGCCGGGATCTTGCCCTTGCGGAAGCCCGGGATCTGCACCTGGTTGGCGATGTCCTTGAACGCCTTGTCCAGGGCGGGCTTCACCTCCTCGAACGGCACCTCGACGGTCAGCTTGACGCGGGTCGGGCTGAGGTTCTCTGCGGTGGACTTGACCACGGATGACTCCTGTTGGTGGTGGTGGATGGTCTTGACGTCGAGTCGGGGTGACAGGATTTGAACCTGCGGCCTCACGCTCCCAAAGCGCGCGCTCTACCAAGCTGAGCTACACCCCGCCGTCGTCCCCGACGCCGGCGGGCTCACGCGGTGGAGGCTCGCCGGGCACCCGAGGGACTGCCCGAGGGCAGACTGTGGAATCCTAGCGCGCCGTCTCGCGCCCCGCGAAAAGCCGCGACCGCCGGCCCGTGAAGCCGTCCATCGTGGCGTTGACCCCGAGGACGTCCATCGCGAGGTCGAAGACGGGCGCCGGCAGGGCGCGCAGGGGCGCGATCAGACCGACGGCGCGCGGCAGCAGCAGGCGGGTGCGGCCGGCCTCGACGGCGTCCAGCACCTCCTGCGCCACGTGGCGCGGATCCAGCACGGGCAGCAGCCAGGGCACCCGGCTGCGCACGCCCGCGAACATCCCGGTGTCGATGTAGAAGGGGCAGACGGCGAGGGAGGTGACGCGGCTGCCGTCCTTGCGCAGCTCCGCGGCGAGGGACTCGGCGAAGCCGACCGCGGCGTGCTTGGTGGCGGAATAGTCCGTCTGGCGCGCGACGCCGACCAACCCCGCGGCCGAGGCCACCGTGACCACGGCCCCGCGGTCCCGGGCCCGCATTCCGGGCAGGACCGCCCGGGTCAGCCAGTACGGCGCGAGTGCGTTCACCTCGAAGGTGCGGCGGATGCCCTCCTCCGTGGCGTCCTCGAGGCGCACGCCCGTCACGACGCCCGCGTTGTTCACGGCGACGTCCACCTCTCCGGCGCGGGCGGCGGCGGCCTCGACGGCGGCCGCGTCCGTCACGTCCACGCGCTCGGCCTGGGCGTCCGCGCCCTGAGACCGGATCTCGGCGGCGACGGCCTCAGCCCCCTGCAGGTCGAGGTCCCAGACGACGACGCGGCCCGCGCCGCGGCGGGCGGCCCCCAGGGCGATCAGTCGACCGATGCCGGACGCGCCGCCCGTCACGAGGACGGTGGCGCCGCGCAGGGACAGGGGACGACGGCCGGCGAGGGCGGACGCGGCCCTGCGGAGGGCGGGACGGGAGCCGTGCATCATGCCTCTTCCCCCACGGCCGACGCGGGCCCGCCGTGATACGGTGTCAGCCGCTGGTCCGCGCCGAGCGCGGCCCCGCGGGGATGTAGCTCAATGGTAGAGCCCCAGTCTTCCAAACTGGCTACGCGGGTTCGATTCCCGTCATCCCCTCCGGACCTCATGAGCCGGGTCATCGTGTGCACACGATGGCCCGGCTCATGGCTTTCTCGGGTGCGTCGTCGTCCGCGCCGGTGCCTTGACCGCTGTGCCCGGTCGGGCCTGCTACAGGCCCCTCAGCTCTGACAGGTGAGGCACCGGTAGAGCTTCCGGGCCGCCATCTCCTCCACCACGATCGTCTCGCGCCCGCACACGAGGCAGGCCAGGCCCTGCCGCTGGTACACGTAGTTCGCGTGCTCGGGCCAGGCCGATTCGGCAGGGATCCCCGGCCGGTGCTCGGGCCGCGTGGTGACGATCCGCCCGAGCCGCACGCCCTCCCGCATGAGCGCGGCGTTGTCCGCCCAGAGGAATGCCAGGTCCGACGCGGAGACCTCCCGGGCCGGCCGCCACGGGTCGATGCCGGCGCGGAACAGCGCCTCGGCCCGGAAGATGTTGCCGATCCCGCTGACGGCCGCCTGGTCCATCAGCACGACGCCGATCGGCCGCCGTGTCCGCCGGGCGAGGTCGTAGAACGGCGCGGGATCGTCGTCGCTCAGCGGATCCGGGCCCAGGCCGGCGACGACGTCGGCAGCCTCGGCCGGAGTGAGCGCGCGGCACCGGCTCGCGCCGATCAGGTCGGCCCAGCCGTGCTCGGCGCGCAGTCGCAGCCGGACCGTGGCGGCCGGCGGCGGGGGCTGGACCCAGCCGTCGGCGTCGCGAGCGGGCTCGGCGGCCGGGGCGCCGTCGTCGTGGACCTCCCGCTCGCCGATCCGGCGGGGTGCGCCGATCGAGGACGCGGCCGCGAAGTCCTGATCCCCGCCGAAGGTCCACGCCCCGTACATGCCCAGGTGGACGTGGAGCACGTGGCCGCCGGAGACGTCGGCGAAGAAGTGCTTGCCGTGGGCCCGGGCGCGCTTCAGGACCTGGCCGTCGAGCAGGGCGGCCCCCTCGGCGAAGCGGCCCTGCGGACTCGTGGCGCGGATCCGGCGGCCGCCGAAGACGTCGGTGAACTGGCGCGCGAGACGGTGGACGGAGTGGCCCTCAGGCACTCACATCAGCACCTCTCCGGTGGTCTCGTAGTGCGCGATCTTCCCGATGCGGCGCACGTGGCGCTC
The DNA here is from genome assembly GCF_052615555.1 of Micrococcus sp. EWR3.9.1. Lineage (NCBI taxonomy): Bacteria > Bacillati > Actinomycetota > Actinomycetes > Micrococcales > Micrococcaceae > Micrococcus > Micrococcus sp. EWR3.9.1. The sequence continues at coordinate 20,447 of NZ_JBQXFD010000022.1, forward strand.
GTCCTGGGAGAACGGTTCGGCCAGGAACGCCTCGATGAGCTCGGTGGCCTCCTCGAGCGAGTGCTGTCGACCGCCGACGGCCACGACGTTCGCGTCGTTGTGCGCGCGGGCCAGCCGCGCCGTGTCCAGGTTCCAGGCCAGGGCGGCTCGGACGCCGGCCACCTTGTTGGCGGCGATCTGCTCGCCGTTGCCGGAGCCGCCCAGCACGATGCCGAGCGAGTCCAGTCCCTGCTCGCGGTCGGCGACGACGGCGCGGGCGGCGTTGATGCAGAAGCCCGGGTAGTCGTCCTGCGCGTCGTACTCGGTGGGTCCGTGGTCCACCATCTCGTAGCCAGCGGCGGTGAGGTGCTCCACCAGGTGGGCGGACAGCTCCATGCCGGCGTGGTCGGTGGCGATGTGGACGCGCATGCGCAGACTCCTTAGGGGCGGTGGCTCGGGGTCCCCGCCAGTCTAGTGAGGGGCGGGGCATCCAGAGGCCGACGACGACGTCCGGGCCAGGTGGCACACTGGGGAGCACCGTGCCGTGGCCCCCATCACAGGTCCCGGCCGTGCCGCATCCGCCCGACCCCAGGAGGAGTCCGACCGTGACCACCGCCGCCGCCATGAACATCACCCGCGAAGAGGCCGCCGCGCGCGCGGCCGCCCTCACCGTGGACGCGTACGAGGTGAGCCTGGACCTCACCCGTGGAGCGGAGCACTTCCACACGGCCACCACCGTGACGTTCGCGGCCGCGCAGGACGCGGTGGGCACCCACACGTGGATCGACTTCGTGGCCGGGCAGGCCCCCGCGGTGACCCTCAACGGCGAGGCGCTGGACGTGGCGGACTTCGACGGCGCCCGACTGCGGATCGGCCCGCTGGCGGCGCAGAACACCCTCGTGGTCGACGGGCTCGGGGACTACAGCAACACCGGCGAGGGCCTGCACCGGTTCGTGGACCCCGTGGACCAGGAGGTCTATCTCTACACCCAGTTCGAGGTGCCCGATTCCCGCCGCATGTTCGCGGTGTTCGAGCAGCCCGACCTCAAGGCCGCGTTCCGCTTCACCGTGACCGCGCCGGCACACTGGGCTGTGGTGTCCAACCAGCCGGAGGACTCCCGCCGCACCCTCGGCGTCGTGGCGAACGAGGAGAACCTGCAGGGCGTGGACGCCGCGGTCTGGGAGTTCACCCCCACCCCGCGCATCTCCTCCTACATCACCGCGCTCGTCGCCGGCCCGTACGCCTCCGTGCATTCGGAGCTGACCAGCGCCGACGGCCGCACGATCCCCCTCGGCGTCTACTGCCGCGCGTCACTGGTGGAGCACCTGGACGCGGAGAACGTCTTCGAGCTCACCCGCCAGGGCTTCGAGTTCTTCGAGGCCCAGTACGGCCACGCCTACCCGTTCGAGAAGTACGACCAGCTGTTCGTGCCCGAGTTCAACGCCGGCGCGATGGAGAACGCCGGCTGTGTGACCTTCCTCGAGTCGTACGTCTTCCGCGGGACCGTGCCGGAGGCGCTGATCGAGCGCCGCGCCATCACCATCCTCCACGAGCTGGCCCACATGTGGTTCGGCGATCTCGTGACCATGCGCTGGTGGAACGACCTGTGGCTCAACGAGTCCTTCGCCGAGTTCATGTCCACGCTCGCCGCCGCCGAGAACACGCAGTACACCAGCGCCTGGACCACCTTCTCTTCCATGGAGAAGAACTGGGCCTACCGCCAGGATCAGCTCTCGTCCACGCACCCCATCAAGGCCCGGATCCGCGACCTCGACGATGTGCTCGTCAACTTCGACGGCATCACCTACGCCAAGGGCGCCTCCGTGCTGCGCCAGCTCGTGGCCTGGGTGGGCCAGGAGAACTTCATGGCCGGCGTCCGCGCGTACATCGCCCAGCACGCGTGGGGCAACACCGAGCTGCCGGACCTCATGTCCGAGCTCGAGGCGGCTTCCGGCCGCGACCTGTCCGAGTGGACCCGCGTGTGGCTCGAGACCTCGGGCGTGAACACGCTGCGCACGGAGGTGGAGACGGATGAGGCCGGCACCATCACCGCGCTGCGCCTGCGCCAGAGCGCCCCGGACGGCTCGCCGTCGGCGCCTGGCGACGACGTGCTCCGCCCCCACCGCCTGGCTGTGGGCTTCTACGACGTGGACGAGGCCACCGGCCGCCTGACCCGCACCGAGCGCTTCGAACTCGACGTGGCCGGTGAGGTGACCGAGGTCGCCGAGGCCGTCGGCCGCCGTCGTCCCGCCGTGATCCTGCCCAACGACGACGACCTGGCCTACGCCAAGCTGCGCCTCGACGACGCCTCGTGGGAGGCCGCGTCCACCCGCCTGAAGGACGTGGACGGCTCGCTGGCGCGCACGCTGCTGTGGGGGGCGGCCTGGGACACCGTGCGCGACGGCGAGGCCTCCGCCGCCTGGTTCGTCGACCTCGTCCTCGCCAACGTCGGCCACGAGCGGGACTCGTCCGTGGTGCAGACGCTGCTGCGCCAGCTCGCGACGGCGATCGGCCTGTACCTGCCCGAGGACCAGGCCGAGGCCGTGCGGGTCGCGGCGGCCGACCGTCTGTGGGGCCTCGTCGCGGAGGCCGAGGACGGCTCGGACAACCAGCTGCAGTTCGTCAAGGCGTTCGCCCTGCACGCCCGCACCACGGCGCAGCTGGACCGCCTGGCCGCCCTCGTCGACGGCACCTGCACCGTGCCCGGGCTGGACCTCACCACGGACCTGCGCTGGGAGCTGCTCACCGCGCTGGTGGCGGCCGGCCGCGCCGGGGAGGCCGAGATCGCCGAGGCCGAGCGCGCCGACGCGACCGCCACGGGCGCGCTCGCCGCGATCCAGGCCCGGGCCGCCGTGCCGACGGCCGAGGCCAAGCGCGCGGCCTGGGACCGGGTGATGGCCGGCGAGCTGTCCAACACGGAGCAGCGCCAGGCCCTGATCGGGTTCGCCCGGGCCCACGACGCCGCGCTGATCGCGCCCTTCGCAGACGCCTACTTCGAGGGCGTCGAGGCGATGTGGGACTCCCGTTCCCACGAGATGGCCGAGACCGCCGCGACGCTGGGCTACCCGACCGCCCAGGTCACCCCGGAGATCGCCGACCGCGCCACCGCCCTGTCCGAGCGGCTGGCCGACACCCGCGCGGGGCTGTCCCGCGTCCTCGCCGAGGGTCGGGACGAGACGGTCCGCGCCCTGGCCGCGCGCGAGCACGCGACGGCGCACGTACATCAGGTCCACGCCGGGGCCTGAACCGGGCGGGGGCTGGTGGGCATTCCACGAAGGTGCCCTCCAGCACCGCCCCCGCCGCTGTCGAGGCGCGGGCTGGCTAGGCTGGAACCCATGAAGCACACCTTCTCCCTGCGCACCGAGTGGACGGGCGACCGCGGCTCGGGCACCTCCGGCGTCCGCGACTATGACCGCTCCGTGGTGATCCAGGACGCCGCCGTCGGCGAGATCCAGGCCTCGGCCGCCCGCCCCTTCCGCGGCGACGACTCGAAGTGGAACCCGGAGACCCTCCTGCTCGGCGCGCTCGCCGAGTGTCACGTGCTCTCGTACCTCCATGTCGCGTCGACCTCCGGGGTCGTGGTCACGGGGATGACGTGCGGGGTCGAGGGTGAGCTCGAGCTGGACGGCGACGGCGCCGGGCGGTTCACCGCGATCACGCTGCGGCCCGAGGTCACGCTGCAGGACGAGGCCGACCGGGAGCGGGCCGAGGCCCTCCACGCCGAGGCGCACCGGCTGTGCTTCATCGCGAACTCGCTCTCGGCCCCGGTCACCGTCGAGCCGGTCCGCCCCGAGGCCCTGCCCACCGGCACGCCGACGCTGCCGGACCACTCCGCGCGCCTGGGCGCCCCCCTGGCGGTGCTGCGGCCGCGCGTCGCCAAGGGCCCGTCCCGTGTGACGGGCCTGGCGGAGCGGCCCACCGAGGTCGAGCCGGTGATGCAGGAGGGCACGCCCGCCCCGGTGGAGCAGGTGCGCGCCCGCGACGCCGCGGCGGGCCCCGCCGGTGCGACCCCGGGGACCCCGGCCGCGCCCGGTCAGGCCACCAGCTTCTACGACGCCGTCGGCGGCCGCCCGACCTTCGACCGGCTGACCGCCGAGTTCTACGCCCGCGTGCGCGAAGACGAGATCCTCGCCCCGATGTATCCGCAGGACGACTTCGAGGGCGCCCAGCGCCGGCTGCTGATGTTCCTGGAGCAGTACTGGGGCGGACCGCGGACGTACTCCGAGGAGCGCGGCCACCCCCGCCTGCGCATGCGCCACGCCTCGTATCGGATCGACCCGGCCGCGCGCGACGCGTGGCTGCGCCACATGCGCGCCGCCGTGGACACGCTGGAGCTGTCACCGCTGCACGAGGCCGAACTCTGGGACTACCTGGAGCGGGCCGCCCACTCCCTGCAGAACTCGGCCTGACCGGCCCGCGGTCCGCGCCCCGACATGGGGCGCGGGCTCACACCGCCATGGCGGGGCGGCCCAGTACGAAGCCGCCGGGGGCGTCCAGGCGCGTCCACGGCCCCGCCGTGCTGAGCCGGGCGCGGCCGCCGGGCCGCAGGAAGCCCAGCGCGTGCGCGCCGAAGGCCATGCCGGCCGGGAACTGGAGAGCGTCGCCCCCGAGCAGGGGTCCCCACATCTGCGCCCGGATCTTGCGGACCAGCGCCTCCCCCGGGTTCTCGGGCAGGGCGTCCCGCACGGCGTCGGCGCCGCGCGTGGCCACTTCGGCCAGCTCCTCGTCGGCGACCTCGGCCACGGGCGTCCAGCCGCCGCGGGGCGGGGTCAGCGCGGTCCAGGTGACGTGCTCGCGGCCCGGCGGCACGGCGAACGCCAGGTCGACGGGGTCCTGGCCGCGCATCCGGGCGGTGCGCTCGGTGACGGAGCCCAGGGCGACGACGGCGTCCAGGTCCGCCACGCCGTCGGCGGTCGCCAGGGGCACGGTGCGCAGCCCCAGGACGACGGGCACCCCGTCTCCGAGCCCGGCCGGCTGCAGCACGGAGACCCACTGGGCGAGCATCGGGGTGCGGGAGCGCCCTGCCTCAGGCACGACGTGCAGGCGCATCCCCGTGTCGGCGACGCGACGGGCGCGGGTGGCCAGCTGCTCGAGGTCCCGCACAGCGCGGTCGTCGACGAAGCGGAGGACTGGTGCGGCGGCGGAGTGCTCGGTCATGCAAGCATTGTCCCAGGTCCGTCGCGTCCCGGGCCGCCCCGCCGTCGCGGGGTCCATCCACGTCGAAGGAGCCGTTCGTGCCGCAGCGCCATCCCCGTCCCCGCCCCGGTCGCGCACCGGCCCGCCCGGCCTCGGCCCCGAAGGACCCCACCGACGTGCTGCGCGGGATCCTGGAGCTGACGCCGGCCGCGCCGGACCCGGTGACGGGTCAGGTCCGCTTCACGGGCACGACCCCCCGCCAGACGCACGGCCGGGTGTTCGGCGGCCAGGTGCTCGCCCAGTCGCTGGCGGCCGCCTCCCGCACGGTGCCGGGCGCCCGCCCCGCCCACTCGCTCCACGGCTACTTCATCCGCCCCGGGGACGCGCTGCAGCCCATCACGTTCACCGTCGAGACGCTGCGGGACGGCCGCTCCTTCTCCGTCCGCCGGGTGCTGGCCTCTCAGAACGAGAAGGCCATCCTCGCCCTGACCTGCTCCTTCCAGGAACCCGCCGGCAGCGCGCTGGACCACCAGGTGGCCATGCCCGAGGGCGTGCCCCGGCCCGAGGACCTGCCCACGACAGCGGACGTGCTGGGCGGCATCAACCACCCCGTGGCTCAGGAGTGGGCGTGGGCCCGGCCGTTCGACATCCGTCACGTCACCCCGGCCCTCTACGTGGACCCGGCCCCGGAGACCGAGAACCGCAACATGGTGTGGATGAAGACGTTCACGCCGCTGGCCGACGACCCCGCGCTGCACCGGGCGGCGCTCACCTACGCCTCGGACTACACGCTTCTCGAGCCGATCCTGCGGCAGCACGGCGTCGCCTGGATCCAGCCCGGCATGTCCGTGGCGTCCCTGGACCACGCGATGTGGTTCCACCGGCCCGCCCGCGTCGACCAGTGGCTGCTCTACGTCCAGGACTCCCCCAGCGCCCAGGGCGCGCGCGGCCTCGGCACGGGCGCCGTGTTCACCGAGGACGGGACGCTCGTGGCCACGGTCGCCCAGGAGGGCATGATCCGCCTGCCCGAGGGGGCCGCCGCCCGGCGGGCGCGCGTGCGTGGCGCGGCCCAGCGCATGGCCCTGCGGACGGTGCTGCGCCGCAGCTGGCGGCGCTGACCCGGCGGTTCCGCAGGGGGTGAGGCTGCCCATCGGGCCCTGCCACGGGTGAGGCGGCTCGCCGTCCGCGCCGCGGGCGCACCGTTCGTGGCGGTCGACGTG
>NZ_JBQXFD010000023.1:0-18234 GCF_052615555.1 Micrococcus sp. EWR3.9.1
GCTGCCGCTGAGCAGGCTGCCGCTCAGAAGGCCGCTGCCGCTGAGCAGGCCGTCGTCGCCGAGGCCGAGACCATCGTCGTCAAGTCCGGTGACTCCCTCTGGAAGCTCGCCAACGAGTACGAGGTGGAGGGTGGCTGGACCGCCCTCTACGAGGCCAACAAGGGCGCCGTCTCCGACGCCGCCGTGATCTACGTCGGCCAGGAGCTCGTCCTGCCGCAGGCCTGAGACGCCTGACCGGTCCCCCGGACCGGTACGACACGAGGAAGGCCCCCGCCGTCGGCGGGGGCCTTCCTCGTGTCTGGTGCCCGTCACCCGCGCGGGCGGGGCCGGATGGGTCGGCCAGCTGCACTGACCGGCGACGTCGATTGACCTGCGGAACCACTGGGCCTTGATGGGGTGACTCCGGAGTCACCTATTGTCCTCGACGTGACCTCTTCTGACGACGACACGGTCCTTTGGGCCCTGTCCCATCCGGGCAGGCGGGCGCTGCTCGATGCCCTGCACGAACGCGACGGCCAGAGCGTGACCGATCTTGGACAGGCCCTGCCCGCACTAGGTCGTCATGCAGTCCTGAAGCACCTCGGCGTCCTGGAGGACGCCGGACTGGTCACGTCCCACAAGGCAGGGCGAACCCGCCTCTGCTACCTCAACGCCGCCCCCCTGGTCGCCTTGGCGCAACGCTGGCTCGACGACTACGCCTTCGGCTGGGGGCAGGCACTGAACCGCCTCAAGAGCACGTCCGAACGGAGACCGGAAGCCATGACCACCGCCGCGCCCCTGCACCGCCAGGCCATCGTCATCGACGCCACGCCCGAACGCGTCTGGACCGCCCTCACCCAGGAATGCCCCTCCTGGTTCTTCACCACCACGCTCAACTCATCGCTGGAACCGGGCAGCGACTACACCTACACCTACCCCGACGGACGACGGGCCGCTGAGGGCACGATCGTCGCCGCCGACCCCGGTCAGCGCCTCGAGATGACCTTCTCGCCGACCTGGGACGACGCGGTGACGCCGGAAGCCCCGTTCCGCCTCGTGTGGTCGCTCGCTGCCCAGGGCGGGGCCACCCTGCTCACTGTCGAGCACTACGAGCTCGACCCGTCCACCGAAACGGCGCGACAGGTCGGGCCCGGCAGCCTGTTCCTCATCTCCAACATCAAGACCTGGATTGAGACCGGCCAGCCCATGCACGACTGACCCCACCACGACCGGGCGTTGCATCCATCTCCGCCTTCGCCTTCGAGACGGGCCAGTTCAGTTGGCCTGCCACGGTCTCGGGATCCGGCACCAGCGCACCCGACCCTGTCGTCCGCGGACCAACGGCAGGATCGATGGACCGACGTCCCCGGTCAGGACAGCTAGCCCGCCAGACCCAGCAGGTGGGCCGCGACGGCCGGGGCGGACGTGGTCCCCGTGGTGATGAGGAGGATGGTGTCGTCGCCGGCGATCGTGCCCAGCACGTGCTCCACGCGCGCCTGGTCGATCACGCTGGCCAGGAACTGCGCCGCACCCGGGGGCGTGCGCAGGACCACGAGGTTCGCCGTGGGCTCGGCGGAGACGAGTAGCTCGCGGGCCATGCTCGCCAGCCGGTTCAGCTGCGCGTCCGAACCGCGGCCCGGCACGGCGCCGTCGTCGCCCTCCGCCGGCAGGGCGTAGACCATGCCGGCCGGCCCGCGCGTCCGCACCGCGCCGAGGTCCACCAGGTCCCGCGAGAGCGTGCCCTGGGTGACGGACAGCCCGCGATCGCCCAGGGCGTCCGAGAGTTCGGCCTGGGAGCGGATGCCCCGGGTGGCCAGGATCTCCCGGATCGCGGCCTGACGGGCGATCTTCGTCGTGGGGGCGGCCATCAGCGCGGCTCCTCGGCCAGGCCGGAGCGGTACAGCAGCCAGGCGATGAGCGCCTTCTGCGCGTGCAGGCGGTTCTCGGCCTCGTCGAACACCACGGACCGCGGCCCGTCGATCACCTCGGCCGTGACCTCGTAGCCCCGGTACGCGGGCAGGCAGTGCAGGAAGATCGCATCGTCGGCCGCCCGCGCCATCGCGGCGGCGTCCACCTGGTAGTCGCGGAACAGCGCCAGGCGGGCCTCCTTCTCCTCCTCCTGGCCCATGGACACCCACGTGTCGGTCACGACGACGTCCGCGCCCGCCAGGGCCTCCACCGCGTCCGTCGTGACGAGGACGGAACCGCCCGTCTCCGCCGCCCGCTGTCGGGCAGCGGCCACGACGTCCTCGGCAGGCAGGTGCCCCTCGGGTCCGGCGACCCGCACGTGCATGCCGGCCGTCGCGCAGCCGAGCAGGTACGAGTGGGCCATGTTGTTCGCCGCGTCCCCCAGATACGCCAGAGTGCGGCCCGCCGTGCCGCCGAGGTGCTCGCGCACCGTCAGCAGGTCGGCGAGGATCTGACAGGGGTGGTAGTCGTCGCTGAGCGCATTGACCACGGGCACCGAGGAATGGGCGGCCATCTCCTCGAGACCGGCCTGCGCGAACGTGCGCCAGACGATGACGCCGACCATCCGCTCCAGCACGCGGGCCGTGTCCGCCACGGACTCCTTGTGGCCCAGCTGCGACTCCCCCGGGTTCACGATCAGCGGCGTCCCGCCGAGCTCGGCGATGCCGGCCGCGAACGAGACGCGGGTGCGCGTGGAGGTCTTGTCGAAGAACACGATGCCGGTCCGGGGCCCGGCCAGCGGGCGGTGCCGGAACCGGTCGGCCTTCATCTGCGCGGCGAGGTCGAGCACCTCGGCCTGCTCGGCCGGGGTGAGGTCCGTGTCCACCAGGAAGTGGCGGACGGCGGCAGCGGGGGTCATGGGCGGTCTCCTTCGGCGGGGGTCAGGGCGGCGGCCACGAGCCCGGGCAGGGCGGCGGCGAAGCGCTCGAGCTCGGCCACGGGCACGGTGAGCGGCGGGGCCAGGCGCAGGGTGGACGGGCCGGTGGCGTTGAGGATCCAGCCCGCCTCGAGGCCGGCGGCGACGACGGCGGGGGCCAGCCCGCCGGCCGGGACCGGTCCCGCGGGGTCGGCCAGGTCGACGCCGATCCACAGGCCGTGACCGCGCACCGCGGCCACCTCGGGCAGGTCCTCCAGCAGGGCGGCCACGGCCTCGCCCGCGGCGCGGACGTGGCCGAGCAGGCCCTCGTCCTCGACGGTCTGGAGCACGGCCAGGCCCGCGGCGGTGGCCAGGGGGTTGCCGCCGAACGTGGTGCCGTGCTGGCCGGCGGTGAGCAGCCCGGAGACGGCGGGGCCGACGCACACGAGCGCCCCGATCGGCACGCCGCCGCCCAGTCCCTTCGCCAGGGTGAAGGCGTCGGGCACCACCGGCTCTGCCGCACCGGTGACGGCCGGGTTCTGGAAGCCGAACCACGTGCCGGTGCGGCCCACGCCGGACTGCACCTCGTCGAGGATCATCAGGGCGCCGGCCTCGCGGGTCGCGGCCCGCACCTCGGCCAGGTAGCCGGCCGGCCAGCCGTGCACGCCGGCCTCGCCCTGGACCGGCTCGAGGATGACGGCGGCGACGGTGGCGCCGTCGTCGTCCGGGGCCAGGGCCGCCCGCAGGGCCGCGGCGTCACCGCCCGGCACGTGCTCCACGCCGCCGGGCAGCGGCTCGAAGGGCGCCCGGTAGGCCTCCTTGTGCGTGAGCGCGAGGGCGCCCATCGTGCGGCCGTGGAAGGCCCGCTCGAGCGCGATCACCCGCGTCCGGCGGCCGGACGGGTCGTCCGCACCGTGGCGGCGGGCGAGCTTGAACGCGGCCTCGTTGGCCTCCGTGCCGGAGTTCGCAAAGAACACGGTGGAGCCCGCGGGCGCGCCGGCCAGCTCCAGCAGGCGCTCGGCCAGGCGGATCTGCGGCTCGGAGGTGAAGAGGTTGGACACGTGGCCGAGCGTGGCGACCTGCTCGGACACCGCCCGCACCAGCGCCGGGTGGCCGTGGCCGAGCGCGTTCACGGCGATGCCGGCCAGCAGGTCCGTGTAGCGCCGGCCGTCGGCGTCCCACACGTGGACCCCCTCGCCGCGCACGAGCACGCGGGTGGGGCGGCCGAAGACTCCGGTCAGGGCGGCGTGGTAGCGCTCCAGCAGCGCGGACTGGTCGGTGCTCATGCGTCCTCCTCGGGGGTGGTCGGGGCGGTGGGCTCGGCGTCGGGCACCACCTGGGTGCCGACGCCCGCAGAGGTGAAGACCTCGAGCAGCATCGAGTGGGGGCGGCGGCCGTCCACGACGTGGGCGCGCTGCACGCCGGCGTCCACGGCCGCCAGGCACGCGGCCATCTTCGGGATCATCCCGGAGGCCAGGGAGGGCAGCAGCGCGCGCAGCTGGGCGGCGGTGAGCGAGCTGATGAGGGAGTCGCGGTCCGGCCAGTCGGCGTAGAGGCCTTCGACGTCGGTGAGCAGCACGAGCTTCGCGGCGCCGAGGGCGGCGGCCAGGGCCGCGGCGGCGGTGTCCGCATTGACGTTGAGGACCTGCCCGGTGGGCTCGCCGTCGTCGTTGATCTCGGGGGCGACCGACGAGACCACGGGGATCCGCCCGGACTCGATCACGTCGAGGATCGCGGTCGGGTCGACTCCGGTGACCTCTCCCACGAGGCCGAGGTCCACCTCCTGGCCGTCGACGACGGCGCCCGTGCGGCGGGCGCGCAGCAGCCCCGCGTCCTCGCCGGAGAAGCCGACGGCGTACGGGCCGTGGGAGTTCACGAGGCCGACCAGCTCGCGGCCCACCTGTCCCGTGAGCACCATGCGGACCACGTCCATGGCCTCCTCGGTGGTCACGCGCAGGCCGCCGCGGAACTCCGAGGCGATGCCGAGGCGGTCGAGCATCGCGTTGATCTGCGGGCCGCCGCCGTGCACCACCACGGGGTGGACCCCCACGTGGTGCAGGAACACGATGTCCTCGGCGAACGCCCGGCGCAGCTCCTCCGACACCATGGCGTTGCCGCCGTACTTGACGACCATGACGGTGCCGGCGAACCGCCGGATCCAGGGCAGGGCCTCGACGAGGACCTCCGCCTTGGACTCGGCGCGGTCGAGCCGGTCCGCGGTGGACAGGACGGGCGCGGCCGCCGTGGCCGGATCGGTGTGCGGGCTCATGCTGGGGGTCCTCACGTGGAGTAGGCGGAGTTCTCGTGGACGTAGTCGTGCGTCAGGTCGTTGGTCCAGACCGTGGCCTCGGCGTCGCCGGCGTGCAGGTCGACCTCGACGAGCACCTCGCGGGCCGTCAGGTCCACGCGGGAGCGGTCCTCTCCCACGCCGGAGGCGCGGCACACCTGGACGCCGTTGAAGCGCACGTCGAGGGCGTACGGGTCGAAGGCGGCGACCGACTCCGGGACCGTGCCGACGGCGGCGATCACGCGTCCCCAGTTCGGGTCCTGGCCGAAGATCGCGGTCTTGAACAGGTTGGAGCGGCCGACAGCGCGCGCGACGGCCTCGGCCGCCTCCTCGGTCTCGGCGTGGACCACGCGCACGGCGATGTCGTGCCGGGCACCCTCGGCGTCGGCGACGAGCTGGCGGGACAGGTCCGCGCAGACCTCGTGGAGGGCCGCGGCGAACGCCGCGGGCTCGGGCGCCGTCCCGGACGCGCCCGAGGCCAGCAGGATCACGGTGTCATTGGTGGACATGCACCCGTCCGAGTCGACCCGGTTGAAGGTGGCGCGCACGGCCTCGCGCAGGGCCGCGTCGAGGGCGGGGGCGGGGACGTCGGCGTCCGTGGTGATGACGCTGAGCATCGTGGCCATGCCGGGTGCCAGCATGCCCGCCCCTTTGGCCATGCCGCCCACGGTGAAGCCCGCGCCGCGGGCCACGGCGGTCTTGGCCACGGTGTCCGTGGTCTTGATCGCGACGGCGGCGTCCTCGCCGCCGTCCGGACTGAGGGCGGCGACCGCCTCGGACACGCCCGCTGTGAGGGTGTCCATCGGCAGGCGTTCGCCGATGAGGCCGGTCGAGCAGACGAGCACGTCGTCGGCGGCGGTCGCGAGGGCCGCGGCCGCGTGCTCGGCGGTGCGACGGGCGTCCGCGAGGCCCTCGGCGCCGGTGGCCGCGTTCGCCCCGCCGGAGTTCAGGACGACCGCGGTCGCGCGGCCGTCCCGCACGGCGCGGCGGGTCCAGACCACGGGGGCGGCCGCCACCCGGTTCTCGGTGAGGACGGCGGCCGCCGCGTCGCGCGGGCCCTGGTTGACGACGACGGCGACGTCGGGCGTGCCCGAGGCCTTCAGCCCCGCGGTGACGCCGGCCGCCCGGAACCCCTGTGCCGCGGTGACGCTCACGGTGCGACCCCCTGCTGTTCGAGCCCCGCCTGCTCCGGCAGGCCCAGGGCGATGTTCATGGACTGCACGGCGCCGCCGGCCGTGCCCTTGGTGAGGTTGTCGAGCGCCGCGCAGACGATCACGCGGCCGGCCCGCTCGTCCACGGCGAGCTGCAGCTGCACGTGGTTGGAGCCTAGGACCGCCTTCGTGGTGGGCCACTGGCCCTCGGGCAGCAGGTGCACGAAGCGTTCGCCGCCGTAGGCCTCGGCCCATGCGTCGCGCACTTCCGCGGCGGCGACGCCGGGGCGCAGCCGCGCCGTGGCCGTCGCGAGGATGCCGCGCGACATCGGCGCGAGCGTGGGCGTGAAGGAGACGCGGACCGGCTCGCCGGCCGCCTGGGCCAGGCCCTGCTCGATCTCCGGGGTGTGCCGGTGCCCGCCGCCGACGCCGTACGGGCTCATCCCTCCCATGACCTCGGCGCCGAGCAGGTGCGGCTTGAGCGCCTTGCCCGCCCCGGAGGTGCCCGAGGCGGCGACGATCACCACGTCCTGCGGCTCGAGCAGCCCCGCGGCGAAGCCGGGCGCGAGGGCGAGGATCGAGGTGGTCGGGTAGCACCCGGGGACGGCGATGCGGCGGGTGCCGGCGAGTCGCTCACGCTGACCGGGCAGCTCGGGCAGGCCGTAGGGCCAGGTCCCGGCGTGCGCGGTGCCGTAGAAGGCCTCCCAGTCTGCGGCTGACTCGAGGCGGTGGTCGGCGCCCGCGTCGATCACCAGGGTGTCCGGGGATCGCTCTGCGATCTCGGCCGCCAGCGCCCCGGAGGCCCCGTGGGGCAGCGCGAGGATCACGACGTCGTGGCCGGCGAGGACCTCCGCGGTGGTCTCGGCGAGGACGCGGTCCGCCAGGGCGTGCAGGTGCGGCTGGAGAGCGCCGAGGCGCTCCCCCGCGTTCGAGTGGGCCGTGATGGCTCCGACGGTGACGGACGGGTGGCCGGCGAGCAGGCGCAGGGCCTCTCCCCCGGCGTAGCCGCTGGCTCCGGAGACGGCGACGGTGTGGGTCATGGCTTCATCCTAGCGCAGATATGCGTTGCACCGAATATCTATGCGGCGCCTCGGGTCCCCGGGCCGGGCCGGATGGCCCGGCCCGCTCCTAGAGTGGGGCCATGACCACTGCGAACACCCCCGCCGTCCCCCGCACCCACCACGCCGTCGTCGTGTCCGCCACGGGCGGCCCCGAGGTCCTGCAGTGGACCGAGACGGAGGTGCCCTCCCCCGCGCCGGGGCACGTGCTGGTGCGGACCGCCGCGGCGGGCCTGAACTTCATCGAGACGTACCAGCGCTCCGGGGTCTACACGATGGACCTGCCCTTCACCCCCGGTACGGAGGGCTCCGGCGAGGTCGTCGCGCTCGGCGAGGGCGTGGACGCCGGGCTCCTGGGGGCCCGTGTCGCCACCGCGACGGCCACCGGTGCGTACGCCGAGCACTTCACCGCCCCCGCGGATCGTCTCCTCACCGTCCCGGAGGGCATCGACCTGGCCGAGGCCGCCGCCCTTCCGCTGCAGGGCATGACGGCCCACTACCTCTGCCGGTCCACCTTCCCGGTGGAGGAGGGCCACACGGTGGTCGTGACGGCCGGTGCCGGCGGGGTGGGGCTCCTGCTCACCCAGCTCGCGACGGCCCGCGGCGCCCGCGTGGTCACCACGGCGTCCACGGAGGAGAAGCGGGAGCTGTCCCGGGGCGCGGGCGCCGTTGCCGCGGTGGACTATCCGGACCTCGCCGCCACGGTGGCGGAGCTGACGGACGGCGAGGGCGCGCACGTCGTGTACGACGGCGTGGGGAAGGACACCTTCGACACCTCGCTCGAGGTGCTGCGCGTGCGCGGCACACTCGTGCTCTTCGGCGGGGCCTCCGGGCAGGTGCCCCCCTTCGACCTGCAGCGGCTCAACGCGGCCGGCTCGCTGTACGTCACCCGGCCCTCGCTGGTGCACTACACGCGCACGGGCGAGGAGACCCGCTGGCGTGGTGGAGAGGTGTTCGGGGCGTGGGCCTCCGGCGAGCTCGACGTACGGATCGGCGAGCGCTTCCCGCTGGCGGACGCGGCCGCCGCGCACGCCGCCCTCGAGTCCCGGTCGACGACGGGCAAGGTGCTGCTCACCCTGTCCTGAGCCGGACCCGCCCGGTGCCTTCCAGGCGCCCCGCGCGGCCGCGGGCGGGGCATAGAATGTCCCGCTGCGGCCTGGTCCGCGTCCGACCCTCGGTTTGCCGCTCACACCCCCGGAGGCCCCTGTGTCCCTTTCGTCCGCCGCGCCCACCCCGCCCTCCGTCCCCCTCGACCCCGCGGGCGCGCCGCATCGGCCGCAGCTGCCCGGCTCCGAGCGCACCCCGCCCGCCCGGACGCTCGTGGAGCTCTTCGACGCCACGGCGCGCGAGCACCCGGACGCGACCGCCCTGGACGACGGCGTCGAGCCGCTGACGTACGCGGAGCTGCGGGAGCGCGTCGACGAGACCGCCCGCCACCTGTGGGCCGCCGGCGTGCGGGCGGGAGACCGGGTCGGCGTGCGGATCGCCTCGGGCACGGCCGCGCTGTACGTCTCGATCCTCGGCGTGCTCGCCGCCGGCGCGGCCTACGTCCCCGTGGACGCGGACGATCCGGAGGAGCGCGCCCGCCTCGTGTTCGGCGAGGCGAAGGTGGCCGGCGTCCTCACCGACGAGCGGGTCTACGCCCCGCACCCCGAGCACACCGCGGACCCGGCCGCGGAGGCCCGCGCCCCCGGGCTCGAGGACGACGCGTGGATCATCTTCACCTCTGGCTCGACGGGCACCCCCAAGGGCGTGGCGGTGAGCCACCGCTCGGCCGCGGCCTTCGTGGACGCCGAGGCGCGGATCTTCCTGGCGGACGATCCGCTCGCCCCGGGCGACCGCGTGCTGGCGGGACTGTCCGTCGCGTTCGACGCCTCGTGCGAGGAGATGTGGCTCGCCTGGCGTCACGGTGCGTGCCTGGTCCCGGCCCCCCGCTCGCTCGTGCGCTCCGGCATGGACCTCGGCCCGTGGCTCGCCGAGCGGCGCATCACCGCCGTGTCCACCGTGCCGACCCTCGCCGCGATGTGGCCCACCGAGGCCATGGACAACGTCCGGCTGCTGATCTTCGGCGGCGAGGCCTGCCCGCCCGAGCTCGCCGCGCGCCTGGCGGAGGACGGCCGCGAGGTCTGGAACACCTACGGCCCCACGGAGGCCACCGTCGTCGCGTGCGCGGCCCCGCTCACGGGTCTCGGCCCGGTCCGCATCGGCCTGCCCCTGGACGGCTGGGACCTGGCCGTCGTCGACCCGCAGACCACGCTGCCCGTGGCCGAGGGCGAGACGGGCGAGCTGATCATCGGCGGCGTCGGCCTGGCCCGCTACCTCGACCCGGCCAAGGACGCCGAGAAGTACGCCCCCATGCCCTCCCTCGGCTGGGAGCGTGCCTACCGCTCCGGTGACCTCGTGGTCTTCGAGCCGGAGGGCCTGCTGTTCGTCGGCCGCGCCGACGACCAGGTGAAGCTCGGCGGCCGCCGCATCGAGCTCGGCGAGGTGGACGCGGCCCTCCAGGCCCTGCCCGGCGTCCACGGCGGCGCCGCGGCCGTGCAGACCACCCCGGCGGGCCACCAGATCCTCGTCGGCTACCTCGTCCCCGCGGACCCCGAGGCCGAGCTCGACCTGCACATGGCCCGCGAGCACCTCGCGGCGGAGCTGCCGGCCGCACTCGTGCCCCGGCTGGCCGTCGTGGACTCCCTGCCCACGAAGACCTCCGGCAAGGTGGACCGCCACGCGCTGCCGTGGCCCCTGCCCGGCGCCGAGGTGGACGAGGACGCGCCCCAGCCGAACGAGGACACCGCCGACGGCTGGGTGCTGCGCCAGTGGGCGGACGTGCTCGGCGCGCCCCCCAAGGACGCCGACACCGACTTCTTCGAGGCCGGCGGCGGCTCGCTCGCCGCTGCCCAGCTCGTGGCCCGCCTGCGCCTGCGCCACCCGGCCGTGACCGTCCAGGACGTCTACCGCAACCCCACCGCCGGGGCCCTCGTGGCCGCCGTCGTGGGCGACGACGGCCCCCGCGGCATCGAGGTGCACGACCGGCACGTCGACCGCACCCGCCACCGCACCCAGTGGGTCCAGACCCTCGTGGGACTGCCCGTGTTCGTCCTGCCCGCCCTGCGCCTGGGCGTGTGGACCGGCCTGGCCCTGAACCTGCTGACGCTCTCCGGGCTCGCGCCCGGGCTGCCCACCGTGCCGTGGTGGGTGCTGATCGTGGCCGGTCTGCTGGTGGTGACCGTGCCCGGCCGCATGCTGCTCACCGCCGCGACGGCCCGGCTGCTGCTGCGCGGCGTGAGCCCCGGGTCCTACCCGCGCGGTGGCCGCGTCCACCTGCGCCTGTGGCTCGCCCAGCAGATCAGCGACCTCGTGGACCCCTACTCGCTGGCCGGCGCCACGTGGGTGCCCGCCTACGCGCGACTGCTGGGCAACCGGATCGGCAAGGACGTGGACATGCACACCGTGCCACCGGTCACCGGCATGCTCACGGTCGAGGAGGGCGCCGCGATCGAGCCTGAGGTGGACCTGTCCGGCTACTGGGTCGACGGCGACGTCGTCCGGCTCGGCGAGGTGCGCATCGGCGCGGACGCCGTCGTGGGCGCCCGCTCCACGCTCCTGCCGGGCGCCCAGGTCGGCGCCGGGGCGCACGTCGAGGCCGGGTCCACCGTCGCCGGGCGGGTGCGCGGCGGCCAGCGCCACGCCGGCTCCCCCGCCGTCAAGGTGGGCAAGGTGAAGTCCCGCGGCCCCGCCGAGGCGCCGCGGGAGACCCCGGGCTGGCGCCTGATGGCGACCGTCCTCTCGACCCTCATCTCCCTCCTTCCGCTCGTCTCCGCCGCCGCGGCGGCCGCGGTGGCCGCGTGGTCGCTGACCTGGTGGCCGCCGGCCCCGGAGGCGGGGCCGCTGGCCGCCGTCGGGACCACCGCGGCGCGCCTGCTGGCCGCAAGCCCCCTGGTGGCCGGCGTCTGGTTCCTGACCCAGATGCTGCTCGTGCTCGTCACCGTGCGCCTGCTCGCGCTCGGCATCACGGAGGGGCACCACCCCGTGCGCTCCCGGGTCGGCTGGCAGGTGTGGGCCACCGAGCGCGTCCTCGACGCCGCCCGCGACCAGCTGTTCCCGATCTACGCCTCCCGCTTCACGCCGACGTGGCTGCGCCTGCTGGGCGCCGAGGTGGGCCGCGGCGTCGAGGCCTCCACCGTGGTGCTCCTGCCCTGCATGACCCGCGTGGGCGACGGCGCGTTCCTCGCCGACGACACGATGGTCTCCTCCTACTCCCTCGACGGCGGGTGGATGCACGTGGCCCCCGCGAAGGTCGGCAAGCGCTCGTTCGTGGGCAACTCCGGCATGGTGCCCGGCGGCCGCACCCTGCGCCGCGACTCGCTCGTGGCGGTGCTGTCCACCACCCCGGCCAAGACCAAGGCGGGCACGTCCTGGATGGGCTCCCCGCCCGTGCGCCTGCGCCGCAACGAGGTCACCGCAGACGCCGCCCTCACCTACGACCCGCCGGCCCGACTCAAGGCCGCCCGCACCGCCTGGGAGCTGCTGCGCGCGATCCCGGTGTGGCTGCACGTGGCCCTGTCCCTCGCCGTCGGCGCGACGCTGGCCGCCCTCATCGCGGTCGGCACGTGGGCGCTGGCCTTCGTCCTGGGCGGCGTCGTCCTGCTCGCGGCCGGCGCGGTCGCGGCGAGCCTGACCGTGCTCGCCAAGCGGGTCTTCGTCGGCCGGATCCGCGCGGGCGAGCACCCGCTGTGGTCCTCGTTCATCTGGCGCAACGAGGTCGCGGACACCTTCACCGAGTTCCTCGCCGCCCCGTGGTTCAGCCGGGCCGCGGCCGGCACCCCCGCCCTGGTCTGGTTCCTGCGCGCGATGGGCGCCCGCATCGGCCACGGCGCCTGGGTCGAGTCCTACTGGCTGCCCGAGGCCGACCTCGTGGAGCTCGGCGACGGCGCCACCGTGAACCGCGGCTGCGTCGTCCAGACCCACCTGTTCCACGACCGCGTGATGTCCCTGGACGCCGTCGTCCTGGAGGACGGCGCCACCCTCGGCCCCCACTCCGTGGTGCTGCCCGCCGCCCGCCTGGGCCGCGGCACCACCGTCGGTGCCGGGTCCCTCGTGATGCGCGGCGAGGAGCTGCCCGCCGGCACGTGGTGGCTCGGCAACCCGGTCTCCCCGTGGCGTCGTCCCGACGGCGACCCCGCCGCCGCGGCCACCCCCTCCCGAGAGGAAGCATGAGCACCGATCCCTACGTCCCGGGCGTCGGCACCGACGCCGCCACCGTCGAGCACATCGCACTGGACCTCGACGTGCGCCTGGCCGCGAACCGGGTCTCCGGCACCGCCGTCCTGCGCGTGCGCCTGACGAAGCAGAGCCGCCGCATCGAGCTGGACCTGTACCGGCTGCGCGTGTCCCGGGTGGACGCCGTCGTCGACGGCCGCGCCGTCGCCTCCTCGTTCACCCAGCCGGGCCGCGCCCCGAGCCGCCTCGTCGTCGACCTGGACGAGAGCCGGCCGGAGGGCACGCTCGTGGAGCTGACCGTGGTCTACGCGGGCACGCCCACGCTGCGGCGCAGCCCGTGGGGCACGATCGGCTGGGAGGAGCTCACGGACGGCGTGCTCGTGGCCGGGCAGCCCCACGGCGCCTCCACGTGGCTGCCGTGCGTGGACTCCCCCACCTCCCGCTCGACGGCGGAGATCACCCTCACCTGCGACGCGGGCTACCTGCCCGTCGCCAACGGCGTGGGCGCGCCCGTGCGCACGCGCGGCTCGCGGGTCACGTGGCGGTGGCGGCTCGACCAGCCCGTGCCCGCCTACCTGCTCAGCGTGCAGATCGGCCGCTACCGGCTCGTGGACGCCGCCCCTCCCGCCGAGGGCCTGCCGCCGCTGCGCCTCGTGGTCTCCCCGCGGACCGAGCAGCGGGCCCTCCGGGCCCTTGCCCCCCAGCCGGCCATGATGGCCACGTTCATCGACGCCTACGGGCCATACCCATTCGAGGACTACACCGCGGTCGTGGCCGACGAGGAGCTCGAGATCCCGCTCGAGGCCGCGAGCATGTCGCTGTTCGGCACCAACCACCTGGACGGCTCGTGGGAGTCCGAGCGGCTGATCGCCCACGAGATGTCCCACCAGTGGTTCGGCAACGCCGTGACCCTGGGCCGCTGGTCCGACCTGTGGCTGCACGAGGGCTTCGCCTGCTGGTCCGAGTGGCTGTGGGCCGAGGCCTCGGGGCGGTCCAGCATCACCTCGATGGCGCGGCGGGCCTGGCAGAAGCTGGCCGCGCACCCGGTGGAGCAGGCGCTGGCCGAGCCCGGGCCGGAGGAGATGTTCGAGGACTGGGTGTACAAGCGCGGCGCGCTCACCGTGGAGGCGCTGCGGCACCTGCTGGGCACGGACCTCTTCGGCTCCATGCTGCGCGCCTGGGTGCGGGAGCACCGGTTCGGCACCGTCGACTCCCTGGGGCTGCGCACGCACGTGCACGCGTGGGCCCCGCACGCCGGGGTGAGCCGAGCGCAGGTGGACGAGCTCTTCGACGCGTGGACGCTGCGGCCCGAGCTGCCGCCGTTCCCGGGCTGAGGCGGCCGCGCGGTCGACTCAGCGGCCCCGCCGCGCCAGCGCCCCGAGGAGACCGCCCGGCAGCCGGTCGGTGAGGTCCACCAGCACGACGTCGGCCGGCACGGTCAGCGCGTCGACGGCGGCGGGGTCGCCCGTGAAGCCGGTGCCGGCGGCCTTCACGAGCGCCTCCTTGCGCGTCCACAGCCGGGCCCGCGCGGCGGGCCTCTCGGGGGCGGGGAGCTCCCGCACCCGGGCGCGCTCCGCCGTCGAGAAGCCCACCCCGCCCAGGCCGTCCTCGTCCGCGAAGGCCGCGGCGTCCGCCCGCTCGACGTCCACCCCGAGGCCGAGCCCGTCGGCGGGCCGTGCCGGCGCCCACCACGCCCCGATCCGAGCCCGGTCCTCAGTGCCGGGCATCCGGACGCGCGTGAACGAGACGAGGGCGACCCGGCCGGGGGGCAGGCCGGTCAGCGCGGGGACGCCGTGCGCGGCCGAGCCGCAGCGCGGGCAGGCGTGCCGGAGCCCGAGCGGCCCCACCGGCACGCCCCAGGCCGCCGTCAGGGCGGTGCGCACCTGACCGAGCAGCGCGGAGACGGCGTCGGCCGCCCCCGCCGAGGCGGGGACGGCCGAGGTCAGGCCCCACGGGCCGGTCGCGACGGACACGGTCAGCGCTGGACCGCCCCGTGCCGCTGCGCCGCGAGCGCGGTGGCCGCGGCGCGGGCCTCGGAGACCTCCTCCGCGGTGAGCGTGCGGTCAGGGGCGCGGAAGCGCAGGGAGAACGCGAGGGACTTCCGCCCCTCCGGCACGCCCGCGCCCCGGTAGACGTCGAACAGCTCGACGGCCTCGAGCAGCTCCCCGGCACCCTCGGCGAGGGTCGCGCGCACGTCCCCGGCCACGACGGCCTCGTCCACCACGAGCGCCACGTCCTGCGTGCTCACGGGGAACGTGGACAGCGGTGCGGCGACCACGATCTCGGGGGCCGCGGCGCACAGCGCGTCCAGGTCCAGCTCCCACACGCTCGTGCGGGCGGGCAGGTCCTCGGCCTCGAGCCACTGCGGGTGCAGCTCGCCGGCGACGCCCACCACCCGGTCCCCGTGCTCGGTCACGACGACGAGCTCGGCCACCCGGCCCGGGTGGAACGCGTGGTGCCGGCCCTGCCGGACGGTCAGCTCGACGCCGAGGACGTCGGCCACGTCGAGGGCCCCGGCGATCGGGTCCTGCCAGTCCACCGGGCGGGGGTCGTGGTCCGGCCCGGGCGCCGAGTCGTGCCCGGCGTACAGACCGGCCACGTGCCACGGCTGAGCGGGGATGCCGGCCTCGAGGTCGGCGAGGACCTCGGCGGAGGGGTGGACCGCGCGCGGGGGGATCGTCGCCGAGCCCAGCTGCGCGCCGGGCAGGAAGACCAGCCCCATCTCGTACAGCGCCAGGTCGCGGAAGCCGCGTCCGAGGTTGCGGCGCGCGGTCTCGACGAGGCCCGGCAGCAGCGACAGGCGCAGGTACCGGTACTGGGAGGCGATCGGATTGGCCAGGGCCACCATCGCCAGGGCCTGGCCCTGCGCGTCCGAGTCCGCCCCGAAACGCCGGTTCTGCTCCTCGGAGACGAACGGGTAGGCCAGCACCTCGGTGAGTCCCGCGGCCGCGAGCGCGGCCGACACGCGGCGACGCTGGGCCTGGCGGCGGGTGAAGCCGCGGCCCGGCGGGGCCACGGGCACCACGGAGGGGATCGCGTCGTAGCCGCGCAGGCGCGCGACCTCCTCGGCGAGGTCCTCGGGGATGCGCAGGTCCGTGCGCCACGACGGGGCGGTCACGGTCAGCCGCGGGGCGACGTCGGCGGCGGCCTCGGCGACGGCCACCTCGGCGCCCAGGGCGCGCAGCGTCTCCACGACCTCGTCGGTCGTGTACGCCACGCCCACCAGGGCGGAGGGGAAGTCGGCGGCCATCTCGACGACGGCCGGCTGCGGCCGCGTCCCGACGTCGGTGACCCCGGGCTCGGCGGTGCCGCCGGCGAGCTCGACGAGCAGCTGCACGGCCCGCTCGGCCGCCTCGTCGGCGATCTCCCAGTCGACGCCGCGCTCGTTGCGCTTCGACGCCTCCGAGGGCAGGCGGTGCCGGCGCCGCGTACGGGCGATCGACACGGGGTCGAAGTTCGCGGACTCGACCACGATCGTGGTGGTGGCGTCCGTGACCTCGGTGGCGGCCCCGCCCATGACGCCCGCCAGGCCGATGGGGCCGGAGTCGTCCGTGATGAGCAGGTCCTCGGGGTCGAGCTCGCGCTCCTTGCCGTCGAGGGTGGTCAGGGTCTCTCCGGCCCGCGCGCGGCGCACCACGATCTCGCCGGAGAGCGTGTCCGCGTCGTAGAAGTGCAGGGGCTGGCCCAGCTCCCACATGACGTAGTTGGAGATGTCCACCGGCAGGGAGATGGTGCGGATGCCGGCCAGGCGCAGGCGCGCGGCCAGCCACGGCGGGGTCGGGCGGGTCGCGTCCACGCCGGAGACCGTGCGGGCCACGAACCGGGTGGCCCCGGGCTCGCCGTGGATCGGCGCGTCGTCGTCGATGCGGACGGCCGGGCCGGCGTCGTCGGCCGCGGGCGGGTGGACGGCGGCGGCCGGGTCCGTGAAGGGCACGCCGGTGGCGTGCGCGTACTCGCGCGCGACGCCGCGCATCGAGAACGCGTAGCCGCGGTCGGGCGTCACGTTGATCTCGGCGGCCTCGCCGTGCAGGTCCAGGACGTCCCGGGCGTCGGTGCCCGGCTCGGGGTCGAGCCCGAGGTCGCCGAGCACGATGATCCCGTCCGTGCCGTCGTCGCCCACGCCCAGCTCCGTGCTGGAGGCGATCATCCCGGCCGAGACGTGCCCGTAGGTCTTGCGGGGGCTGATGCGGAAGTCGCCGGGCAGCACCGCGCCGGGCAGGGTCACGACGACCTTGTCCCCGACCTCGAAGTTGTGGGCGCCGCACACGATGCCCTGCACGCCGGAGGGCTCGATGCCCTCGCCGGTGAGCGGCTGGGCGGCGCCCTCGGGAACCACCCGCACGGAGCACCAGTTGATGGTCTTGCCGTTCTTCTGCGGCTCGGGCTCCTTGGAGAGCACCTGCCCGACGACGATCGGGCCCTGCAGCTCGGCGGCCGGACGGTGGACGTCCTCCTCCTCGAGGCCGACGCGGACGAGGTCGGCCATCACGTCCTCGGCACGGTGCTCCGCGGGCACGGGGACGAACTCCCGCAGCCAGTCCAGGGGGATGCGCATGGATCAGACCTCCATTCCGAAGTGCTGGGAGAAGCGGACGTCGCCCTCGATCATGTCGTGCATGTCCGGGACCTCGTTGCGGAACATGAGCGTGCGCTCCACGCCCATGCCGAACGCGAACCCGGAGTACTCCTCCGGGTCCAGGCCCGCGGCGCGCAGCACGTTCGGGTGCACCATGCCGCAGCCGCCCCACTCGATCCAGCGGGGCCCGCCCTTGGCGCCGGGGTGCCAGATGTCCAGCTCGGCGCTGGGCTCGGTGAACGGAAAGAAGTTCGGGCGCAGGCGGATGGCCGCCTCGGCCCCGAACATCTGGCGGGCGAAGTACTCGAGGGTGCCGCGCAGGTGGGCCATGGTCAGTCCCTTGTCCACGGCCAGGCCCTCGAACTGGTGGAACACCGGGGTGTGCGTGGCGTCCAGCTCGTCCGTGCGGAAGGTGCGGCCCGGGCACAGCACGTAGGTGGGGGCGCCCCGCTCGAGCAGGGAGCGCATCTGCACCGGGGAGGTGTGGGTGCGCAGCAGCAGGTGGGCCTCGGCCGGGGCCACGAAGAAGGTGTCCTGCATCTCGCGGGCCGGATGGTCCGGCGCGAAGTTGAGGGAGTCGAAGTTGAACCACTCGGACTCGAGCTCGGGGCCCTCCGCGATCTCCCAGCCCATGCCGACGAAGATCTCCGAGACACGGTCCATCGTCAGCGAGAGCGGGTGACGGGCGCCGACGCGGCGGCGACGGACCGCGGTGGTCACGTCCACCGTCTCCTCGCGCAGGATCCGCGCGGCCTGCTCCGCCTCGAGCACCTCGGTGCGGGCGGCCAGGGCCTTGCCCAGGCGGCCGCGTGCGGCGCCCATGAGCTTGCCGGCCTCCGCCTTGCGCTCCTTGGGCAGGGCGCCGATCGCCTTGTTCGCGAGAGTCAGGGGGGCCCGGTCGCCGGTGTGGGCCAGGCGGGCGGCCTTGAGCTCATCGAGGTCCGCCGCGGCCTCGTACGCGGCGAGCGCGGCCTGCACGGCGGCCTCCACCGCCTCCGCGTCCACGGGGGAGATCTCCGCCACGGGCGCGGTGGGTTCCGCGCCGGTCTCGGGGCTGGGTGTCATCAGGGCAACGACCTTCGCATGGGGGACGGTGGGACGCCCGTCAGTCTAGTGTCCGCCCCGGGCGCGCTCGGCCTAGG
>NZ_JBQXFD010000024.1:0-15570 GCF_052615555.1 Micrococcus sp. EWR3.9.1
CCGCCGGGTCACCCGGTGCTCCCGGGAGTTCACCATGGCCATGAACCCCGCGCAGGCGGCCTCGAGCTCAGCGAACGAGGCGTACTGGTCCCGCAGGTTGGTGTCCTTCGGGACCAGGTCGGCCTTGGCCAGCTTCACCGCGTTCTCCACCCCGCCCTTGGCGGCCGGATCCGCTGGCTGGCAGGTCAGCACCTCCACGCCGTAATGCCGAGCGAACGCCACGGTGGCCTGGTTACGCACCGGCACCCCGGCCACATGAGAGACCGTCACTGTCTTCTCGTTATCCGTCAGCACATAGGTCGGCGCGCCCCCGATCAGCCGGAAGCACCGGTCCAGGGCGGCGAACACACTCGGAGCCGTCCTATCACGCAGGGCGATGACGATCCGGTAGCGGGACCAGGCCAGCCAGGCCACGAACAGCACCGTCTTGGCCCCGTCGATCGCCGGCCCATCGCCGAAGTCGTACTGCAGCCATGCGCCCGGCTCGGTGATCCAGGGCCGGTGCACCCGGCGCTTCCCGGCCCGCCAGGCGGCCTTCACCTCGGCCACCGCCCGCCGGGTGGAGCGCTCAGAGCCGGTGTAGCCCATTGCGGTGAGCTTGGCGTGCACGACATCGGCGCGGATCCTGCCCGTGGAGGCCTCGACCCATTCCTCGATCTTGGGCAGCCAGACATCGGTGACCTTCGGGCGGCTGGCTCCGGATCCAGGGGTCTGGCCGGCGTCGCGGGCCCGCACCAGCCGGGCCACGGTGTGATGGGAGCAACCGGCCAGCTCGGCGGCGCCCCGCAATGACTTGGTCAGGTCATAGGCACTGAGTATTTTCATGGTTTCTGCGGCATCCTTCATTCAGGGCCTCTTCCTCGCTGGATTCGATTCGACACCGATATCCAACCCGGGGAGGAGGCCCCCGCCGGCTCACGACGCGGCGGGCAACGAGCAACGCGGGCAAACCAGATGGCCAGCACCGGGCAGTTCCCGTGGCCATCACTGGGCAGTCCTCATGGCCGTCAGCGGGTCATTCCCTGGCCACCTATGGGCAGCTTTTCATGGCCGCTTACACTCTTGCCCGCGTGCTTGGAGGCCGCCACTGAGCTCCGACAGAACCCCGCCATATAGCGGCGCAAGCCACACATGACACCGGGCGGCACACCGAGCAGCCGCCACAAACGACCGTTTATGGGCTCTTCCTAGATGAGGGTGTAGGTCGGCCGGGCGCGTCGGTCCGCAGGTAGACGTCGAGGTCTCCCGACGATGGAGGTTCCTACGCCATCCATCCGAAAGACCTCGACGTGACCGACGCTACCCCGCCGGCCGGCTTCGGCCGCCTTGACCTGAGCGCCTTCGCGTCTCATCCCAATCGACCCTGATCGAGTCTGCTGACCCCCTCGACGAGAACGCAGCGACACATCACAGCCACCCGACCCCGACCGTCCGGGAAGCCGGGGCACGTCACATGGCCTGTGCTGCGGGCGTGTCGAGTGGGTCGTCCAGGGGCGACGCAGTAGCGTCGACGCGACGTGCTGAGAGGTGGTTCCAGTCGAGCACTAGGACACCGGCTACAGGCATGGCGATAGGTCAGGAACGGCGTCGCTCCCTGCGCAGGAGGGAGCGCAGAGTCTCGGCGTTCGCGTAGCCGACCCGTAGCGCGATCTCGGCGGAGGTGAGATCCGTGGTTGCTGAGAGGTGCCG
This sequence comes from Micrococcus sp. EWR3.9.1, assembly GCF_052615555.1. Classification (NCBI taxonomy): domain Bacteria; kingdom Bacillati; phylum Actinomycetota; class Actinomycetes; order Micrococcales; family Micrococcaceae; genus Micrococcus; species Micrococcus sp. EWR3.9.1. The sequence continues at coordinate 1,690 of NZ_JBQXFD010000024.1, forward strand.
AGCTCGTTCGGTGCGAAGCCGTTGGACGAACCCGAGCGGAGTGAGGTTGAGCGCCGCACGGACTCGTCGTTCGAGGGTGCGCCGGCTGGTGCCGAGCGACTGCGCGACGAAGGCGACGTTGAACGGTTCGTCCAGGCGGGCGCGCACGAAGCGTTCGAACTCGACGACGATCGGGTCCTCGTGCCGGAGATGTTCGTAGGCGACGAAGGCCGCCTGCGACGGACGCTCGTCGATGATGCAGGGCGACGACAACCTCGCCATCAGCGACATCTTCGGCGGCAACGCCTTCCTCCCCGTCCTGTTCCTCGTCGCCACCGTCCTCTCCGGCACCGCAGTCCTCCCGCAGGCGAACTCGTCCGACATCTACCTCACCGCTCTCGCCGCCCTGCTCACCCTCGTCTACATCGTCGGACTGATCTTCCGACCCACCCGCCGCATCGCCGGAATGGGAATCGACTCGTTGATCGTGCTCGCGCTCTACACCGTCGGCATCGGCGGGCTCTTCGCCATCACCGCGAAATGACGTCCGTGCCGCCGTGTGCAGATTGACCAGATCGCTGCAGCTCGAGCAGACACGGCCGCTGGCGTGATCGGCGTTGCGACGAGCCGTGCACCGGTCAGCGCATCTCGTGCGCGATCTCCAGGAACGCCGCCGCGGACGACCCGATGCGATCGGACCAGATGGCGCGGAGGGGTCGCACGAGTGCTGGTCCGCGGAGGGGCACTCGTATCAGTGAGCGCGCGGCGAGATCTGTTTCGACGGTGAGGATGCTCATGACTGCGGGCGCGATGCCGGCGCGGGCGTTCGCTCGGATGATCGCCGTCGTTTCAAGGATCGCGGCGGGAGTCGTGAGTGCGAGCCCGGCGTCGTGGAGCCATGCTTCGAGGGTCGTCCGGGTGCCGGAGCCTTCCTCTCGTGTCAGCAGTGCGGTGCCGGCCAAGTCCTCGGCGCTGATACTCGCCGCGCGTGCCCAGGGGTGGTCGGGTGCCACGACGACAGCGAGTTCGTCCTCCGTGACCACGTCAGAGGAGAGCGTGGCCGTGGACGCTGGTGTCTCGACGAATCCGAGTTGCGCGGCACCGGATCTCACGAGCTCTGTGACCGTGGCTGAATTGCCGGCGATCAGCTGCACACTCACCTCGGGTGTGCGCTGTCGGAATTCGAGGAGCCAGCGTGGGAGCAGCAGTTCGGCGATGGTCTGCGACGCCGCGAGAACCAGTGAGCCGGTCGGCTGTCGCAGTGCTGCCGCGCCCGCCTCGAGGCGGCGGGACGCCTCGAGGACCGGGCCGGCCAGCTCGAGCACGAGCCGGCCCGCGTCGGTCATCAGGGACCCGGTCGGAGAGCGGCGCACGAGCGGCTGCCCGATGGCGCGCTCCGCGACCCGCAGACGCGCCGAGACGGCCTGCTGGGTGACGCCGAGGTCTTCGGCAGCGCGGGAGAGCGAGCCCGCCTCGGCGATGCGCTCGAGCACCTCCAGCGTGTCGAGATCCAGGATCCGGTCCGTCAATCGCCGCGTCGCCACAAGCACTCATTGTGCCCCGCCAAGACGATCGCTGTATCGGCTGGTGCCGGCGATGCTCAGACTGGAGGCATGACAACTTTCTCCCCCGCCCGCGCATCTTCCTCGATCGGGCATCCTCCGCGGTCGAGGCGCTTGTTCCGGGAGTTGGAGCATCCGGGACTGATCGTGTCGAACCTGACGCCGAACTGGTTCGCGTCGATCATGGGCACCGGCATCGTCGCGGTCGCCGCCGCGTCTCTGCCACTCCAGTTCCCCGGACTCCGCACCGGGGCCACCGTCGTCTGGGCGATCGCCGCGCTGCTGCTCGTCGCGCTGACGGTCGCGACCGGGCTGCACTGGGTCCGCTACCGCGGTACAGCGGTGAGGCACCACCTGAATCCCGTGCTCTCGCACTTCTACGGCGCGCCGCCCATGGCGTTTCTCACTGTCGGCGCGGGAACCCTCCTCCTCGGCAAGGACTGGATCGGCCTGCCCGCCGCTGTCACCATCGACTGGGTGCTCTGGGGCGCGGGGACTCTCGGCGGGCTGGTGACGGCGGTCCTGGTGCCCTACCTCGCGTTCACCCGGCATGAGAACAAGCCCGATTCGGCGTTCGGCGGCTGGCTGATGCCGATCGTTCCGCCGATGGTGTCCGCTTCCACCGGCGCACTGCTGCTGCCGTACGCGCCCGCCGGGCAAGCGCGGGAGACGCTCCTGTGGTCCTGCTACGGCTTCTTCGGCCTCAGCCTGGTCGCGTCGCTGGTGGTGATCACCCTGATCTGGAACCGGCTCGCGCAGCACAAGGTCGGAGCGGCGGGGATGGTGCCGACGCTGTGGATCGTCCTCGGTCCGGTCGGACAGTCGATCACCGCCGTGAATCTGCTCGCCTCGAACGCGCCCACCGTCGTGGACGCCGGCATGGCGCGTGCGCTGCTGGTCGTGGCTCTGGTGTACGGCTTCGCGATGCTCGGCTTCGCACTGCTCTGGACCGTCATCGCCCTCGCGATCACCCTCCGCACCGCGAAGGAGCACCTGCCGTTCAGCCTGACGTGGTGGTCGTTCACGTTCCCCGTCGGCACCTGCGTCACCGGACTGAACGGCCTCGCCCTGCACTCCGGTCTCACGGTTGTCGCCGGCCTCGCGGTGCTCTACTACGTCGGCCTGGTCGCCGCGTGGATCATCGTCGCCGCCCGCACGTTCCACGGTTCCGTGATCCGCGGAACCCTGCTCGCACCACCGCGGCCGGCCTGACCGGGATCGAAGACCATCGTGGATGTCCGAAGCCTGAACGCCCTCGCCGAGACCTGGCGGAGTACCGCGGACGCGACCGGACGCTTCGTTCCGGGCTTCGATCCCTGCTCCGGCGGCACCGCCAGTCGCGTCCTGGTGCTGATGCAGTCACCCGGCCCTCGGACGATCGCCGCGGGATCCGCTGCCGTCTGCAGCGAGGACAACCTCGGGCCCACCGCCGCCGCGTTCCGGGCGGCCCGAATCGAGTCCGGACTCTCCCGCGACCACTACCTCCGATGGAACCTCATCCCGTGGGAGATCCCTGGCCGCGTCCGCCCCGCGGACATCGAGGAGGGTCGGCTCGCGTTCGGTGAGCTGCTGGAGCTGCTGCCCGCGCTCGGCGCCGTCGTCACCTACGGGACCGTGGCGCTCGACGGGGTCATGCGCTATCTGACCCTGCACGATGATCCCCGTGTCGTCCCCGTACTCGCGGCACCGCACCCCTCACCGGCCAACGGACGTCACCGCGCCGACCAGCACCTCCGCTCCGTGAACGCGCTCCGCCTCGCGAATCGTCTCGGATCCGGTCGGCGAATCGCAGACTGACGGCACTGAAGGGAGACGTCCGCGGCTCGGTCGGCACCGGTCGTCGTGACCGATGAGGCGCTGATCTCAGACGGTCCCCGTCCTCGGACCGCTGACGGGAGCGGCCGGGTCGTCCACGACGTCGACGGTGTACGCCGCGCCGTGCTCGAGCGTGTGGCCGACGGTGCACTGGCGATCCACGGCCCGGTGGGTGCGTTCGGACAGTGAGGCGATCCGCTCGGGATCGAGCGCCGACAGGTCGGCGCGGATCACGGCGGTGATCGAGTCGTAGCGGTCCTCACCCTCGGGCTTGGTCGCGGTGATGTCGGTGGTCGCTTCGAAGTCGGCTCCGAGCCGGCTGGCGAGGATGTGGTCCGAGGAGAGCATGCCGCAGGCGGCGAGGGCGAGGTGCAGCAGCTCGCCGGGCGAGAACACGCCGTCGGCGTCCGACCCGCCGATGCGGACCTCGGCTCCTCGCGCGTTGCGGCCGATGAAGCTTCTCGGGCCCTCGCGGGTGATGTGCAGCGGTGTGGTCTCGGTGCTCATGGTCTTCTCCTGTCCTGTGTCCGCGGCACCGCGGGCAGTGCCGGTGTCTCCTGCGGGTGGGCGGTGTCTCAGGTGTCGGTGCGGACGAGGGGGGAGTTCGTGCCGCGGACCCTGATGTCGACGCCGGTGATCTCCGACCGGGCGATGCCCGTGGACGCCGCCAGGTCGACGGCGCGCTGCCCGGCCGCCGTCCAGGTGGCGACGGTGATCGTGCTGCCGTCTGTGCGGGTGATCACGAGTTCGTACTCCGCGTCGGCGGGCGCATCACCACTGTAGGTGCAGCTCCACTCCAGCCGGGTGCCCCACGGCTTCCCCTCGACCTGGATGTCCGCAGCGAGAGCGGGATCGGCCGCGATCGGGTCCATCGGTTCGAGGGTCGCCTCGCTCGCCACGGGAGCACCCGCGATGCCCGTGCCGAGAGCGACGCCTCCGAGGACGGAGGCGGTGACGGCGGCCGCGACGGCGAGGGACGTCACCAGCCGGCGCCGACGTCGGCGCGTCCGGACACGGTGGGCGATGGCGGGCAGCGTCGCCATCGACGGCGGCGCCTCCTCGCCGTCGTCCGATGGGCTGATGGCGAGAGCGTCCTCGACGGAGAGGCGACCGACGATGCCGGGCAGTCCTGCCAGCTCTGCCACGGCCGCGCGGCAGGCCGCGCAGCCGCTGAGGTGCTGCTCGTACTCGAGTCGCTGATCCGCGGGGAGAGCGCCGAGGACGTAGGACGCGTCCCAGTCGCGATACTCGTCCTCCGTCGCAGAGCTTCCGTGGTGGTCGTTCATCGGGTGACGCCCCTTTCCTGCAGAGCCAGTCGCAGTCCGCGCAGTCCGTAGTGCAATCGAGATTTCGCTGTTCCCTCGGGGATGGAGTGCCGGCGGGCAATCTCGGGGACGGTGTGTCCGAGGAAGTACGCGTCCACCACGATCTGACGATGCTCCACCGACAGCGATGCGAGAGCGTCGGCGACGAGGATGCTGTCCAGGACTGCGTCGGTGCGATCGGGGACGGCGCCGCCGCCGTCCTCGTCCTTCGTCGGCACTTCGCGTCGGCTCCGAGCGGATCGGGCGTCGTCGATGACGAGGTTGCGGGCGACGGTGAACAGCCACGCGCGAGCGGCGTCGGCGTCGCGTTCGAGGACCTGCGGGCGCTGCCAGGCCCGGACCATCGTCTCCTGCACGACGTCCTCCGTCAGCGCCGCGTTCCGAGTGAGGTTCTGCACGAAGCGCCGCAAGGCCGGGCCGTGACTCTCGTACAACGCCGCCAGGAGCTCATCGACGGGGCGGGGCACAACGCTCACCGCCTCGAAGCGCCACGGCGCGCTCCCTCATCACGGTTGCTGCGATCACTGCCGGTCATCCCTTCCGTCCTTGCCTGTTGAGAACCGGCGACCCGTCCGGACGATGCGCTTCGCTGCGTGCGGGGACGGGTCGCCGTCGCATCAGGACGCCGGGGTGGCGGTGCTCATGGCCGCGGCTTCCTTGTTCATCGTGCCGTCAGGGAGGAGGACGTACCAGGCGTCCTTCACACCCTGCCCGTTGACCTGGCCCGGCGCGGCGCAATGGTCACCGACCGTTACCAGCATGTGCGCCACCACCCGACGGTGGCGGAGTTCACCGCCTGGGCGCAGGAGGCGGGACTGGAAGTCATCGGGGTCGACATCTTCCCCGACTCCGAACAACTGGAGACCTATGACCTGCCGCGGAACTGCGTGCTGGTCTTCGGGCAGGAAGGCCCCGGGCTGAGTGACGAAGTGCACGCGGCGGCAACCACCACCCTGAGCATCGAGCAGTTCGGTTCCACCCGGTCCATCAACGCCGCCTCCGCGGCGGCCATTGCCATGCATGCCTGGATTCGCCGGCACGCCTTCGGGCAAGTGCTGCGCTAACCATCCGACAGGTCGGCGTGGGAGGAGCAGGTCCTCCCGACCCGGGTCGGCTCACGGTCCCCGCGCGAGGATGTCCCGCGTTCCAGGGTGATGATGTCGCGCAGGAAGGACGTGAGCAGCAACGCCAAGCTGAGTGCCAGGATGATGCAGGCTCCCGTGAGGGGAACCACGGGGACCAGCGCCACCACCAGGACCACCGCCTGTATCGCTGCGACGACCCGGCGGAATTGGCTGAAATCCAGGGGCTCCCGCCATGCGGGCCGGAACCACGACAGGACGACGAAGGCATATCGCATCAGGCCGATGGCCAGGACCCAGGGGCCGATGGTGAAGGCCAGGGGCACCGTGAGCACCAGCAGCAAGGCGGCGTCGGTTTCCATGTCCAGACGCGACCCCTGGGCCGAGGCGGTGCCGGTGTGCCGGGCCACCCTGCCGTCGACGGCGTCCAGCAGGACGGCGGGTGCCGCCAACAGGACCAGCCACCAGGAACGATGCGGAGCCGTGTCGAGGGCGGCCAGCATGACGATCGTCGCGCAACCGCCGCCGAGCACCGCCCGGCTTAGGGTGACACGGTCGGCCAGGGTGGAGAACAGGGGGTTGCGCCGCACCATGGTCACCACGGCGACCGAGACCAGGGTCAAGCCGCTGGCGATGGCGGCGACGCTGCCCCAGGCAGACGTCTTGCCGAAGTGGACGAGCGTGACGCCCAGCCCCACGGAGCCCACGACGGTGCAGAGTACATCGACCATCGCCTGTCGCCGGAACGGCGTCGTCGGATGGCGCATCGGATTCCTCGGTGATCGGGGGTATCTCCTGGCGAGTCTACCGACGCCCAGCCCGCCCCAGGCCTCGCGGGTGCGTCCGGGGCCGGAGCCGTCCGGTATCCGGGCATAATCGGAGCATGGATTCACCGCAGTCGATGGACAGCACCGCCTATTGGACAACGGCACCCGGCGCCGGGGAATTCCGACGCGCCCGGCTGCGGCCTCCGGGGGTGGGAGAAGCGCTGGTGCGCAGCCTCTACTCCGGGGTGAGCCGGGGGACCGAGATGCTGGTGTACCGCGGAGAAGTGCCTCCGGAGGTCGCCGGACGGATGCGCGCCCCGTTCCAAGAGGGGGAGTTTCCCTTTCCGGTGAAGTACGGATACCTCTCCGTCGGGGTCGTCGAACAGGGGCCGGACGATCTTCTCGGACGTCGGACTTTCTGCCTGTATCCCCACCAGGACCGGTACGTTGTCCCCGTCGACGCGTTGACGGTGATCCCCGACGACGTCCCCAGCAGGCGTGCCGTCCTGGCCGGGCCCGTGGAAACGGCATTGAACGCGCTGTGGGATGCCCCACCGTGCATCGGCGACCGTATCGCGGTCATCGGTGGCGGGATGATCGGTGCTTCGCTGGCTGTGTTGCTGAGCCGCTTCCCCCTGGGCCGACTTCAGCTGGTCGACACAGATCCGGTGAAGCGGGACATGGCCCGGGCCATGGGCATCGAGGCCGTGGAACCGGAGGCATTGCAGGCAGAATGCGACATCATCTACCACGCCTCCACCACCGAAGCGGGGCTGGCCCAGGGGCTGGAACGACTGGGCGACGAGGGAGAGCTCGTCGAACTTTCGTGGTTCGGCTCCCATGTTCCGGCAGTCCCCCTCGGCACCAGCTTCCACGCTCGCCGGCTGCGGATCACCGCCAGCCAGGTCTCCACCATCGGTCGTGCCCGCCGTTACCGGCGGACCCACGCCGCGCGCATGGACCTGGTCATGCACATGCTCCAGGACCCGGTGTTCGATGCCCTGATCAGTGGGGAGTCCGGCTTCGCGGACTTGCCCGGTGCCATCGCCGGCCTCGCACAGGGGGAGTTGCCGACGCTTTGCCGGGCCATCCGCTATCCCGATCCCGGCCCGCGTGGTTAGGCTCGGAACATGTATCGATTGACCGTCCGCGACCACGTCATGATCGCGCATAGCCTTCCTGACCCGTTCTTCGGCCCTGCCCAGGCCCTTCATGGTGCGACCCTGGTGGTGGAGGTGACCTGGCGCCGCAGGGAGCTCGGTCCACAGTCCGTCGTCATGGATATAGGGGCCGCAACATCCATGCTTTCCGAGGTGCTCGAGCCCTTGCGCTACACAAACCTGGATGAACACCCTGCCTTCGCCGGTCGGCTGAGCACCACTGAAGCCATCGCCGGGCACATCAGCGATGAGCTGCGCCGCCACTTCGACACCACGGAGTTCGCCGGAATGGAAGTCTTGCTGCGGGAGCATCCCGATGCGTGGGCAGCGCATGATGTCGACTTCGCATGAACCGCTGGCAACGACGTTCATCATCCCGACGGGGCTGCCTGGTCCTAGCGGCGGAAGCCGCTACAACAAGGCGCTAATCCGAGCCCTCGAGGCCGCGGGGTGCTCCGTGTCCGTCTGCGGGGTCCCCGGCCCGTGGCCCCGGCCCGAGGCGCGGGACCTTGAACGGCTCCGCGCGGCCTTGGCAGGCCGGGAGCAAGTGGTCGTTGACGGCCTGATCGCGTCGTCGGCCCCCGACGAGATCCAGGCCGCCGCCGCGTCGGGAACGCGGGTGCACGTCCTCTTCCACCTGTCGCTGCTCGTTGATGGCGCCGTGCCGCCCGATGGCAGCGGGCGGGCGGCAGCCCTGGAACGACGGGCCCTGCAGTCGGCACACACCGTGATCTGCACGAGTAACTGGGCCGCACGAGACGTCGTGAACCGTTACGGCCCGCTCCCGACCCGTGTGGTGTCCCCCGGCACCGATCAGGCCCCGCTGGCCGTCGGGAGCGCCCCGCCCCAGCTGCTGCTGCTGGCATCGGTCACGCCGCGCAAGAACCAACTGGCCATCCTGCGGGCCCTGGCGGCACTCACCGAACTGGACTGGCAGGCACTGCTGGTCGGCCCCGATGCCGCCGATCCCGACTACGCCCAGCGCGTGCGATTATTCGCCGAGGCCGCCTTCCCTCCCGGCCGGGTCCAGGTCCTCGGTTCCCGGACCGGTCCGGGACTAGAGCGCATCTGGTCCGCGAGCGACCTGTTGCTTCTCGTCTCCCGGGCGGAGACCTTCGGAATGGTCGTGACGGAGGCCGTGGCCCGAGGCATCCCCGCGATCGTCGGTGCCGGCACCGGAGCGGAAGAGGCGCTCGCCCTTGGCCCACACGCACCTCCCGGAATTGCAGTGGCCCCTGATGACACCGCCGCACTGGAGGAGGTACTGCGTGGTTGGCTGAGCGATCCCGCGCAACGGGCGGCTTGGCGCCGGTCGGCCGAGGGTGCGCGCGGTATGCTGCCCACATGGGACGACTCGGCAGACCTGATGCTGCGGATCCTCACGCCGTGAAACGACCCGAACGCCCGATCTCCAGTGATTGGCTGGACCTGAGGCGCCCTGCCGACGAACGGGCACGCGCCGGCTCAGCCCCCCTGCTCGATGCGCTCGCCGAACACTTCACGGAAACCGGCGCAGACAGCCCCGTGGACGTCATCGACGTCGGCGCCGGCACCGGTGCCAACCCGGCCTGGCTGGCACCGCGCCTGCGGTTCAGCCAGCAGTGGACGCTGCTGGACCACGACGCGGACCTGCTGGAACTCGTCCCCTCCCAGCTGCAGGATGCGCGGGTGCGACACGTCAGGCGGGTCACTGCCGGGATCGAGGATCTCGGGAGCCTGGACGAGGCGGAGCAGGACCGGTGCCTGATCACTTGCTCGGCGGTGCTTGATTTGCTCACCATGGACCAGCTAGCCGGTTTCTGCGATTTTCTGGCCGAGCGGCGCATGCCGGCCCTGCTCAGCCTCAGCGTCACCGGCGACGTGGTCCTGGATCCCGGCCACTGGGCGGACGCCCAGATCACCCGGGCCTTCAACCAGCACCAACGACGCGGGTCGCTGGCCGGGCCCGACGCCGTCGGGTATGCCGCCGGCCGGCTCCGTGCCGATGGCATGCGTGTGGAGGTCGCGGAATCGCCCTGGAAGCTGGGCCCCGCCGATGACGTACTGCTGCGCCGCTACCTGCACGACCGGGCGCAGGCCGTCATCGAAGGCGCGCCGGACATGGGGGACGTCGTGGATTCCTGGTTGGCCGAGCACTTGGGGCAATCGGACGAGGGCAGGCTGCACGTGGAGGTGCGCCACCGCGAGCTCCTCTGCCTGCCGCCAGGATGATCGGCCACGCGCCATGAACCGCAGGGCACTGCTCCTGGCCCTGCTGCAAGTCGCCGTCGCCGCGGGAATCCTCGGATGGGTGGTCCTGCTCTTCGGCACGGGCCCCTTTGTCGCGGCTGTTCGCGTCCTCACCTGGCCGGGAGTCGTCGGAGCCCTGGTCCTGGGTTCCATCGGTGTGCTGGTGCAGGCCCAACGGTGGAGGCTGATTGCCCGGAGGCATGGCATCGAATTGGGATGGCGCGCGGCCGCCGAGCGGTGCTGGCAGGCCGCGTTCATCAACTCGGTCCTGCCTGGGGGGCTGGCGGGAGATGTCGTCCGGGCAGCCGAACAGCGCCCCGTCGGCGCCGGCCGGCGACGCGACATGGTCAAGCGCAGTCTCGGCGTCGTGGCCGCCGAGCGGTTGGCGGGCACCTCGGTGGTCTTCCTCGCCGCAGGTTTCGCACTGCTGGCCGTTCACCCCGGCCTGGGTGGGCTTGGCCTGCTCGTGGCCGCTGTCGCAGCGACGGCGGCCTGGCCGTGGTTGCGGCGCCTCGGAGTACGGGACATCGGGCTGGTGTGGGGGCTATCGGCTGTCGGCTGGTGCTCGTTCGCCGGATTGTTCCTGCTGGCTTGCCTTGCCGTGTCTCCCGACCTGCCGCCGGCGCAGATCCCCTACCTGGCAGCGGTCACCCTGGCCGGAATGTCCATTCCGCTCAACGTGGCCGGATGGGGGCCTCGTGAAGGCGCCGCGGCGTTGGGGTTCATGGCCTGGGGCCATGCGGCGCAGCAGGGCGTGGAAGTGTCGGTCGCCTACGGAATCCTGGCGCTGGTGTCAGTCCTGCCCGGTGGGCTGGTTCTCCTGGTCCGCACGGTGCAGGGCAGCCGGCGACGCCGGCTTGGCGGCGGAGAAATCGAACTCGGTGCACACGTCATCGCCCAGGACGAAGCGGCGCACGGGGGCGGAGAGGGCTCCGGAAAGAGCGTCGGCCCCGTCGAAACGAATCCCGGGGACCCCGTCTCCCACCAATAGCGGTGCGCTGGTCAGGTAGAGGCGGTCCAGGACGCCGGCATGCAGGAACCCGGACACGGTCAGGCCGCCGCCTTCGATGAGCACGCGGCCCAAACCTTGATCAGCCAGGTATTGGAGGATGGCGGCCGGTTCGAAGCCCGTCGAGGTCTCCAGCCGGTGCACGCTCACATGGGGGGCCAGCGATGCGGGCACCGACGCGTCGGAGCCGACCAGCCACAATGTCCGGCTCCGTGGGTCGGTGAGGACCTTGGCCGTCAGCGGGATGCGCGCATGTGGATCGACGACGACGCGCGCGGGGTCAGCGCCGTTGACCGCACGGACCGTGAGCTGGCAGTCATCTGCCGCCACGGTCTGGGCGCCGACCAGCACTGCATCAACCAGGGCCCGCAACCGGTGCAAGTGCTCCCGGTCCGCTTCCCCGGTGACGAAGCAGGCATCGCCGGTGCGCGAGGCGATGAATCCGTCAAGGCTTTGACCCAGCTGCCCGATCACGAGGCGGGGTCCGGCTTCGACCAGCGGACCGTAGCGCAGCACGAGGGCCTCTTCCTGCGGGGTCAGGGGACCTGTTGGCACCCGAGCGCCGGCCAGCAGGTCCCACGCGTTGCGTTCGGGCGGCAGGTCATGGCGCATCCGGGCCCGCTTCGTCGAGAGATACCGCGAGTTCTCCGGCCGGTCGGCAACGTTCAACCGCACCCGTGCCTCGACGTGGATGCCCAATGCTTCCAGGGCTTCCTGTTTCGCGGGGTTCGAGGAGAGCAACCGGATCTTCCCGACCCCCAGTTCACGCAGTATCTGCGCGCTCTGATCGTAATCGCGGGCGTCGGCCGGCAAACCCAAATGCGTGTTCGCGTCCACGGTGTCGATGCCGGAGTCCTGGAGGGCGTAGGCCCTCAGCTTGTCCAGGAGCCCGATGCCGCGTCCCTCATGGCCGCGAATGTAGATGAGCACCCCGCGCCCCGCAGCGCCGATGGCCTGCAGGGCTGCGTCCAGCTGCTCGCCGCAATCGCACCGGTAGGATCCCAGGGCGTCGCCGGTGAGGCATTCGGAATGCAATCTCACCAATGGGAGCTCGCCGTCGTCTGCCGCCACGTCGCCCAAGGTGAGGGCCACATGATCCGTGCCGCGGCCATCCCGGTAGCCCAGCAGGGCGAAGTCCCCATGCCGCGTGGGGAGGTGGGTGGCCACGACCCGGGTGACATCTGGCGATTCCTCGGAGGTCCTGAATTCGAGAGACATGGCCCCAGCCTATGTGCATGGTGCTTCACGGCCACGTCGGCGCGCATTTACGTTCGGTAGACCTGGACGATCGAGGGCCGGGGCCCGCGCACTTCGCCGTCGCCCGGGCGGGCCTCGGAGGGAACGTAGTCGGGGAACGCGGAGCGGATATCCGTGTAGGAACCCTCCTCACCGGGGTGCTGGACGGCCACGAAGACCATCGCTTCGTCGTCGTGGATGACCGGCCCGCAGGTCTCGGCATCCCGGGGAACCGAAAGGAACTGTGCCACCTGGCCGCGATTGCGGCCCTCGACGGCGACCTTGAACAGGCCGTCGTTGTAGCCGATGCCATCCGGGGCTCCATCGGTGGAGATCCAGAGGTTGCCGTCGGTGTCGAACGCCAGGTTGTCCGGGCAGGAAATCGGTGAGACCTGGTCCACGGGGAAGCCGCCGAAATAGGTGGCGTCTCCCTGGGACGGGTCGCCGCAGAGCATGAGCAGGTCCCAGGTGAATCGCGTGGAGGTGTGGTCGCCGCGGTGCTCGGTGATCTCCACGATGTGTCCGTCGCGGTTCTCGGTGCGTGGATTGGCCTCGTCCGCCGTTGCCTGGCCGTCGACGCCACGCTGGGAGTTGTTGGTGCAGGCCACGTAGATCTTCCCGCTGCCCGGGCTGGGCTCGACGTCTTCGCAGCGGTCCATCTTGGTGGCACCCACCCGGTCGGCGGCCAGGCGGGTGAAAACGAGCACCTGGTCGACGGCCATGCCCTCGACCGTGCTCCTGCCGCCTTGCACCAGGGGGATCCAGCGGCCCGATCCGTCGAAGGTGCCGTCCGCGGGGACCCGGCCGGACCCGTCGATCTCCCCGTCCGACGTACCGGAGAACCGTGCCACATACAGGTCGCCCTCGTTCAGCAAGGTCATGTTGTGGCGGCGGTCGTTTTTGCGGTAGATGTCTTTGGAGACGAATTTGTACAGGTAGTCGAACCGTTCGTCGTCTCCCATGTAGGCCACGACGTGCCCATCGTCGGCGACGATGACGTTGGCCCCCTCGTGCTTGAAGCGGCCCAAGCTGGTGTGCTTGACCGATGTGGAGCGTGGATCCTCCGGGTCGATCTCCACGATGTAGCCGAAACGATGTGGTTCGTTGGTGAAGCCCGTGGCGCGGGCGTCGAAGCGGGGGTCCTCGTGCTCCCAGCCCATGCCGGTGGCCTTGTCCTCCAGCCCGTACCGCCGCTCTCGAGACCGGCGGGTTCAGACCCCGACTACACCCTGGATTCGGATGAGCCGCTTTCGCGGCGTCAAGCGCAGCCCTCACGCTGATTGCCGTGATGGCCAACAACACTATGGTTGCTCCCAGGTTAATGAACGCGGCGAGTGAGTCCCACGTGAAATCGCCCAGGCCGTTCTGCGGCGTCTCGACATAAATTGTTGGGGCGGGTGAGTGCTGGTCCATAAGTGGAGCCTAGGTGGTGTCGTCATAGCCAGTGAGCTCGCTGGCAGAGACAGGGCCCTCCGCCGAGAGCTACGGGAACCGGCCCCCGCCCCGACCGGGGGCAGCCGGGGCGGGGGCGACTAGGGCGTGTCTGACAATGGTCCAGGGGTGGAGTGTCACCTGGAAGGCATGTCCCGGTTTCAGATCCTCTCCGATGCCCAGTGGGAGCTGATCGCCCCGATGTTCCCCACCCGGACCGGCCGGGCCGGCCGGCCGTTCTCGGAAGCCCGCACGGTGGTGGAGGCGATCATCTACCGATACCGAG
>NZ_JBQXFD010000025.1:0-11759 GCF_052615555.1 Micrococcus sp. EWR3.9.1
CCCCTCGGTGGCGGTGCCGGCGCTGCCGGTCGGTTCCTCCTCGACGGGCTGATCAACACCGGCCGGGAGTTCCGGCTCCCCGTCGGCACGCTGACGATCAACATCACCGGGTCGCTGCTGCTGGGGATCATCGTCGGCGCCGCCACGCACCTCGGCGCGGTGCCGGTCGCGGTCCTCGGCACCGGGGTGATGGGCGGCTACACCACGTTCAGCACCGCCAGCTTCGAAACCGTCCGCCTCGCCCGCAGCGGACGGATCACCGCCGCCGCGATCAACGGTCTCGGAATGCTCGTCGTCTCCGTCGCCGCCGCGACCGCCGGCATCCTCCTCGGCGGCACCCTGTGACCACCCCACTCACTGACCACCCACCCGCTCCAGCACCGGAGGTACCCATGCTGTTCGACGTCACGATCGAGATTCCCCGCGGCAGCGGCAACAAGTACGAGGTCGACCACACCACCGGCCGGATCCGGCTCGACCGGGCGGTGTTCACCAGCATGGTGTTCCCCCAGGACTACGGCTCCATCGACAACACCCTCGGCGATGACGGCGACCCCCTCGACGCCCTGGTGCTCCTGCCCCGTCCCACGTTCCCCGGCGTCGTCATCACGGTCCGGCCGGTCGGGATGCTGCGCATGGTCGACGAGAACGGCGGCGACGACAAGATCCTCACCGTTCCCGCTGGCGACGACCGCTTCGCGCAGCTGCGGGACATCACCGATGTGCCGGAACACACGCTGGCGGAGATCGAGCACTTCTTCGCCCACTACAAGGAGATCGAGCACGGCAAGCACGTCACCACCAACGGGTGGGCCGACCGTGCTGCTGCCGAAGCCGTCATCCGCACCGCACAGAACGCCCACACCCGACACCCGTGACCCACGGGTCCACAGACTGCCGCGGGGAGGCACTGGCGCTGAGTGATCGCCAGCAGGTCGTCCCTCCGCCTCCCCGCGGCTTCCCCTTCCAACCACAGACCAGCTCGACGCATGACCCGAACCGAACCGAAGGAGCGTCACCATGAACGACTACATCAGCGGCATCCACCACCACGGAGCCCATCAGGGTGAGTACGTCACCCACCACGACCACCCCGTCACCATCGACGCCGTCCACGGCGCCCGCATCCTCGACTCCCGCGGCTACCCGACCGTCCGCGTGTCCCTCGAGCTCGACGACGGCCGCACCGTCACCGGGGACGCCCCCGCGGGCGCATCCACCGGCGCCCACGAAGCCGTCGAGCTCCGCGACGGCGGTTCCGCGTTCGGCGGCCGCGACGTCACCCAGGCGCTCCACCTGATCGACACCGACATCTCAGGGCTCCTCACCGGCCGGTCGTGGTCGGCGATCGGGCAGATCGACGCCGCCCTTGCCGAACTCGACGGCACCACCGGGTACCGCCGGCTCGGCGCGAACAGCGTTGTCGCCACCTCGATCGCCGCATCCAGGGCCCTCGCCCATGCCGCGGACCTCCCGCTCTGGCAGTGGATCGCTGAGATCACCGGCTCGACGCCGCGGATGCCGGTCCCGCACTTCAACGTCCTCAACGGCGGCGCGCACGCAGCGAACGAGCTGGACTTCCAGGAGTTCATGATCGCTCCCGTCAACGCAGGCTCGATGGCAGACGCCGTCCGAATCGGCGCAGACGTGTACCACGCTCTCGCGGCGCTGGTTCGGGACCGGTTCGGCAGCCTCGGCCTCGGCGACGAGGGCGGTTTCGCACCGTCGATCGCTGCGCCCGAGGAAGCGCTCGACCTGCTCGTCGACGCGATCCGTACCGCCGGCTACGAGCCGGGCGTCGATCAGGTGGCGATCGCGCTCGATCCGGCCGCGAACGAGTTCTCCCAGGGCGACGGCTCCTACCGGGTGCTCAACGACAGCCTCGACCGGGACGGGCTGGTCGACTACTACCGGCACCTCATCGACACGTATCCGATCCGGAGCATCGAAGACGCGTTCGCGGAAGACGACCATGAGGGGTTCCGCCGCATGCAAGCGGCGCTCGGCGACCGGATCCAGATCGTCGGCGACGACCTCTACGTCACCGACCCACAGCGGATCCGCGACGGCGGCGAGCAGCAGCTGACGAACGCGGCACTGATCAAGCCGAACCAGATCGGGACCGTCTCCCAGACCCTCGGCGCGATCGCCACCGCCAAGAGCATCGGGATGGCCAGCATGGTCTCCCACCGTTCTGGGGAGACCACGGACACGTTCATCGCGGACCTCGTTGTCGGGACCGGCACCGGGCAGATCAAGTCCGGCGCACCCGGCCGCGGGGAACGCGTCGCGAAGTACAACCGGCTCACCGAGATCGCCGAGCAGCACCCGGAGCTGCCCTACGGACTGATCTGACCACCGGTACTCGAGCTGCGAGCAGTGTCCAGGAACGCCGTCACAGCGGGCCCCGGGCGGCCTGACCAGATCGCTCGCAGCGGCCGGATCAGTGGCGGGCCGAGCAGTAGCGCCCGGACGAGGGCACCGTCTTCGAGGTCAGTGTCGACGGTGCGGAGACTCATCACCGCGGGCGCGATGCCCGCTCGAGCGTTGGCGCGGATGATGCCAGTCGTTTCCAGCACTGCAGCCGGCGGGACCAGGGTCAGACCCGCGTCGTCGAGCCACGCTTCGACCGTGGAGCGGGTGCCGGACCCTTCCTCACGGAGCAGCAGGGGTGTCTCCGCGAGGTCATCCGAGGTGATGGCCGAAGCGCTTGCCCAAGGATGGTGCGGGGCGACGACGACCACGAGTTCGTCCTCATCGACCACCAACGATGAGAGGCCAATCGGCGCAGCAGGAGTCTCCGTGAACCCGACGTCGGCAGCGCCGGAACGGACGAGGTCGGTCACGTCGGCGGAGTTCCCCGCGATCAAACGCACCGACGCATCCGGCGTGGCAGCACGGTGGGTGAGCAGCCATCCGGGCAGCAGGAGTTCGGCGATCGTCTGCGACGCTGCGATCACGAGGGATCCCGCCGGTTCCCGCAGCGCGGCGACGCCTGCTTCAAGCCGCCGGGAGGCCTCCAACACCGGGACGGCGAGACCGAGCACCACCCGGCCGGCGTCGGTCAGCGCGGTCCCGGATGCCGTCCGGTGCGCCAGCGGCTGACCGGTCGCCTGCTCCGCGGCACGCAAGCGCGCAGACACCGCCTGCTGTGTCACCCCCAACACCTCGGCCGCGCGGGTCAACGACCCGGTCTCCGCGACGCGGACGAGGACCTCGAGGGTGTCGAGGTCCAGGATCCGGTCCGTCAACCGCCGCAGTGCCACAAGCAACCATTGTGCCCTGCCAACGAGTCCGCCGTTCCCGAACCACGGGGCACACGCGCACGATGGGTGCATGTCCGCTCACCTCGCCCACGCACCCGCAGCCTCTGAGCACGGTGTGCGCGACCGGCGGCTGTTCCGGGAGCTGGAGCGGCCCGGCCTGATCGTGTCGAACCTGACCCCGAACTGGTTCGCGTCGATCATGGGGACCGGGATCGTCGCCGTCGCGGCCGCGTCGTTACCGCTGCAGTTCCCCGGTCTGCGCACGGCGGCGACGGTCGTCTGGGCGATCGCGGCGGTCCTGCTCGTCGCCCTCACCATCGCGACGGTCCTGCACTGGGTCCGCTACCGGAGCACCGCAGCGAAGCACCACCTCAACCCGGTGATTTCCCACTTCTACGGCGCACCGCCCATGGCGTTCCTCACCGTCGGCGCCGGCACGATCCTCCTCGGCAAGGACTGGATCGGCCTCCCCGCCGCCGTCACCGTCGACTGGGTCCTCTGGACCATCGGCACCATCGGCGGCCTGCTCACCGCGGTCCTGGTGCCGTACCTGGCGTTCACCCGCCACGAGAACACGCCCGAATCCGCGTTCGGCGGCTGGCTGATGCCGATCGTCCCGCCGATGGTGTCCGCCTCGACCGGTGCGCTCCTCCTGCCGTATGCCCCCGCCGGGCAGGCACGGGAGACCCTGCTGTGGTCCTGCTACGGCTTCTTCGGCCTCAGCCTCATCACGTCCCTGGTCGTCATTACGCTGATCTGGAACCGTCTCGCGCAACACAAGGTCGGTGCCGCCGGTATGGTGCCGACCCTGTGGATCGTCCTCGGACCGGTCGGACAGTCCATCACCGCGGTAAACCTCCTCGCATCGAACGCCCCCGCCGTCGTCGACGCGTCGACCGCCCACGCACTGCTGGTCGTGGCGCTGGTGTACGGGTTCGCGATGCTCGGCTTCGCGCTGCTGTGGACCGTCATCGCCCTCGCCATCACCATCCGCACCGCCCGCGAACACCTGCTGTTCAGCCTGACCTGGTGGTCATTCACGTTCCCCGTCGGCACCTGCGTCACCGGCCTGAACGGCCTGGCCCTGCACTCCGGACTCACCGTCGTCGCCGTCCTCGCAGTCGTCTACTACGTGGGCCTCGTCGCCGCGTGGATCACCGTTGCCGTCCGCACCTTCCACGGCTCCGTCATCCGCGGCACACTCCTCGCACCACCACAGCCGGCATGAGCACCCCCGACGAACTCGCGGACGAGGTCGCGGACGTTCGATCCCTGAACGCCCTCGCCGAGGCATGGCGCACCGCACCCGACGGTTCACGGCGGTTCGTCCCGAACTTCGACCCGAGATCCGGCGGCACATCCAGCCGCGTCCTGGTCCTCATGCAGTCGCCCGGCCCCCAGACGATCGCCGCAGCGCACACGGCGATCTGCAGCGAGGACAACCCGGGCCCGACCGCGGCCGCGTTCCGCGCAGCCCGCATCGAGTCCGGACTCGCACGCAACGACTACCTCCGCTGGAACCTCATCCCGTGGGAGATTCTCGGCCGCGTCCGACCTGTGGACATCGACGAGGGGCGACACGCCCTCGAAACTCTGCTCAAGGTGCTCCCCGTGCTCGATGCCATCGTCACGTACGGTACCGCCGCCCTCAACGGAGTCATGCGGCACCTCACCCTGGACGAGCACCCCCGACTCGTACCCGTCATCGCGGCACCACACCCCTCTCCGGCCAACGGCCGCCATCGCGCGGAACAACAACGACGTTCCGTCCAAGCGCTCCGGCTCGCGGCGCTGACTCACCGGCTGTAGCAAATACGAACGACTCCGCTACAACTGCCCGTGCCGACGGTTCGGCAGCGTGTGAGGCGGCGTGTCTTGTAACGGAACCCAATCCCGGAATCTACGTGCCGCCACTACCCCTCCTGGTCGAGTTTCGCTACGTTCTCTCCATGGGTCACCTCCTCGGGTACGCGCGCGTGTCCACCACCGACCAGGACGCGTCGCTACAGATCGACGCGCTGGGCGCCGCCGGCTGCTACCGCGTGTTCGTCGACACCATGTCCGGGTCGCTGCAACACCGGCCCGAGCTCGACAAGCTCCTCGACCAGCTCCGCCCCGGCGACACTCTCGTCGTCTGGCGACTCGACCGGCTCGGTCGATCCATCCGGCACCTCATCGACCAGCTGCACGCACTCGCCGAACGCGGCATCGGGTTCCGGTCGCTGCAGGAGACCATTGACACCACCTCACCCGGTGGCCGGCTTGTGTTCCACGTCTTCGCTGCGCTGGCGGAGTTCGAACGGGACCTCATCAAGGAACGCACCAACGCCGGCCTCGCCGCCGCCCGAGCCCGCGGCAGAACCGGCGGCCGACCATCTCGGCTCTCCGCGGACCAGGTGCGCACCGCACGCCGGCTCTACGAACAGCAGGACATGACCGTCGCGCAGATCGGCGATGTCCTCGGCGTCAGCCGCACCACCATCTACCGGACGCTCGCGAAGCACGCCGAACCCGTCGCCCGCCGACGCGCAAAGCCCTCACCGACGATGTAGCCGGTCATGGACGCGAGCGAGCGGTGGCGAATCCTTCGACTGCACGTCGAGGACGCAATCCCGCTTGCCACTCTGGCCCGCAGCACGGGCGTCACCGAGCGCACCCTGCAACGCTGGCTCGCCCGCTACCGGACAGGCGGATACGCCGCCCTCGCCGACGACGCTCGCGCCGACCATGGCGTCCGACGCACAGCACCGGAACTCGTCCGCCTGGTCGAAGGGCTTGCGCTCACCAAGCCGCGGCCGTCGATCGCCACCATTCACCGTCAGGTTGGCGTCCACTGCGCTGAACGGGGACTGCCGTCGCCGTCGTACTCCGCCGTGCGGTCGATCGTGAACGGGCTCGATCCCGGAATGGTGACGCTCGCACTCGAGGGGCCAGCGTCATACCGTGACAAACACGAGCTGCTGCTCCGACGTCGCGCGGACCGCCCGAACGCGATCTGGCAGGCGGACCACACGATGCTTGACCTGCTCATCGTCGGGCCCAACGGCAAGCCCGCACGGCCGTGGTTGACGGTGATCCTCGACGACTACTCCCGCGCGATCTGCGGGTACATGGTGTTCCTCGGTGCCCCGTCAGCGGCGAACACCGCGCTCGCGCTGCGCCAAGCGATCTGGCACAAGCCGGAACCGGACTGGCCCGTCTGCGGGATCCCGGACGTGCTCTACACGGACCACGGGTCCGACTTCACCAGCCATCGTCTCGGCGACACCGCCGCTGTGCTGCACCTCCGCATCATCCACTCGCAGGTCGCCCGGCCCCAGGGGCGCGGGAAGATCGAGCGGTTCTTCGGCACGATCAACACCGAACTGCTCCCAACGCTCCCCGGCCATTTCGCAGCCGGATCCTCGGCGCCGACGCCGGCGCTGGATCTCGGCGGCGTCGACAGTGCCATCAGCACGTTCATCCGCAGCTACAACGCCCGCACCCACCGCGAGCTCCGGACGAGCCCACTGCACGCGTGGATTGCAGACGGGTGGCTGCCACGGCTCCCGGAGTCCCTTGAACAGCTCGACGGGTTCCTGCTCACCGTCCCCACGACGCGGGTCGTGCAGCGCGATGGCATCCACTTCGAGGGCCTCCGCTACACCGCGGCCACTCTCGCGCCGTTCGTCGGTAGCACCGTGAGTGTCCGGTACGACCCACGCGACGTCACCGAGATCCGCGTCTTCCACCGCGACGTGTTCCTCTGCACCGCGATCAGCACCGAGCACCAGACCGAGACGATCAGCCTCAAGCAGATCCAAGCCGCCAGGAACGCTCACCGCCGGGCTTTACGCGGGCAGATCCACGAACGCATCGCGATCGTCAATCCCAAACTCGACGACACCACCACACCGGCAGCCGTCGAGACGGATCGGCCGCGACTGAAGACCTACGAGGAGGACCGGTCATGACGAGCCAGTTCATCGTCACCAAGGAGCACCGCCGGTTCGCAGAGTTTGCCGACGCGGTCCGGAAGCAGAACACCATCGGCGTCTGCTTCGGGCCCGCCGGCGTCGGCAAGACCCTCTCAGCGCGCCGCTACGCGCACTGGGACAGCATCGGCCCGTTCATCGCCAGGTGGGCCGCACGCAGTGAAGACGACACCAAGATCTATGCCGCGGCCCACCGCGCCCGGACCGTCTTCTACACGCCCGAGGTCTCCGCGACGATGCGCGCCCTGCAAGAGGACCTCCGGCACGACATGATCCGCACCGAACGCTGCATCGAGGAACACCTCGTCCTCCACGGCGGCCACGTCGACCACGCGCACGGCCCCAACCCGTCACTGCTCGAGCTGATCATCATCGATGAGTCCGAACGCCTCACCGGCAACGCCATCGAGTGGCTCCGCGACCAGTACGACCGAACAGGCATCGCGATGATCCTGATCGGCATGCCCGGCATCGAGAAGCAGTTCACTCACTACCCACAGCTCTACAGCCGACTCGGGTTCGCCCACCAGTACCGCCCCCTCGGCCACGACGAGCTGCTGTTCGTCCTCGAACGTCAATGGCGCAAGCTCGGCAAGACCCTCGACCCCGACGACTTCACTGACGCGCAAGCCATCGCCGCCGTCGAACGCATCACCCGCGGCAACTTCCGTCTCCTCGAACGTCTCCTCCCACAGATTCAACGTGTCCTGAAGATCAACGAGCTCGACGTCATCACCAACGACGTCGTCGAAGCCGCCCGCAGCACCCTCGTCATCGGCACCACCTAACCCGACACGGAACGCAGCGAAAACCGCGACACAGAGCGAAGCTGCTCACACGGGACACTCGGCGCCGCGGATTTTCGCGGCGCTCGGCGTCGTATCTGTGTGTGCCGGTAAGCGATCCCCTTACGGGACGCCTGCTACCCATAGCGCTATGTCACTTGACCGACCAAACGTTTGGTCGGTACTCTCGGGGCATGGCAAAGACGACCGAGCAGCTGCTCGATGATGCGATCGCCGTGCTGCGGCGCGGTGGCGTGGTGACGATCGATTCCGTCGCCTCCGAAGCAGGCATGAGTAAGGCGGGGGTGGTGCATCACTTCTCCTCGAAGGAGGCGCTGATGGTCGGCGTCGTCAATCGGGTGATGGACCTCTGGGAGGGACAGCTCGCCGCGACGATCGGGGAGGTCACCGATCCGGTCGAGCGGCTGCGCGCGTATGTGGACTTCGAGGTGCTCTCCGATTTCGACGGGGGCGATCTCGCGCTGCTCGCGGATGTGAAGCTGCGCGACACTCTCGCCGCCCAGTGGCGGGAGCGCCTGCGGCCCTGGTTCGGGGAGGACGCACCCGGCGACGCTGGCCAGAAAGCCGCGTTGCAGTCGGCGCGTCTGATCGCTGACGGCGCCTGGACCGACCAGGCGCTCGGACTTCTGAGCATGACCGGTGAGCAGCGTGCACTCGTGCGCGGCATCGCCCAACGACTGATCGATGAAGGAGTACAGAAATGAAGTGGGTGTTCCTCGCCGGGGCGATCGCGCTCGAGGTGACAGGCTCCCTGTCACTGAAAGCTGCCGTCGACGCCCCCGGATTCTTCGCGCTCGTCGCGGTCGGCTACATCGGAGCGTTCACGCTCCTGGCCGGCGCGCTCAAGCAGGGCATGCCCCTCGGCGTCGGGTACGGCATCTGGGGAGCCGCCGGAGTGGCCCTGACCGCGATCCTCTCCGCAGTCATCTTCGGAGAGCCGCTGACCGCGCTGATGACCCTCGGCATCGCCGTCGTCATCGGCGGGGTCCTGTGCGTCGAGCTCGGCTCGCAGGCCGCGACGAAGAAGCGTGAAGGGAC
The DNA here is from genome assembly GCF_052615555.1 of Micrococcus sp. EWR3.9.1. Lineage (NCBI taxonomy): Bacteria > Bacillati > Actinomycetota > Actinomycetes > Micrococcales > Micrococcaceae > Micrococcus > Micrococcus sp. EWR3.9.1. Next base: position 9,085 of record NZ_JBQXFD010000025.1, read on the forward strand.
CGTCTGATGGCCTACCTGTTCCTCATCATCGCGATCATCTTCGAGGTCGCCGGCGCCCTCTCGCTGCGCATGGCGACCTCCGGCTCCAAGAAGAAGGGCCTGTGGCTGCTCGCCGTCCTCGGCGGCTACGGCATCGCGTTCTTCGGCATCACCATGGCCCTCGTGGAGGGCCTGGCCCTCGGAGTCGCCTACGGCATCTGGGCCGCGTCCGGTGTCGCGCTCACCGCGGTCCTCAGCCGCATCCTCTTCAAGGAACCGCTGACCAAGGTGATGGCGGCCGGTATCGGCCTGATCATCGTCGGGGTGCTCATGATCGAGCTCGGAGCCGCGCACTGACCCCCGCGCCGGTGGCCGCCGATCCATCTCAGGCGCGATCCGCGGCCGCCGGCGCCTCAGAGCCTGCGGCGGCACGATGTCCAGACGACGCGCCCCGTCTCTCTAGCCAGTTCCGCCTCGCAGCTACGCTCACCTCATGACCCGGATGAGCGTGCTCGAGGCCTGGACCTGGATCAACGAGTACGGCAGCGCGATCGGCGCCGTCGCCGGCGTTGTCGCCGCGCTCGTCGCGATCATCGCGCTCATCTCCGCCGCCCTGGACAGCAAAGCCCGATCCCAGCCGATGATCGCCGCCGAGTTCCGCCCCGCGGTCGATAGCGACTCCTCCATCGACTTCATCATCACCAACCTCGGACCGACCCCCGCGCGAGACATCACCGTCACCTTTAATCCGCCCATAGTCATCCCCGACGACTCCGACCGGCTCCTCGCGCCCTACCTCGTCAAGCGCTACGAACGCCCCATCCCGGTTCTTAACCCGGGCCAGATTCTCTCGAACACCTGGTGGGCCGGCCGCGCCGGCACCGGGAACGAGCTCACAAACCACGAACCGACGCCCGACGAGGTGAACGTCACCAAGATCTATGCCGCGGCCCACCGCGCCCGGACCGTCTTCTACACGCCCGAGGTCTCCGCGACGATGCGCGCCCTGCAAGAGGACCTCCGGCACGACATGATCCGCACCGAACGCTGCATCGAGGAACACCTCGTCCTCCACGGCGGCCACGTCGACCACGCGCACGGCCCCAACCCGTCACTGCTCGAGCTGATCATCATCGATGAGTCCGAACGCCTCACCGGCAACGCCATCGAGTGGCTCCGCGACCAGTACGACCGAACAGGCATCGCGATGATCCTGATCGGCATGCCCGGCATCGAGAAGCAGTTCACTCACTACCCACAGCTCTACAGCCGACTCGGGTTCGCCCACCAGTACCGCCCCCTCGGCCACGACGAGCTGCTGTTCGTCCTCGAACGTCAATGGCGCAAGCTCGGCAAGACCCTCGACCCCGACGACTTCACTGACGCGCAAGCCATCGCCGCCGTCGAACGCATCACCCGCGGCAACTTCCGTCTCCTCGAACGTCTCCTCCCACAGATTCAACGTGTCCTGAAGATCAACGAGCTCGACGTCATCACCAACGACGTCGTCGAAGCCGCCCGCAGCACCCTCGTCATCGGCACCACCTAACCCGACACGGAACGCAGCGAAAACCGCGACACAGAGCGAAGCTGCTCACAGGCCGGGGCGTGTAAAGGGGTATACCCGCTTGGACATTCCCACTGCGCCCGCCTCCCGCCACTGAAGTCTGGAGGAGACACCGCGAAGCCATTCGGATATAGAGCCGACCGCACATCCCTCGCCGGCGCGTAGTGTCTTCTGGAAGCCCGCGACGAAATGACTCCGATCAAGATCTTGTGGATAAAGACGTGGACAGAGCTACCGGATACCCCAAAATCTCGGGCCTGCGGCAGATTCCAGGCCGTCCTGACACGAGTCAGTGACCGGCAGTGAGAGCTCCCACTTAATGCGTCCGGGTTCCACGATAGAATTCCGTTAGAGCACCAAAGCCCTGGACCCTCCAGGGTGGAGGGCGCAGGGCTCGGTGTCTAGTTTGGCGGCTAGGCTTCGGACTCTACCGCCCTCACCGCCGCGCTCAGGATGGGTGACACCCGGTTAACGGGACACCTAGAACAGGAGTCGAGCCCATGGGCAAGACCGTTCACCGCAGTGCCAGCACGGGCCGGTTCGTGAAGACCTCCACGGCCAAGCGCAATCCGCGGACCACCACTACCGAGACGATCCCCTCACCCGGCGGAGCGACCCGTTCGGTGGGCCGTTCGGCCATCACGGGCCGCTTCGTCACCACTTCCACCGTCGCACGTCACCCCGGAACCACCATCACCCAGCAGGTGTCCCGATGAGCGCCCGGGTGAAGATCTCGGGAAATCTGGAGCGCGAGCTGCAGCGAGCCGTCCAGGACACGATGACCACGTTGGCCAAGGACTACCAGAGGATGCTCGATCAGTTGGGCCAGCAGTACGCCGGTGCGCCGGTGGAAGAGATCAAGCCGGTGCTGCGGACGCGGTGGTCCCGCATCAGCGGGACCATCAGTGATCCTGAGCTGAGCATCTACGCCCAGCACATCAGCGAAGGCACCCCGATCACGGTGCGCACTTCCTGACTCAACGCTGAACAGCGGGCCAGCCTCTGCAGAGGCTGGCCCGCTGTTCTCGTTGGAGCACAGGGTCGGCCCCTGCCCATGGGGAGCGCTGGCGCTTGTTGTCCAGGGCGAAAAAATCGGTCGTTTGTGGCGGGCGTCCGGGATGCGACGGGG
>NZ_JBQXFD010000026.1:0-11572 GCF_052615555.1 Micrococcus sp. EWR3.9.1
GGCGTCTTCGTCCACTGCCAGGGTGGCATCGACCAGTGCCGTCAGCGCCTGCGCCAGGTGCGAATCGGCGATCTCATATCGTGTCCGACGACCCTCGGGCTCGGAGACGACGATCCCGCAATCGCGCAGGCATGCCAGGTGGTTGGACACGTTCGGGCGTGTCAGGTCCAGATCTCGGGCCAGCTCCGCCGGGTAAGCGGGATGGTCGAGCAGGGTCAAGATGATCCGGGATCGAGTGGGGTCGGCCAGTGCACGACCCAGGCGGTTCATCACGTCGAGACGCGAAGCAATAGTCATCATGGACTGAACTATACAACGCGCACTGAATACTCGGTCACAGGCGTCAGCCCAGATCGCATGCCCGTAAGGGGATCCAGGACCGGGCCCCGAAGGCGGCGGCCAGCCCGGCCAGGTACAGGGCCAGGGCGAGGGCGGCGGTGGTGGCGGTCATGCGGGTCCCCTCGGGATCGTGCGCTGTGCTCCCCGACCCCGACGGGGGTCAGTGGTGGGTGGGGTGTTCGTGATGGGCGTGGGCGGCGGGTTCGAGTTGGAAGGTGGAGTGGTCGACCCCGACGTCGAAGTGCTCGGCGACGCAGTGCTGGAGCTGGTCCAGGATCTGAGGGGCGTGCCCGTCGTGGAAGCAGGAGTCCTCCACGACGATGTGGGCGCTGAGCACGGGCACCCCGGTGGCGATCTGGGAGGCGTGCAGGTCGTGCACGGACACCACGTGCGGCAGCGCCTGGAGGTGAGTCCGCACTTCGGCCAGATCCAGGCCTCGGGGGGTGGATTCGAGCAGGATCCGGGTGGTCTCGCCCAGGATCTTCAGGGTGCGCGGGACGATGAGCACGGCGATGAGCATCCCGGCCACGGCATCGGCCCGGGTCCAGCCGGTGGCGGCGATGACCAGGGCGCTGGCGATCACCGCGACCGAGCCCAGCGCGTCGTTGAGGACCTCCAGGAACGCGGCGCGCATGTTCAGGTTGGCCCCGCGGCCGGAGCCGAGCACGGCCAGCGAGGCGAGGTTGCCGACCAGGCCCAGGATCCCGAAGGCCAGCAGGGGCCCGGAGGCGACCTCGGGTGGGGCGAACAGGCGCTGCAGGCCCTCGATGAAGGCGTAGGTGCCCACGGCCAGCAGGACCGCGGCCTGGGCCAGGGCGGCCAGCACCTCGGCCCGCAGGAACCCCCAGGTGCGCCGGGTGGTGGGCGGGCGGGCCATCAGGGTGGCCGCCAGCAGGGCCATCAACAGCCCGCCGGCGTCGGTGAGCATGTGCGCGGCGTCCACCAGCAGGGCCAGGCTGCCGGTGAGCACCGCGCCGACCACCTCGGCCAGCAGCACCGCCGTGGTGATGCCGAAGGCGATCGCCAGCCGCCCGCGGTGCCCCGTCGGGGCATGGTGGTGGGATCCCATGACCGGGACCTCCTTTCCGGGGGAAGCGGTAGGCGTCAGTGCCCGGCGTCGTGCGGGAGGGCGCCGGTCGCAGCGGGGCCGGAGTGCGGGCAGAGCTCGACGGCGTGCCCGGTGACCGTCAGCAGCCGTTCGGCGGCGGCCAACACCTCCAGCAGCTCGGGTTCGGCGGCCAGGGAGTACAGCGAGGCCCGGCCCACCGGCCGGGAGGACACCAGTCCGCAGCCGGTCAGGCAGGCCAGGTGCGCGCTGACCGTGGACTGGGCCAGCCCGAGGTGCTCGGTCAGCTCGCGCACCTTGTGCTCCCCGGTGGCCAGGTGGCGCAGGATCGCCAGCCGGGTGGGGTCGGAGAACCCGTGGAACAGGGCCGCGGCCGGCCCCAGGCCCGCCGTCGGGGACACCCCCGGCTCTTTAATCATCGTCATGTGACGATGATAGCGCCTGTTGTCGATAGTGACGAGGTGGTGCCCCCGGGCGCGGTCAGAGGCCGGTGAAGGCGGGCAGGAACTGGACGAAGACGGAGCCGGCGACGGCGACGTAGGCGACGGCGATGAGGGTCCCGGCCCAGCCGGTCGCGAACCGGACCACCCCGGGCGGGGCGGGGATCACGCCGTGGGCCAGGTTGCGGGCGGTGAGCAGGATGAACAGCGGGATCATGGCCGCCCAGACGATCATGCAGTACAGGCACAGGATGTAGATCTCGTACAGGGCCTGGAACCACAGCCAGGCCACGAACCCCATCCCCAGGGTGACCCCGGCCTGCAACCCGGCCCAGTACCCGCGGCCGGGCCGGGCCCCGGAGAGCACCACCATCGCGGTGGCGATCACCACGGCGAAGGCCACGATCCCGATCAGCGGGTTCGGGAAGCCGAACAGCTCGGACTGCCAGGTGCCCATCACCCGCCCGCAGGACACCCACGGGTTGATGTCACAGCTGGTGGTGTGACCGGGGTTCTCGTACAGGGCCAGGCGCTCGAGGACCAGGATCGCCGAGGCGACCCAGCCGACCACCCCGGTGACCAGCAGCACCACACCGAACGGGCGGTGCCGGGCAGCCACCGGCATCCCCGCCTCCTCGGAGGCCGGCCCGGTGTCGACCCGGTGCTCGATGGGATGGTCCGTGGGGATCGTGGGGGTGGTCATGGGCGATTCGGCGCCGGGGGCAGGCGTGCGCACGGGGCGGCTCAGTTGCTCGCGGCCGCGTCGACCTCGGCGCGGAACTGCTCGAGCGTGTTCAGCGTGAGCACCTGCCCGTCCAGGAAGAAGGTCGGGGTGCCCTGCACGCCCAGGGCGACCCCGTCGGCCACGTCGGCCTCGATGCGGGCGCGGGTGGCCGGGTCGGCCACCGCCTTGTCGTAGGCGGTCATGTCCAGGCCCAGGTCCTCGGCGTAGCCGCGGAACACCGGGCTGCGGTCCTGACCGGTGTGGCTCCACTGCTCCTGGGTGTCGAACATCTTCTGGTACATCGCCTCGTACGCCCCCTGCTGGGCGGCGGCCTCCACGGCCACGGCCGCGGTCATCGAGTTCGGGTGCCCCGGCAGCGGGAAGTACCGGTGCACGAAGGTCACCGTGTCGGCGTACTCGGCACGCAGTTCCTCCACGACCGGGTGGGCGGCCTTGCAGCCCTCGCACTCGAAGTCCAGGAACTCCACCAGCACGGCCTTCTCGTTCGGGGCCTGGGAGAGCACCCGGCTGTCGGGGCGCACCACCGGTGCGGCCTCCGAGGCCGCGGTCTGGCCGGTCCCGGAAGACGCGGCCTGGCCGGCCTGCGCCGGGGCAGCCTCCGGGGTGGACGGGGCCCGGGCGGCGAAAAAGGCCACCACCCCGGCCAGCACCAGGGCAGCCAGCACGACCCAGACGATGATCTTGGCCCGGCGCTGCCGGTTCGGGGCGGAGGCGGCCTTGGCCGGGGTGGGGTCGGTGGAAGTCACGATCGGTCCAATCCGTGGGGTCGGGAGTCAGGGGCAGGGCAGGGAGGGTTAGACGGGGGTGGTGAAGGTGCCGGCGAGGTTCTGCAGCTGGTAGATCCACAGGGTCCAGATCCCGGTGACCATCAGGACCCCGACCAGCACCAGCAGGATCCCGCCGATGATATTAAAGGCCCGGATGTGGCGGCGGACGAAGCCCAGGGTGCGGGTGACCCAGTCCAGGCCCATCGCCACCAGGACGAAGGGGATCCCCAGCCCGAGGCAGTAGAGGAAACCCAGCAGGGCCCCGCGCCAGGGGTCCCCGGTGGTGGTGCTCAACGCCAGCACGGCACTGAGGGTGGGCCCCATGCACGGAGTCCACCCCAGGCCGAAGACCACTCCGAGCAGCGGGGCCCCGACGATCCCGGTCTTGGGTTGGAAGGACATCCGCCGGGTGTTCTGCAAGAAGGGCAGCCAGCCAATGAGGACCAGGCCCATCAGGACCACGAACACCCCCAGGGCCCGGATCAGCGCGTCCTGCCATTGCAGCAGCCACCCGCCGATCACCCCGAAGGCGGCCCCGTAGAAAGTGAAGACCGCGGCGAAGCCCAGGATGAACAGTCCCACCCCAGTCATCACCCGGCGCCGATTGTCCGCCCGCCGCGGGTCGGCCAGCCCGGAGACATAGCCCAGGTAGCCGGGCACCAGTGGAAGGATGCACGGGGAGAGGAAGGACACCAGTCCGGCGATCGCGGCGAGCGGCATCGCGACCAGCAGCGCCCCGGACTGGACCATCTCGGCGAAGAACCCACCCAGACTCATGCCCGCCCTCCCCGACCCCGGTAGGGGCGATACGGGCAGGCGCGGCGGCAACGGGCAGTCACGGAGAGTCCTCACAGGGTCAACGGGTCGGGGCCAGCCGGTCCGGGCGAAACCCCCGCAAGACACTACAGCACAGGCTGTATAGTTCACCGTATGCTGACGATTGCGACACGGTTAGACGTGATGAACCGGCTGGGTCGGGCGATGGCCGACCCCACCCGGTCCCGTATCCTGCTGAACCTGCTGGAGGGCCCCGGGTACCCGGCCGAACTGGCCCAGGCCCTGGGGCTGACCCGATCGAACGTGTCCAACCACCTGGCTTGCCTGCGGGACTGCGGGATCGTGGCCGCCGAACACCAGGGCCGCCGCACCCGGTACGCGATCGTCGATGCGCACCTGGCCCGGGCGCTGAGCGCCCTGCTCGAGGTGACCCTCGCCGTGGATGCCTCCGCCCCCTGCCTGGACCCGGGCTGCCCGGTGCCCGGGTGCTGCGACACGGGGCAGGTGGCCTCATGAGTTCGGCCTGCGGCTGCGAGGCCCCGACCCCCGGTGCACCCGAGGAGCCCGAAGAGCACCGGCCGTGGTGGCGGGATGCGGCCATCCTGCTCCCGGTGCTCTCCGGGGTGGCGTTTATCGCCGGGCTGGTCCTGGAATGGTCGGGGGCCGGTTTGGTGGCCACGGTGGTGTTCTGGGTCGGGCTGGTGCTGGGCGCCTGGACCTTCGTGCCCGGGGCGCTGCGCGGGCTGTTCACCCGGGGCCGGCTCGGGATCGGGCTGCTGATGACGATCAGCGCCATCGGCGCGGTGATCCTGGGCTACATCGAGGAGGCCGCCGCCCTGGCGTTCTTGTACTCCATCGCCGAGGCCCTGGAAGACAAGGCCATGGACCGGGCCCGGGCCGGGCTGCGCGCCCTGCTCAAGCTCGTGCCCGAGACCGCGACCATCCGCCAGGGTGGGGCCACGGTGCAGGTCGAGGCCAAGGACCTGCATCCCGGGCAGGTGCTCGTGGTCCGGCCCGGGGAACGCATCGCCACCGACGGGATCGTGCGTACCGGGCGCAGTTCCCTGGACACCTCGGCGATCACCGGGGAGTCCATCCCGGTCGAGGTCGGCCCGGGAGACACCGTCTCGGCCGGGTCGATCAACACCTCCGGGGCCCTGGAGATCGACGCGACCGCCGCCGGCACCGACAACTCCCTGACCACTATCGTGCACCTGGTCGAACAGGCCCAGACCGAGAAGGGCGCCCGGGCCCGCCTGGCCGACCGGATCGCGAAGCCCCTGGTGCCCGGGGTGCTCGTCCTGGCCGTGCTGGTCGCGGCCCTGGGGTCCCTGTTCGGGGACCCGGAACTGTGGATCACCCGCGCCCTGGTGGTGCTGGTGGCCGCCTCCCCCTGCGCCTTGGCCATCGCGGTCCCGGTCACGGTGGTCTCCGCGATCGGCGCGGCCAGCCGGTTCGGGGTCGTCATCAAGTCCGGGGCCGCCTTCGAGCGCCTCGGCGGGATCCGCCACCTGGCCGTGGACAAGACCGGGACCCTGACCCGCAACCAGCCCACCGTCACCGCCGTGCTCACCACCCCCGGCCTCACCGAGGATCAGGTGCTGGGCTGGGCCGCCGCGCTGGAACAGCACAGCACCCACCCGCTGGCCGCGGCCATCATCGCCGCCGCCCCCGACGCACCCGGGGCCAAGGCCGTCACCGAGACCGCCGGGCACGGCATCACCGGCCGTATCGACGGGGCCACGATCACGGTCGGCAGCCCCCGCTGGCTCGACCCCGGGCCCCTGGCCGCCCAGGTCCAGCAGCTGGAGGACCAGGGCATGACCGTGGTCATCATCCACCGCGACGGGACGGTCGCCGGAGCGATCGGGGTCCGTGACGAACTGCGCCCCGAGGTCCCCGCCGTCGTGACCACCCTGACCGGCCAGGGCATCGGCCTGACGATGCTCACCGGGGACAACGCCCGCACCGCCCGGGCGATCGCTGCCCAGGCCGGCATCGGCGACGTTCGCGCCGAGCTGCGCCCCGAGGACAAGGCCGCCGCCGTCGGTCAGCTGACCGGCACCCGGCCCACCGCGATGATCGGGGACGGCATCAACGACGCCCCCGCCCTGGCCGCCGCCGAGGTCGGCATCGCCATGGGCGCCACCGGCTCGGACGCGGCCATCGAGTCCGCGGACGTGGCCTTCACCGGTCACGATCTGCGCCTGATCCCCCAGGCCTTGGCCCACGCCCGCCGCGGCCGGGCCATCATGAACCAGAACATCGTCCTGTCGCTGCTGATCATCGGAGTGCTGCTGCCGTTGGCCATCACCGGCATGCTCGGCCTGGCCGCCGTGGTCCTGGTGCACGAGGTCGCCGAGGTCATCGTCATCGGCAACGGCCTGCGTGCGGCCACCACCCGACGCACCGCCCTGGCATCCCTCACCGACCGGCAGGCCCAACGCTCCACCGTGGGATGAGCTCCCACCGTGCCTGCGGGGTAGATGCTCCGCAGGCACGGTGAGACCCGGCCTGCCCGCGCCGTCCGGTACCTTCCAGTGACTGCGTAGGTCGTGCGGAGGTCGGTCAATCCACTGAGGCGCCGGGAAACGGGCGCATCGCGAAAGGACACGAATGAACCATCGGCGCAGGTACCCCCTGGTGCTCTTGACCATTGCGATCGGGGCCGGCGTAGTGGTCCTGGACCAGGTGACCAAGTGGTGGGCGGAGAACAGCCTGTCCACGGGTGAGCGAGTCCCGGTCTTGGGTGACCTGCTCGGGCTTCAGTTGGCCTACAACCCCGGGGCGGCGTTCTCGTTGGGGGCCACCTCGACCTGGATCTTCACCGTCATCTCGGCGGTGGCGGTCGCCGCGGCGATCTGGTTCTCCCTCCGGGTCCGCACCGTGTCCTGGGCCCTTCTGGTCGGGTGCCTCGGCGGCGCGGTGACCTCCCACCTGGGCGACCGGCTCCTGCGCCCCCCGTCGTTCGGGCAAGGCCACGTGGTGGACTTCCTCGCATACGGGAACTGGTTCATCGGCAACGTCGCGGACATCTTCATCGTCGGCGGCGCAGCGGCCGCGGTCCTGCTGACCGCCACGAGCCCCGACCGGGACACCGCCGACACCCCGCAGTAAACGCCACCCGGACAACCCTGCCGCCTGCAGTGGCTGCAACCCCACGGCGCCAGCCCGCCGGCACCGGACGAGAGAACACGCTGGTCTTGGCGGGGGTGAGGCCGGTGTGACAGGTTGGTGGCATGCCTGGTGCGACGCCGATCGGCGATGAAGCAGAAGTGCCGACCCTGGGAGCGGTAGACCATCTCCGCGTTCTGACCCGGGTGCTCCTGGGCCCGGTGGTCAAGGGGCCGATCGTGCGCAGACCGGCAGCCGTCGGCCTGGCCGAACGCCTCGATGCCGATGCCGCCGGCGTCGCCGAAATGCAGCGCCTACGGTCCCGCTACGGCGCCGGCCCGGTCCAGCTGCGGATCCCCGGCCGCCGGATCGCGCTACTGCTGGATCCCGCTGATGTGCGCCGTGTTCTCAACGACAGCCCCACCCCCTTCTCGCCGGCCACGCTAGAAAAGCGCGGGGCGCTGAACCACTTCGAGCCGGCCGGCTCCCTCGTCTCGACCCCGCAGCAACGGCTCTCACGCCGACCGTTCAACGAGCAGATCCTAGAAACCCCGCGCCCCGTCCACAGTCATGCCGAGGCGATGAAGGCTGTCATCACCGAAGAGGTCTCCACGCTGGGCGGCCACGTGGACTTCACCGGCACCCTGGACTGGGAGTCCTTCGCGGTGATGTGGGCGCGCATGGTCCGGCGCATCGTGCTCGGCGCCAGCGCCCGCGACGACGACCAGGTCACCGACGACCTGCGCCGGTTGCGCGCCCGCGGCAACTTCTCCTACCTCATGCCGCAGAACCGCCGCCTGCGCGAGCGGTTCCTGCGCCGACTGCAGCACTACATCGAACTGGCCGAGCCCGGCAGTCTGGCCGCCCTGGTCGCGCAGACCCCGGCCCCCGACGAGGCCGTCCCCCACCAGCAGGTCCCGCAGTGGCTCTTCGCCTTCGACGCCGAGGCCTGGGCCACATTCCGGGCCCTGGCCCTGCTCACCAATCATCCAGGCGCCACCGGGACGGCACGCTCGGAGGTGGCCCACGCTCCCGATCTGCCGTTCCTGCGCGCCACCGTGCTGGAGTCCCTGCGGCTGTGGCCCACCACCCCCCTGATCCTGCGCGATAGCACCGCGACGACGCACTGGCGCAACGGGACCCTGCCGCCGGACACCGCGCTGGTCATCTACGCCCCGTTCTTCCACCGCGACGACCAGACCCTGCCCCAAGCCCACCGCTTCAGCCCCGAGCTGTGGCTTCAGGAGCGCGATGACAATGCCTGGCCGCTGGTGCCCTTCAGTGCCGGCCCCGGCATGTGCCCGGGCCGCAACGTGGTGCTGCTGACCTCGTCCCTGGTGCTGGGTGAATTGCTGCGCCAACACGACTTCACGGCCCAGGAACCGCTGGACACCGGCCAGCTGCCCGGCACGCTGAGCCCGTTCTCCTCGCACTTCACCGTGCGCCACGACTGAACTGGCACGTCGTCGAATCCCACCGCCCAGTGCCGGCGCCTGTGGTTCTTCGTCGGGCTTCAGTTCATCCCGTGAGAAGAACAAGGGCCGGCAGATCCGCTGCGGCGATCTGCCCGACCAGCGCCATCGAGTCGCGCGCCGCGGGTTCCTCCCGGCGGCGGGCCGACACGACGGGTCACCCGGCGGGAACCGGCACCGGCCGCCTTTGCGTTCCCCCTTCACCGACCGCAGGCCCGGCCGCCGGGGAAATACGCAGAGTGGACACCACCTCGTACCCCATGAGAGCGGCCGCCTCCAGGTCGGATTCGGCGGGGTGACCAGGGCGGGGTGTGCACGGGCTGCGCAGTTGCCAACGGCTTCGACAGTTACGGCCGGTCACGGAAGCGGGATGACCGCGCGGAACTTGCCACCCGGTGTGGGCTGTGGCGGCCCGTCGCCGCGGGCCACGGTGACGTGGCCGAGCCCGTGGTCCACCAGCAGGCGCCGGATCTCGGTGTGCACCGCTTGCCAGAGGCGTTCCGGGTCGGTTCCGGCCGAGAACTGCATCCGGACCTCGAGGTGTGTGGGGGCGGTGTGCACCAGTTGGACCAGCTCCACGCCGGGAACGCGGTCGACCCAGGCGGTCACGGTCAATGACGTGAGCACCACCGGCTCGCCGGCGGGAGTGTGGAAGGTGAGCAGGTCGGCGGTGCGGCCCCGCACCCGGATGGCGGGCAGCGGGTCCCCACACGGACAGGGATCGGGCCGGACGAAGACGGCGTCGCCGAGGTCGTAGCGCAGGATCGGCTGGACCTTGTTGGCGAGGTTGCTGAGCAAGGTGGTGTGCGAGGGTTGGCCGGGTGGGACCGGGCGGTGATCGGCGTCGACCGATTCCAGAAGCACCCAGTCGCTGTTGACGTGGAGCCACCCGTGCTGGCAGCTGTAGGTGAGGAAGGGGCACTCGGTGGCGGCGTAGCCCTGGCGGACCTTGGCGTTGAACGTCGCGGCGATCCTGTCGTACTCCCCCTCCGGCAGGGCCTCGGCGGAGAGCACGACCAGAGCCGGGTTGATGTGCAGACGGCCGGCGCGCTGCTCGGCGGCCAGTAGCGCGCCCATCGTGGCGTATGGGGCGAGGATGGCCGGGCGGAAGTCGTTGAGCCCGGCGACCAGCTGCGCCATGGGGGTGTGCACGCCGAACACCCCGATCCGGTCGCTGCCCCACCGGTTCTTGCGCAGCGCGGCGGCCGCGGCGGCGGAGGCGTAGTGGCCCCCGGTGGCGTTGACCATGGCGATGCGCCCGCCGCGGGCGAGCATCCGGAGCACATCGGCGGGAGTGAGCCACGTACCGAGTAACCGCGCCAACAGGGCGGTGGTCACCGCGAGGGACCGCTCGTCCCACAGGAAGATGCCCCGGGTGCCCGTGGTTCCGGAGGTGGTTCCCACCGTGTAGCGGCCGAGGAACTTCTCGCCCACCAGGGCAGGGTCCTCGACGAACGCCCGCGCGGCGGACAGGGTGACGGCCCGATCGGTCACCCAGTCATCGAAGTGGCGCATCAGCTCGGCCTTGCCCGTGACCGGCAACAGCACCGGATCCGTGAGCTGCTCGGGTAGGTGCTGGTAGAGCCGGCGATAGAAGGGCGACCGGGCACGGGCGAAGGAGACCATCTCGACAAGGCGCTCGTGCCGGCGCCGGTCGAGCCCCGCCCTGCCCTGGCGGTGGGCGGCGCGAGCATCGCACAGCAACCACAGGCGGCTTTCCGTCATGAACACTCCTTAGCGCTTTCATCAGCGGGACTCCGGTACGGGATCGCCGACCTCAGCCCCGCAGTCCGCGACCAGCGCGGGGAGGTCCAGAGTGAGCGCGAGGACGGCACACCACCAAGCGCGCCCGGCGGACCCCACCGCCACGGACGAAGGCGTTCCCAGCATGGCCTGTCCCCAACGCACCTGGCGGTCCTGGCCTTCCCCCCGATGGGGAGGCCGGATAGTGTCGGGGGCCCCGGCCCTGCAGATCGCCCATGCTGGAGATTGCCCATGCCCAAGATGTCCGGAATCGAAACGGCATTCTGCCGCAGTGCCCTCTGGGGACGTTTCGCCCGCGACATCATCGTGCCCTGGAGCCTTGGAGGGCAAGACCTCGGCGGCGACGTGCTCGAGCTTGGTGCTGGCAGCGGCCAGATGGCAGCAGCCCTGCTGCAGCGGTCCCCGGGGATGCGATTGACGCTGACCGACATCGATGAACGCATGGTCGCCACGGCACGCAGACGCTTCCCGACAAGCCCACGCCTGACGGTACAGCAGGCGGATTCCACGGCCCTTCCCTTCGCGGAATCTTCGTTCGACGTTGTGCTCAGCTTCCTGATGCTGCATCACGTGGTGAACTGGAAGGCGGCGGTAGCGGAAGCCGCTCGGGTGCTCAAGCCAGGGGGCATGCTGATCGGCTATGACCTGACGGCCTCCCCAACCGCCACATTGCTTCACCTGGTCGATCGATCACCTCACCAGCTCGTGGCCCCTGCCGACCTGGCTGCCACCGCGCGACATGTAGGCCTCGACGTCTCCATCCGTACCGGTTGGGCCGGCCACGTCATGCGATTCCTCGCACACAAGCACTAACCCCTACCGAGACTCGACAAGGCCAGCGGCGCCGCTTGGTGCCGAAGTCCAGGGAACACCCCTGCGACACCGGGTTGACGAACCTGGACTTCCTCGGGCCGGGCTTCTGCGCCATGGCCGCGGCGCTCGGTCCGCGGCCGAGCGTTCAGCGCTGCGGCCGGTCCGGATCCGCCTCCCGGCAGGGCTGGGCCTCACCGGTATGGTTCGCCGCTGCCCTACCCGGGGAGGCCGGCGTAGGAGTGCAGGCCCGGGAAGTAGATGTTGACGATGGTGAA
>NZ_JBQXFD010000027.1:0-10483 GCF_052615555.1 Micrococcus sp. EWR3.9.1
CTCGGGAAGCTCACCCCTGTCGAGTTCGAGATGGTTCAATCAGTCCAGGCGGCTGCCGCCGCCTGATAACTCGTGTCAAGCAAACTCATGGCAGACCCTTCTCACGCGCCTGAATCTCGCCGTCATGGATCGACAGCACCTCGGTCTGTGCGCCAGCCCGCTCCAGAAGCGCCGCGCAGGCTCTGACTGACCGACATCAGGAAGCACTTCACGGCTGAGGAGAAGCTCTGTCTCTGCGCGAACAAGGCCGTCGCAGGCCGCGGCGGTGCAGCCGTGGTGGCTGGGTGCCTGGTGCACGAGGACCGGGGCTCGCAGTTCCGATCTGGCCTATTTCAGGACGCGCGCACCCGTCATGGGCCGATCGGCTTCGTACTCGACGTCCTGACGCGCGGTTCTGCCGGCCGGTCGGCCTGATCCCGCGCTCCGGGTGATCACGGCGTCGGATCGAGCCTGACAGGTCAGCGTCGGCGCCGTGGTGGATGGCATGCACCACCCCCACGAGTGCCGTGTCGCGTTCAGCACTCTGGTGGGCCTACCTGCCCCCTCACTCCGCCAGGAATTCCAGCAGGATCCGGTTGAACTCCTCGGAGTGGCTGGTGTTGAAGCCGTGCGGGGCATCCTTGACCAGTTCGACGCGGCTGCCGTCGATCGCCTTGTGCGTCCGCTTGCCGGAGCCCTCGAACGGCACGATCTGGTCGGCGTCGCCGTGCAGGACGAGGGCCGGCACAGTCACTGCGGGCAGGTCGCGGCGGAAGTCGGTGGCTCCGAACGCGTCCATGCAGGCCAGCGCCGCCGTCTGGTCGGACTGCAGCGCCATCCGGATGGCCTCCTGGCGCTGTTCCTCGGTGACCTTCAGGCTGCTGGTCAGGCCGGCGAGCTTGGGGGTGGAGAAGAACGTCGTCGTGAAGTCGTCGAAGAACGACTCGCGGTCCTTCTCGAGACCCGCGCGCATCTCGGCGGCCTGCTTCTCGGTCAGCGGGCCGTCCGGGTTGTCGTCGGTCTTCAGCAGGTACGGGGGCACGGCGCCGGCGAACACCACCGAGTGGATCCGGTCCGCGCCGAATCGGGACATGTAGCGCGCCACCTCGCCGCCGCCCATCGAGAAGCCCACGAGCGTCACGTCGCGCAAGTCGAGCTCGGTGAGCAGGCCGTGCAGGTCGGCGGTCATCGTGTCGTAGTCGTAGCCGCCGGCGGGCTTCTCCGAGGCGCCGAAGCCGCGCCGGTCGTAGGTGATCACGCGATAGTGCGGGGACAGGGCTGCGACCTGGTCCTTCCAGGAGTCGAGGGTCAGCGGCCAGCCGTGGATGAGGACCACGGGGCGCCCATGGCCGGACTCCTCCACGTTCAGCCCGATCGTGCCGTGGTCCGTGGGGATCTGCATGAGGGTCATGTGCGCATGCCTTCCTGTGCTCTCGGGGGACGACGGCGGCGCTCGGCCGCCGCTTCCTCCTCACGCTAGGCACGCGCTCGGCACGTGTCAGGCTTCGGCCTCCGCCATCCTGCGCAGCGTCAGCGCGTTGAAGGCGGCGTGGCCGTGGTTGTCGTTGTAGAAGGAGACGTGAGCGGGCCGTGCGCCCGCCGCGTCCGCGCCGGTCAGCTCCCGCAGCCGCCCCACCCAGGGGCGAGCTCGGCGTCGGAGAACGATCCGCCGTAGCGCCGGTCCGGGTCCGCGTTGTGGAAGCGCACGTAGGCGAGACACCCGGTCGCGCTCCGTGCAGTGGTCGAGCTGATCGGCGATCCGCAGCCCCTGCGGGTAGAAGGTCCCGCGCCCGTGCTTGTAGATCCAGCCGGAGGTCCCGATCCGCACATCCAGCCCCCGACGACACTCCCGGCCCGGGTCCCCGGGTCTTGCCATGACCTGCCGCTGGGCCCGATTGCCCCGGTCCAGTGAACGCCGTGACCGGCCCGGCGCCCGCCCGCGACCCGGGCGCCCGCCCACTACTGTGCCAGGAATGGACATGACGCGATTCGACGACGACCTGCGCGCGATGCTCGACGAGGTGGAGTCCGACCGTCGCGGTGAGCCCTCCGACTACCTCGAGGACGTCGCCGGCCAGCATGTGGACGGCCTCGCCGTGGCGGTGTGCACGGTGGACGGTCACCAGGCCGCCGCCGGGGAGACCGAGCACGCCTTCGCGCTGCAGTCGGTCTCCAAGGCCCTCACCTACGCGGTGGTGCTGCAGGAGATCGGCCTGGACCACGTGCTGGAGGACGTGGGCGTCGAGCCCTCCGGTGAGTCGTTCAACCACCTGTCCCTGCACGACGACGGCCGGCCGTACAACCCGCTGATCAACGCCGGCGCCATCCTGGTCCACGCCCTCCTGCCCGCCGGGGACGAGGATGAGCGGACGGCCCTGCTGCTGCGCCGCTACAGCGCGATGGCCGGCGTCGAGCTGGAGGTCTGCGAGGACGTCCTCGACGCCGAGCGCACCCGCGCCGACCGCAACCTGGGCCTGGCCCACCTGCTCGCCGACGCCGGCCGGCTGCCCATCTCGGCCCGCGAGGCCGTGGCCGGGTACCTCGCGCAGTGCTCGGTCCTGGTCACCGCACCCCAGCTGGCCGTCATGGGCGCCACCCTCGCCGCTGGCGGCACGAACCCCGTGACGGGGGAGCGGGTGCTGGACGAGTGGGTAGCGCAGCAGGCGATGTCCGTGATGCTCACCTGCGGCATGTACGACGCCAGCGGCCAGTGGGTGGCCGAGGTCGGCGTGCCCGCGAAGTCCGGCGTCTCGGGCGCGCTGCTCGGCGCCGTGCCCGGGGCCCTGGGCATCGCCACGTGGTCGCCGCGCCTGGACGAGCAAGGTAACTCCCGGCGTGGCATCGGGTTGTTCGAGGGGCTCAGCGCACGCTGGGACCTGCACGTGCTCCAGCACCGTGGCGCCCTGCGCGGCCTCAGCGGGCCCCGCTGACCCCGCGTTGACGCCTAGCCGCCGCGGCGCCGTCGTCGCGTGGGCCACGCCGCCGACGACGCCGCGCCCCGTCCCTTGTCACCCTCTGGCGCTCGCCTCGTAGCATCGGGCCCATGACCACTCCAGAGAAGAAGGACGACGCCCCCGCGATCCCCGTGCAGGACTCCCAGCTGGCCCACGACGACCCGCGCACCCGCCACCCGAAGCTCCGCGTCGCCAAGCAGCGCCAGCCCGAGCCGGGCCTGGACGTGAAGACGGATCCCGTCCCGGACATCGGTCTGGACTCGTACCGGGGGATGGGCCGGCTGACCGGCCGCAAGGCCCTGATCACCGGCGGCGACTCCGGCATCGGTGCCGCGGTCGCCATCGCCTACGCCCGTGAGGGCGCGGACGTCGCCATCGCCTACCTGCCTCAGGAGCAGCCCGACGCCGACCGCGTCCTGGCGGCGATCGAGGCGGCCGGGCGCACCGCCGTCGCGTTGCCGGGCGACCTGATGGACGCCGACTACCGCGCCGCCCTCGTGGACGAGGCGGCGAAGCGCCTCGGCGGCCTGGACATCCTCGTGAACAACGCGGGCAAGCAGTTCATCTCCGATGACCTGGCCGATCTCACGGACGAGCAGGTCCACGAGACGTTCCAGATCAACATCATGTCCATGTTCACGCTCAGCCGCGCCGCGCTGAAGCACATGGGCCCGGGCAGCACGATCGTGAACACCACCTCGGTGCAGGCCTACAACCCCAACCCGAGGCTCCTCGACTACGCCGCCACCAAGGGCGCCATCAACAACTTCACCAAGGGCCTGGCCGAGCAGCTCGGCCCGAAGGGCATCCGCGTCAACGCGGTGGCGCCCGGGCCCATCTGGACGGTGCAGCACGTGTCCTACGGTGAGCCCGAGGAGAAGCTGCCCGAGTTCGGCCACAGCACCCCCATCGGCCGCGCCGGCCAGCCCGTGGAGATGGCGCCCGCCTATGTGTTCCTGGCCTCGGGCGAGTCCAGCTACGTCAACGGCGAGACCCTGAACGCCAACGGCGGCACGCCCACCCCGTGACCGCCCGCCTCCTCGCCGACGTCGACACCGGCATCGACGATGCCTGCGCCCTGCTCCACCTCGTCGGCGCCCACCGCCTGGGTGTCGGCCCCGAGCTCGTGGCCGTCACGACCACGGGAGGCAACGCGACCGCCCGGGACTGCGCCCTGAACACGGCTGCGGTGCTGGACCTGGCCGGTCGGGCCGACGTCGAGGTGGCCGTCGGTGCCGAGACCCCGTTGCGCCGGCCCGCGGTCATCACCCCGGAGACCCACGGCGACGGCGGTCTCGGCCATGCCCGGATCGATCGGCGCCCTGAGTGGCTCTCGCCCCGGCCCGCCGTGGAGGTGTGGCTGGACGAGCTGCGGGCCCACCCCGGGGAGACGACGATCCTCTGCACCGCGCCGCTGACGAACCTGGCCCTCGCGCTGCGCGTCGAGCCGCGCCTGCCGTTCCTCGCCCGCGGCATCGTGATCATGGGCGGCTCCTTCTATCATCCGGGCAACACCACGCCCACCGCCGAGTGGAACACCTGGGTGGACCCGGACGCCGCGAAGGAGGTGTTCGCGGCCTTCGAGGGCCTGCCCGAGGATCGCCTGCCGGTGGTGTGCGCGCTCGAGACCACGGAGCGGATCGAGTACACGCCGGCCCTGCTGGACGGCCTCCTGGCCGACGCCGGGGCCCGTCCCGTCGGCTGGTCCGCGGACCGACCGCGGGTCGCCGGGCCGGCCGCCGCGACCGGCCGCCCCGTCCTGGACGTGCTCGCCGACGCGCTGCGCTTCTACTTCGAGTTCCACCACGACTACGACCAGGGCTACATCGCCCACCTGCACGACCTCTTCGCCGCCCAGGTGGCCGCGGGCCAGGCCCGCATCGCCACGCGGGCCACCGTCGTCGACGTCGAGGCGGACTCGGAGCTGTTGCGCGGCACCACCGTCCACGACACGCGGGACATCTGGGGCAGGCGCCCCAACGCCCAGCTCGTCACGGCCAACGACCCCGCGGAGGTGTTCGCGGCCTTCGCCCGCGCGGTGGGCGCCGTCGTCGCGGGGGAGCGCACGCTCGACGGCGGTTCCCCGGCCCGGTGACCGCCGTCGGGAATGCCCCCCGTCCGCGTGCGGTTGCATCCGACGCATCCGCCCGACCCCGACCTCCCAGGAGTGCCCCCATGACCAGCGTGCCCACCGTCCCGTTCCACGACGGCCAGCAGATCCCGCAGCTCGGACTCGGCGTGTGGCAGGTCGAGGACGACGTCGCGGCCGACGTCGTCGAGCAGGCGATCCGCGCCGGCTACCGCCACATCGACACCGCCGCGATCTACGGGAACGAGGAGGGCGTGGGCCGCGGCATCGCCGCGTCCGGCGTCGCCCGCGAGGAGCTGTTCCTCACCACCAAGGTGTGGAACTCGGACCAGGGCTACGAGGAGGCGCTCGCCGCCCTCGACGTCTCGCTGGACAAGCTCGGCACCGACTACGTCGACCTCTACCTCATCCACTGGGCCAAGCCTGCGCAGGGGAAGTACCTGGAGACGTGGAAGGCCCTGATCGAGGCGCAGAAGCAGGGCAAGGTGCGCTCGATCGGCGTCTCCAACTTCCCGGCCGCCCAGCTCGAGGAGATCATCGAGGCCACCGGTGTGGTGCCCGTGATCCACCAGGTCGAGACCCACCCGTACTGGCAGCAGCGTGAGCTGCGCGAGGTCGAGGGCCGCCACGGCATCGTCCACGAGTCCTGGTCCCCGCTCGGTCAGGGCGGCGACCTCCTCGCCGACCCCGTGGTCACGGAGATCGCCGAGGCCCGCGGCGCGACGCCGGCCCAGGTGGTCATCGCGTGGCACCTCGCCCACGGCTTCGTGGTCATTCCCAAGTCCGTGACGCCCGAGCGCATCGTCTCGAACCTCGAGGCCGCGGGGGTGGAGCTCACCGACGACGACGTCGCCCGGATCGACGCGCTGGACCGCGAGGACGGCCGTCTCGGCCCCGACCCGGCGGTCATCGACTTCTGATCCAGCCGCCATCGCGCGCACCCGGCCCGTCCCCCTGGGGGCGGGCCGGTGATAGCTTTGCTCGAGAATGCCCGGCGACCGCCGCGCCGCCCGGGCGCATCTGTCCAGGCACTCCACGGAAGGCATGCACCATGTCCCACCAGGCTCCCCCCGCCGATGCGTCGAAGGTCCGCGCGCCGCGGACCGCCGTCCCGGTGACCCCGCAGACCCGCGCGAGCTCGCTGACCGACCTGCTCGGCGCCGTCGTGCGCCTGTTGCCCCTGCAGATGAAGGACGAGCTCGAGCTCGCCAAGAGGCACGTGGCCGCGAAGGGCAAGAAGGCCGGCATCGGCGCCGGCATCGCGGTGGTGGGCCTGTTCTTCCTCGCGCTCATGGTGGTCGCCCTCGTGGTGACCCTGATCGGCGCCTTCGCCGACCCGACCTTCTGGTTCCCGGCGCTCATGGTGGCGCTGGCCTTCCTCGTGCTCGGCCTGATCTTCGCCGGCGTCGGCCTCGTGATGGTCAAGGGTGCCATGCCGCTCGTGCCGCAGGAGATCGTGCGCAACCTCGAGTACGACCTCGGCTACCTCAAGGAGGGCAACGCCTTCGATCCGGCCGAGTACGACCGGCTCAAGGCGGAGCGCGCTGAGGCCAAGCGTGTCGAGGCCGCCCGCGAGGCCGAGCGGAAGAAGGTGGAGAAGAAGGAGAACAAGAAGGCCCGCAAGAACGGCGAGGCCGCTCCCCACCCGGGCCGTGACGACGCCACCGAGGCGGAGATCCGCCGTCGTGCCGACCTGCGCCGCCGCCACCTGGGCGACATCCGCTCCGGCCTGGACGAGAAGACCAGCGTGAAGGGCCAGCTCGCGGCCTTCGCCGCCCAGCGCAAGGGTCGCGGGGTCACCCCCGAGACCGCGCACGCCACCGAGCAGACCGCGCCGTTCACCAGTGCCGCCCGCGCGGGGGAGCGGACCGCCGAGGCCGAGGACTACGTGAAGGACAACTGGCAGCCGCTCGCGCTGCTCGGCGCCTCCTCCGCCGCGTTCGTGGCGCTCGCCAGCCGTCTGCGCCGCCGCTGATCCGGGGGCGCCCGCGCTCCCCAGCCCCCGAGGCCCCGATCCCCACGGATCGGGGTCTCGTCGTCTGCGGGGAGGGGCGACGGCGTCGGTAGGCTGGGCGTGTCGGGCGCCCGGCGGGGGCGTCCGCCCGCGGACCCTGGAGGAGCGACCCATGCGTGTGATCGACGTCGGCCTGCGCGAGGGCCACGAGTACCGCGTCCGCGACACCTGGCTGACCGTGCCCAACCTCATCACCCTGGCCCGCTTCGCCCTGGTGCCGGTGTTCGTGTGGCTCACCGTCGACGGCCGGCACCTGGACGCGTTCGTGATCCTGGCGGTGCTCTCCGGCACGGACTGGGTGGACGGCTACGTGGCGCGCCGGTTCGACATGATCTCCACGGTCGGGCGGTGGCTCGACCCGGTGGCGGACCGCCTCTCCCTGCTGGTGGTGGCCGTGACGTTCGTGGCCACGGGCATCGCCCCGCTCTGGCTCGCCCTGGCCATCGCGATCCCGGACGTCGTGCTCGCCGCCGTGTGCCTGTGGCTGTTCGGGGGCAGCCCGGACCTGCCGGTCACGGTCCTGGGCAAGGTGCGCACCGCGCTGCTGCTGGTGGGCACGCCCCTGCTCCTGCTCGCCCGTGTGCCGGGGGTCGACGGCGGCCCGTGGAGCGGCGTGGCCCTGGCTCTGGTCGGCGCCGGCTGCCTGCTGCACATCCTCGCCGCAGGGGACTACCTCGTGCGCGCGGTGGGCAAGGCCCGCGGCCTGCGGGCGGACGGTCAGGACCCGCGTGAGGACCCGTCCCGCCGGGGCTGACCCCCTCGCGCATCCTCGTGCCGGCGCCGACGGTTGCTACCGTGGGACGCGCGCCGTGCCCGCGGCCGATCCTCACGGCACGGGCCGGGCGCCGTCGTGCCATCGCCACCACAGAGAGGGACCGCCGTGTCCGACCGTCCCGGGATCGCCGCCGACCGCCCCCTGAAGGTGCTGATCGCCGCAGACACCTATCCGCCGCACGTCAACGGGGCCGCCACCTTCGGCCACCGCCTCGCCACGGCGCTGCACGCGCGCGGCCACGAGGTCCACGTCGTGATGCCGCGCAGTGACGCCGGCCCGGACACCGTGGAGCACCGGCCGGAGGCCACCGTGCACCTGCTGCGCTCCCTGCCGGCGCCGACGCACGAGTACTACCGTGTGGTGCTCCCGCGGCACGCCAAGACCTCCTTCCGCCGCATCTACCGCGAGGTCCAGCCGGACGTCGTGCACGCCCAGTGCCACTACATGATCGGCGAGGCCGCCATCAACGAGGCCGAGCGGCGCCGCATCCGGATCGTCTCCACGAACCACTTCATGCCGGAGAACCTCGAGCCGTTCCTGCCGTTCCCGCAGTGGTTCCTGGACATCGTCTCCCGGGTGTCGTGGAAGGACATGGGTCGGCTCATGGGCAAGGGCGCGGTGGTCACCACCCCCACGGCCCTCGCCGCGCAGGCCATGGCCGAGCACGCCGGCCTGGACAACGTCCTCCCGGTCTCCAACGGCATCGATGCGAGCGCCTACGAGCTGCAGCCGGGGGAGAGGGTGGACCATCCCGGCCATCCGGTCGTGCTCTTCGTGGGGCGGCTGGCCGTGGAGAAGAACGTGGAGGTGCTGATCCGTGCGATCGCGCACCTGGCCCGCACCCGTCCCGACCTGGACGTGCACGCCGAGATCGTCGGCGACGGCGAGCAGCGCGACCGCATCCGTGCCACGGTGGACGAGGAGGGGGCGGCCGACCGCGTCCTGCTGCGCGGCCACGTCTCCGAGGAGGAGCTGCGGGCGGCCTACCTGCGCGCCGACGTGTTCTGCCAGCCGGGCACGGCGGAGCTGCAGTCCCTCGTGACCCTCGAGGCGCTCAGCGCGTCCACCCCGGTGGTCCTCGCGGACGCCCTCGCGTTGCCCCACCTCGTGGACGAGGGCGTCAACGGCCACCTCTTCCCGCCCGGGGACCACGTGGCCCTGGCCGAGCGGATCGCCCGGATCCTCGACCTCTCGGACGCGGAGCGCGCCGCCATGGGTGAGGCGTCCCACGCGAAGGCCCTGCACCATTCCGCCCAGAAGACGGTGGACATCTTCGAGCGCCTCTACCGCGGCGCGACGGCCGCCGAGGTCCGCGCGCTGCTCTGAGACCCGTCGGTAGGATGGGCGGGTCCCGCGCGATGCCGCGGGGGAGGGGCGTTAGCTCAGTCGGTCAGAGCAGGGGACTCATAATCCCTGGGTCGCGGGTTCAAGTCCCGCACGCCCTACGAGGAATGGCCTCTGACCTGGGATTATTCCAGGTCAGAGGCAGCGTTCCTGGCGGAGCTACGGGCAAGACTACGGCCTAAGGCGCCGGACGACCCCCCGGAGGGCGGGTCCGGGAGACTCCGCGGAAGCCAATCCCTGCGCCGCCCCTTGAGAGGATGCCCCCCCCCATGAGCCCGATCAGCTGTCGACAGGGGTACCGCAGAGCACGTAGGTCACCGGGTGGCAGAATCATTGCGGCCCGTCCACTCGCTCACGCCCATGATCGTCCTGTAGATCCTGCCTGCAGCTCGGCCTAGCCTGTGCTCATGAACCCGACGCAGCCATTCGGCCCGCAGGCATATCAGGCATGGAAGTCGCGCCTAGAGCAGCTCAAGGCGGAGCTCACGGCAAGCGAGGGGTATCGATACTGGTACTACATCGGCGAGTTCGGTAAGTCCTTTGACATTTGGAACGACGAACATGTGGAGCTCGCGGATCTCCTCCTGTCATACGAACATGATCCGGAACTCGTTATCCGCCTGAACAGCGAGGGCCACCCGGACGAGCGGGACCAACTTGTTCGAGTGCTGGACCGCAAGGCCCTTTCCTGCATGGCCGCGCTGAAGGCCCTTGAAGATCACATCAAGACGACGCTTCACGTCGTGAGCAGCCCTGCCCTCAAGGAGGAGTACGACAGCCGGTATGCGACCACGAGGAGGGAGCATGCCTCCGTGGCGTTCGTGCAGCGCTTCCGCAACTACCTGCAACATCACAAGACGGCTCCATGGGTTACGAAGCTCCATTTCAGACCCGGCCATCTGGAAGGTGAGATGTGTTTGAACGCCACCAACCTCCTTGCCTGGGACGGGTTCAGCGGGGGAGCGAAGCGATTCCTGCGGGATCAGGAGAGGGGCTTTCCCTTCCGACCGGTCCTTGTCGAGTTTGGGGAGCGGTTCTCCGAGCTCGTGCTCTGGTACTGCGAAGCCGTCCGCCAGGAGGGGACCGCAGCCATGGCCGAGGCTGAACTGCTACGGCAAGCCGTCGTCCAACACCACGACTCCTACATTCCCAGCGAGGGTGCCCCACCGGCCTCCGGGGCGAGTGGCTAATACGGTTGTCTCACGTCAGCTCTGCATACTTCCCTCGGTCCGCCAGTGCCTCGTCGAGAGTCTGGCGTGACACTCCGAGTCACGGGCGACCGCGGCCTGCGGTACGCGCCCTCGGTCAAGTCCCTGGAAGTGGTGTAA
>NZ_JBQXFD010000028.1:0-9864 GCF_052615555.1 Micrococcus sp. EWR3.9.1
CGATCCTCGATCCGAATGCACCCGGCAACCCTGCACCGGCGGCCTCGACGCCCCTGGTCGGATCGCATAAGCGCTCTTCCCGACACCGACCGTCCGGTCCGACAGGATCCACGTTGAGGCGAGCCCTGCTGGTCCTCCCCGTCGGCGTGGTCCTCAGGGCCGTCGGCCGGGCTGAGGGGCGGCTGGTCACACCTGCGTCATCCCTGCCCGTAAAGGAGTCCGCGGGCCTCCGTGGCCGGCGATCTTCACGGAACCTTCAAGGTTGAGCCCTTCACCCGCGTCGGCGGGGCGGTCTACGGTCGATGGCAGGGCGGGCCGGCGAAGGCCGGTGCGTCGGATCAGATCGACGAAGGAGCACATCATGACCCATCACGTGAGCGCCATGCTGGACACCTACCCAAAGAATGTGGGCAACATCGACCGGCAGAAGCTGGCCGAGTGCATCCAGGCCTGCTTCGAGTGCGCCCAGACCTGCACGGCCTGCGCGGACGCCTGCCTGGCCGAGGACATGGTGGCCGACCTGAGGCAGTGCATCCGGTTGAACCTGGACTGCGCCGATGTTTGCGCCGCCACAGGCCGGATGCTGTCCCGGCAGACCGGCAACAACGTCGAGACCACCCGCGCCCTGCTCGAGGCCTGCCGGGCCGCCTGCAAGACGTGCGGGGACGAATGCGAGAGCCACGCCCAGATGCACGAGCACTGCAAGGTGTGTGCCGAGGCCTGCCGCCGGTGTGAGCAGGCCTGCGCGGACCTGCTCGTCACCCTGGGTTGAGCCTGCTGATGACCGTTCCCCCTTGAGGGCGGCCAGTCGTCCATGACGCGCGCAGGGAACCCGGACCACCGTGCTCCCTCGCCGCGGAAGGCTCCCATGGACTCGGAGAAGTATCAGAGGGTCAGGAACGGTGCCGGATTCGTCGCGGCGCTGGACCAGAGCGGGGGCAGCACCCCGGCGGCCTTGCACCTCTACGGGATCGACAAGGATGCCTACTCCGGCCCAGAGGAGATGTTCGACCTGGTACACCAGGTGCGCACACGTA
Organism: Micrococcus sp. EWR3.9.1; assembly: GCF_052615555.1. NCBI lineage: Bacteria > Bacillati > Actinomycetota > Actinomycetes > Micrococcales > Micrococcaceae > Micrococcus > Micrococcus sp. EWR3.9.1. The sequence continues at coordinate 1,038 of NZ_JBQXFD010000028.1, forward strand.
TCATCACCAGCCCCAGCTTCGACGGTGAGCGCGTCATGGGGGCCATCCTGTTCGAGAACACAATGAACCGCCAGGTGGAGGGTTCCCCCACGGGCGACTACCTGTGGAACAGCAAAGGCATCGTGCCCTTCCTCAAAATCGACCAGGGCTTGGCCCCGGAACAGCAAGGCGCCCAGCTCATGAAACCCATCCCGCACCTGGATGACTTACTGTCTCGAGCCGTCGAAAAGCACATGTTCGGGACGAAGATGCGCTCGGTCATCAAGCTGCCCGGGGATGGGGTGGGCTCCGTCGTGGAGCAGCAGTTCGGGCTCGCCCGTCAGATCCTCGTTACCGGGCTGGTGCCCATCATCGAGCCCGAGGTGGATATCTGCAGCCCCCGCAAGGCCGAGGTGGAGGACCAGCTCAAGGCGGCAATCCTCGCCCAACTGGACAAGCTCGGAGACGACCAGTCGGTCATCCTCAAAGTGACGCTGCCGGAGCGGGCGGACTTCTACCGCGAGTTCGTGGACCATCCCCGAGTGATCCGCGTCCTGGCCCTGTCGGGCGGCTATACCCGGGCCCAGGCCACCACCCTGCTGGCCCGCAACCACGGCGTGATCGCCAGCTTCTCCCGCGCCCTGACCGAAGGGCTGAGTACGGCCCAGAGCCCAGCGCAGTTCAATGCGGTGTTGGATGAGGCCATCAACGCGATCGCGACGGCCTCTCGCACCTGACCGGAGGCCATAGGACCGCTGCGGTAGTCCGCGGCCGCCGAAGCGGTGTCCGACCACCCCCCATTCCTGGGGCCGGGCACCGCCTCAGCGGCGTCTGCCGCGCAGTTCAACGGGCAGCCACCGAGGAGCGCACGAAGTCCTGGCGCACCCCCAAGGCGCGGTCGGTGCGCCGGATGGACTCGCCGCCGTCGTCGACGGTTCCGGTGAGGGCCCGGATCGCGTCGATGTTCTCGGGGACGACGATCGCCTGGTTGTCCACCGTGTAGGTGTAGTACAGCTCGTTGCCGTCCACGGTGAGGATGTCTTCCCAGAGGGCCACCTCATACATATCACCCCGGGGCCGGCCCAGGTCCTCCATGAGTTCCACGGTGCTATTGACCGCCACGACGCCGTCCGAGCGCCGGACGAAGGCGATCCGCGGCATCGCCCGGAACGCCTCCAACACCTCCTGCTTCTCGGCCGGGCGGGTGAGCTCGATCGTCCAGTAGTGCAGGTGGTTCTGAGTGTGGGCTCCCTTGGCGGCCATGGTGACCACGTCCAGGTCCGGGACCACCGACTGGGCGTCGGGCCCCTGATGGCTGGGGATTCGGCCCTCGGGGACGATGGTGTTCATGATCCCGGAATGGTCCGATTCCCACGGATCGGTGGCCCGGCGGATGAGCACCCCCCGGGCCTTGGACAGCAGTCCGACGTCCTTCAGCGCGGTAAGGGCCCGGACGGTGGCGGTGGTATTGCAGGACACCACCCGGGTGCTGTCCCGGCCCAGGGCGGTGGCGTAGTTGGCGTGGGCGACGAAGGAGTGGCCGGTGAGATCGTGCTTCTCCCCGCCCTGGAACACGGATTTGACCCCGTGGGCACGGTAGAGCTCCAGGTTGCCGGCGCCCACCTGGGCCGGGGTGCAGTCCACCACGACGTCAACGTTCTCGAGCAGGTCGTGCAGGCCTCCGACGACGGGAAGGCCGGCATCCGCCATCACCGGTAGGGCCTGCTCGGTAGAGGCGTAGACGGGGATACCCTTCCCGGCCGCAGTCGCGATCCGGTAGTCAGCGATGACGTCACTGACTCCGACCAGCGCCATGTCCTCCTGGGCCCGGACCGCGTCGGCGACGCGTTTGCCGATGACCCCGTACCCGTTCACCGCGACCTTGATCTTGTCCTGCATGCTCGTCTCCTTTCCTGGAGGACCCGTTCCGGTTTCGGGGTCTATCGCCAGCCGCGTCTCACCGGATGCCCGCAGCGGACGACGGTGCTCAGAGCTTGTCGAGCATCTGTTGCATTTCGGTGATCTCGGCCTCCTGGTCGGCGATGACCTGCTCGGCGAGCTGCACGGCCTGCGGGTTCTGGCCGTCCTCGACCTCGTCCTTGGCCATGTCCACGGCGCCCTTGTGGTGGGCGGTCATCTGCTCCAGGTACAACCGGGCGGCCTCGGTGCCCTGGGCCTGCTCCAGGGCGGCCATGTCCTCCTCGGACATCATCCCGGACATCCCGCCGTGGTCCATGCCCTCCATACCGTCCATGCCGTCCGTGTCCACGGGGTCTTGGCCCCAGGCGGTGAGCATGGCGTTCATGCGCTCGATCTCCGGGCCCTGGGCGTCGATGACCTTCTGGGCGAACGCGGCCACCTCCGCCGGGACGTCATCCTTGGCCAGCAGCATCTCGCTCGTCTCAACGGCCTGCTGGTGGTGCGGGATCATCATTTGGGCGAACATCACGTCCGCGTCGTTGTGCTCGGCGGAGACCTCCTCGGCCGAACCGGTCGCCGTGGTGGACGGTGTCGCGGTGGCCGTGGCCGCAGGGGTGGCGGCGGGGGCGGAGCTGGTCGCGGTGGCCGAGGCCTCAGCGCCGGCGTTCTCGTCCTGGGCGCCGGTGCCGCAGGCGGTCAAGGTCAGGGCGGAGGCCAGGGCCAGGGCGGTCAGCGTCATGGTGCGTTTCATGGTGGGTCCTTCCACAGTGGGTTGAGGGTTCATATCAGAGTTAGCGCCAAGAGGCGCGATCAGGAGGTCGCGGGTTGAAGGGCAGCCTGCGACCGGGGGCGCTCGAGAGGAGCCAGGTGCTCCGGGTCCAGGTCGATCCGGCGCAGCAGCTGGGCGTTGAGGGCCACCACGATGGTGGAGACGGACATCAGGATCGCGCCCACCGCGGGGGAGAGCACGAACCCGATCGGGGCGAGCACGCCGGCGGCCAGCGGCACGGCGAGCACGTTGTAGCCGGTGGCCCACACCAGGTTCTGGATCATCTTGGTGTAGCTGGCCTGGGAGAGCTCGATCATCGACAGCACCGCGCGGGGGTCGTTGCTGGCCAGCACAACGCCGGCGGACTCCATGGCCACGTCGGTGCCGGCGCCGATGGCGATGCCGACCTCGGCCCGCGCCAGCGCCGGGGCGTCGTTGACGCCGTCGCCCACCATGGCCACGGACAGTCCCCGGGACTGCAACTCGGTGACCTTGGTGTCCTTGTCCTGGGGGAGGACCTCGGCGAAGACCTCGTCGATGCCCAGGTCCGCCCCGACGGCCTCGGCGACCTGGCGGGCATCGCCGGTGATCATCGCGACCTTGATGCCGCGGGCGTGCAGGGCGGCCACGGCGGCCCGGGACTCGGGGCGGACCTTGTCCTCCACGGCGACCGCGCCGATAACGGACCCCTCGCGCAGCACGTGCAACACCCCGGCCCCGCGCGCGGTCCAGGAGGCGGTGTGCTCAGTGATCTCCGCCGGCATGGTCAGGTTAAGCTCGCGCAGCATGTTCGGGCCCCCGACGAGGATCTCGGAACCGTCCACGGTGGCGCGCACCCCGCGGCCCATGGCAGCACTGAAGTCCGTGCCGCGCTTGCGCAACGTGCTGGCCTGCGGGTGCTGCCCGGCGGCGGTGACGATGGCCCGGGCCACCGGGTGCTCGCTGTCGGCCTCGGCCGCGGCGGCGTAGGCCAACAGCTCGGCCTCGGAAATGCCGGGCGCCGCGGCGACACCGGTGACGGCGTGGGCGCCCTCGGTCAGGGTGCCGGTCTTGTCAAAGAGCACCACGTCGATGGTCCGCATCTTCTCCAGGGCCATCCGGTCCTTGATCAGCAGCCCGGACTTGGCGGCGCGTTCGGTGGAGAGGGCGATCACCAGCGGGATGGCCAGGCCCAGGGCGTGCGGGCAGGCGATCACCAGCACGGTCACGGTGCGGGTGACCGCGTCGGTGGGCTGGCCGATCGCGGTCCACACGATCGCGGTGATGATCGCCGCAACCAGGGCGAACCAGAACAGCAACGCGGCGGCCCGGTCTGCCAACGCCTGGGCCCGGGAGGAGGACTCCTGGGCGTCGGCGACCATCCGCTGGATCCCGGCCAGGGTCGTGTCGGTCCCGACGGCGGCCACCTTCACCCGCACGGTGTTGTCGGTGGCCACGGTCCCAGCGACCACCGTGTCCCCGGCCTGGCGCAGCACGGGCTTCGACTCCCCGGTGATCATCGCCTCGTCGAACTCCGCGGCGCCCTCGAGGATGGTCCCGTCGGCCGGCACCCGGGCCCCGGCCCGCACTAGCACCACATCGCCCACGGCCAACTCGGTGATCGGCACGGTGATGGTGTCACCGTCCACGACCTTCTCGGCCTCCTCCGGCAGCAGCGCCGCCAGCGCGTCCAAGGCGGAGGAGGCCGCGCCGAGGGCGCGCATCTCCATCCAGTGCCCGAGCAGCATGATGACCACCAGCAGGGCCAGTTCCCACCAGAAGTCCAGCATCAGGTCCCCGATGCCCAGGGTCGTGACCCAGGAGGCGACGAAGGCCACCGTGATGGCCATCGCGATCAGCAGCATCATCCCGGGCTGGCGGGCGCGCAACTCGGTCAGCCCGCCCTTCAGGAAGGGCATGCCGCCATAGAGGTAGATCACGGTGCCCAGCACCGGGGCGATCCACGCCGAGCCCGGGAACTCGGGGACGTGGTAGCCCAGCAGCTGCCCGACCATGTGGCTGAAGAACACCACCGGGATGGAGAGCACCAGTGAGACCCAGAACCGGTTCTTGAACATCGCGGTGGAATGCCCGGCGTGCTGACCGTGGTCGTGGACCTGGTGGTCCTCGTCCAGGGCCGAGTGGGCGTGGCCCTGGGGCATGGCCTGCCCGTGGGTGGCCGCGTCCGCGGGGTGGTGGGCGGCATGGTCGGTGTGGTTGGCGTGGCCGGCGTGGGGGTTCGGGTCTGGGTGTTCGGCGGTCTGGTCGGTGGGGTGATCGTGGTGGTGCGGGGTGCTCATGGTGTTCCTTCTGCTCGGCGGTCTGTTCGGCGACCGGCTCGGCGGTGGGGCGCCGACCTCGAGGGGATGGGTCGGTTAGATCCGGACGCGGTAGCCGGCCGCTTCGATGGCCGTCCGCACGGAGTCCGCGGAGGCGGGCCCGGTCACGGTGACGGGGGAGGCCCCGCCGGCGACCAGTTCGACCCGGACATCGTCCACCCCGTCCAGGGCGCTCACGGCCTCGGCGACGGAGCCCACGCAGTGTCCGCAGGTCATGCCCTCCACCTGGTAGGTCGCGTCGCCGGCGCTCGTCCCGGTTGGGTCGGCACTCTGGTGCCCGGCGGGGGCGGTGGCGTCGGCGGCTGGGGCGCAGCACGAGCAGCCGTTGGTGGCCCCCGGCAGCGGGGTGCGGGCGGATTCGGTCATGACGGTCTCCTTCAGGTCTGAGGGCGGCGCCGGACGGCGCCTCTCCTCTTGGTATATACCCCCCGGGGGTATCATTCAAGGGGTGGAGCGCCGGTGTTCACGGTGGATAAACGGGTGCGCCGGTAGGTGGGCTGGTCGGGGGCTGCTTGGTGGGCAGGTCGATGGTGAACGTCGCCCCGGCCGTGGTGGAGGTGGCGCTCAAGGTGCCGCCGTGGGTCTGAATGAGAGCTCGGGAGATGGCCAGGCCGACCCCGGAGCCGCCGTGGTCACGGTCGCGGGCGGTGTCCCCGCGGTAGAAGCGTTCGAAGACGTGCGGCAGGTGCTCGGGAGAGATCCCCTCCCCGGTGTCGGTGACGCTGAGCGTGACCCCGGACGGGCTTTGTCGGGCCTCGAGGGTGACCCGGCCCCCGGCCGGGGTGTGGCGCAGGGCGTTGGTGAGCAGGTTGCCCAGGACCTGGCCCATGCGCTGGCGGTCCACGTCCACGGCCAGGCCCGGATCGGCGTCCATGGTCAGGGCCACGCCCTTGGTGGCGTAGGCCTCCTTGTGGGCCTCGGTCGCGGCATGCAGCAGCCCGCTGACCCCTTGGGGGCTGCGGTCCAGTTCGATCCGGCCCTCCTCGGCGCGGGAGACGTCGTTGATGTCCTCCACCAGCCGGGTCAACCGGGCCAGCTGCTCGCCCATCAGCTCACCGGTGGGCTCGTCCCAGTGGGACACCCCGTCTTGCAGGGCCTCGTGGTAGACGGTCAGCACGGAGACGGGGGTGCGCAGCTCGTGGGCCAGGTCCGAGAGCATCCGTCGACGGGTGTCCTCGGTGCGCTGAAGCCGTGCGGCCATGGTGTTGAAAGACCCTGCCAGCTCCTCCACCTCGGTGCCGGCGCCCATGGCCGGCACGCGGGTGTCGTACCGTCCACCGGCCATGGCCTTGGCCGCCTGGGTCAGGGCGTTGATCGGACTCTGGATCCGGCGGGCGACATGCCAGGTCAATGCCAGACAACAGATCAAGGCCGTGGCCAGGGCCACGCCCAGGGTCCAGAAATTGGCGTCCCGGTAGGCCTGCTCCACGTGCAGCATCTGGGCTGCATCGTGTCCGGCCCCGGCCTGTTCCAGGTGCTCGTGGAACAGTGGTGGGCCGGCCAGGGAGGCCACCACCACCGCGGCCAGCACGCTGGCCCCCACCACCAGCAGCTGGGCGAGGAAGAACCGGGCCGCTAATCCTTGGTAGCGCCGCCGGCCGGTCATTGCTCCGCCATCCGGTAGCCGACCCCGCGGACGGTGTCGATATAGCGGGCCGGGTCCGCGTCGAGCTTGCGGCGCAGGTTCTTGATGTGCACGTCCACGAGCCGTTCATCGCCCACCCAGGCCGGGTCCCAGACGATATCGATCAGCTGGCGCCGGGAGAAGGCCTGGTGCGGGCGCCCCGACAAGGCGGCCAGCAGGTCGAACTCCGTGCGCGTTAGTTGCACCACCTGGCCCGACACGCGGGCCTCGTGGGCGGCCAGGTCGATGACCAGGTCACCGCAGACCCGTTCCGGTTCGGGGGCTGACACCGTTGTGCGCGGCCGGCGCATGACCGCCCCCACCCGGGCGACCAGCTCCCGGACGCTGAAGGGTTTGGTGATGTAGTCATCGGCCCCCACCGCCAATCCCTCCAACCGGTGGTGCTCATCGCCGCGGGCGGTGAGCATCAGCACATAGCACTCGGAGAAGGCCCGCACCCGCCGGCACACCTCGATCCCGTCCAGCCCGGGCAGGCCCAGGTCCAGGACTATCACGTCGGGCTCGTGAACCCGGGCGGCCTGCACTGCGGCCGGGCCGGTGTGGGTGAGGGCCACCTCGTAGCCGGCCCGCTCCAGGTAGGTGGCCACCATGCGCGCCAGCGGCTTCTCGTCATCGACCACCAACACCCGGCCGGCCGCCGGACCAGTCCCAGTGTCAGTCCCAGTGCCAGTGCCAGAGTTCATGGGTCCAGTCTCGCTCTGTCTCGCGCCCCGGCGGCTCAGAACGGTGCCGGGGCGGGGAATCTTCATCGAATCTTCAAGGCAAACCGCCCCATCCCGGCGCGTCACCGGCCGATAATGGTAGAAGCCCCGCCTTTTGGCCCGGGGCGGAAAGGCTCCATGACCCCCCTGACCCGCAGAACCCTGATCGCCGGCGGGCTGACCCTGCTCGGCGCTGGCACCCTCACCGCCTGCGCCGCGCCGAACCCCGCGACATCCCCGGCGGCCGGCACCGGCACGCAGGGCACCGGCACGGCCATCACCCACGTCCATGCCCTCACCCGGGACCCCGAGTCCGGTGAGGTGCTGCTGGCCACCCACCAGGGCCTGTTCCGGCTCCAGGACGGGGAGCTGACCCAGGTCGGTCCGGTCGTGGACTTCATGGGTTTCACTCTGACTCCCGAGGGCCGCTACCTGGCCTCGGGTCACCCCGCGCCGCGCACCGACCTGCCCGAGCCGCTGGGCCTGGCCGAGTCCACCGACCGGGGCCAGAGCTGGACGGTGCTCTCCCGCGGCGGCGCATCCGATTTCCACGCCCTGGCCGCCGGCCCGAACGGGGTCCTCGGCTTCGATGGGCAACTGCGCGCCAGCACCGACGGCCTCACCTGGCAGAGCCTTGAGATCCCCGTCGCCCCGGCATCGCTGGCGATCTCCCCCAAAACCGGGACCGTGCTGGCCACCACCGAAACCGGCATGTTGCGCTCGACCGACCACGGCGCGACCTGGACCACCCTGGACACCCCCCAGCTGATGCACCTGGTCGCCTGGGCCGATGACACCACCGCCGTGGGCGCCGGCACCGAGGGACACCTGCTGACCAGCACCGACGCCGGCGACACCTGGACCGCCAGCGACCGCCCGGTCGGCACGGCCACCGCCCTGGGAACGGGCATCACCGACGACGGGCAGACCGAAGCACTGCTGGTCGTCGGCTCGACCGTGCTGTCCACCACGGACGGCGGGAACACCACCGAATCGCTGCTGTGACCTCCCCCCGCCGCCCCCTGTCCGGCTGGCCCGCCCTTCGAACCGTTCTGGGCACCCTCGTGTTGATCCTGGGCCTGCTCGGGATGCACGCTGGTACGGGCACCAGCGCGGCTTGGGCCGCCACCGGTACGGCCGCCGCCACAACTGTTCATCACCTCGGGCCGGGGGCCATCGGTCCGGCCGGCATGGTGCCCGAGGTCGTGCTCCCGGCCGAGCCTGCCGGGGATGAGGCAGCCGACCCCGGGCTGCCGGTCTGTGCCCTGGAGGCCGTGGACGATACCTGCGCCTCGGCCCTGACCAAGGCACCTGTCGTGTCCCACTTGGCCTCCCGGGCCCTCCTGCCTAGCCCCGGTGGGGGACTGACCGCACCACCCCTGCCCTGGGTTGCCCATTTCCGGCCCCCGTGGACCCTTCACTGGCTCAACTGGCCGTCAGCCGCACCTAGGGCGTGTCTGAGAATAGATGCACGAGTCAGCTGAGACCCTGGGGG
>NZ_JBQXFD010000029.1:0-8012 GCF_052615555.1 Micrococcus sp. EWR3.9.1
CAGCCGCGGCCTGGTCGGCCGCAGCCTGCTCAGCCGCAGCCTGGTCGGCAGCAGTCTCGTCCGCGGCGGACTGGCGCTGCACGGTGGCGGTGCGCTCCACGGCGACCGGGGCGGCGTCCACGTCGCCGGCGTCCGCGTCAGCCTGGGTCAGGCCCAGCTTCTGCGAGCACAGCGGCCAGGCGCCCCAGCCCTGCAGGTCCTGGAGGATCTCGGCGCGCTTGATCTGCTCGGCCTTCGAGGCCTGGTGCGGGTAGCCCTCGCCGCCGACGGCCTGCCAGGAGGACAGGGTGAACTGCACGCCGCCGTAGAAGCCGTTGCCGGTGTTGATGTCCCAGGTGCCGCTGGACTCGCACTCGGCGAGGCGGTCCCAGGTGTCCACGGTGGCGGCCTGGGCCGGGGCGGAGAAGCCCACGGCGGCGGCGCCGGCGAGGGTCATGCCCGCGACGATCGAGGCGGTGGCACGGCGGGAGCGGGTGGCGGAAGTGGTGAAGAGAGTCATGGTGTCCATGGCGAGTCCTCGCTGATCGGCGGCCGAGGCGCACCGGGGTCGTCCTTCTCCTTGGTCGGGTCATGCCCTCCGTCGGTTCGAGACGACCCAGCAGCGGGCGACCGTCGGAGGGGGTTCGATGTCGTGGCCTCCCCGTCCCCGACCTCTCGGTCAGATCACGGTTCGATCACGAATCGGCTACGGAAGAGTCAACGACGGGAGCCCCCCTCGCGTCAAATCATGGGTCGACGGATTCTTGCCCGTCTGTCTGAAATTTGAGAACGGGTGACGAATCGATCCCTAGAGTCGTGGGCGCGTGGATGAAATGCACGCTACTGGTCGGATTTGCTGTCATGGTGTCTGATCCGCCGGTGTGGACAACCTCCGTCACAGGGGCATGGGCGAAGGTCACGATCGACGGCCGAGGCCGTGACCTGAGTCGCGTTCGACCCGGGATTCGAGGGCGGAGCGATGGTCGCCCGTGGCCGTCGCTGTCGGCGCAGAGGGGCTGCACAGGGGCCATCGGGAGCTGATATTCCGTCAGTTGCATATTTATTCAAGATCCGGGTAGGATCGCCACCGAGCACGCCTCCGACGGCCACGTGCCGCGCTGGGAGACCCCCCCTATATAAAGAGGAGAAAACGTGAAGGAACGCATCATCCTTGCCTACTCGGGCGGCCTGGACACCTCGGTGGCCATCGGCTGGATCGCCGAGGCCACGGGCGCCGAGGTCGTCGCCGTCGCGGTCGACGTGGGCCAGGGGGGCGAGTCCCTCGAGACGATCCGCCAGCGCGCCCTGGACTGCGGCGCCGTCGAGGCCTACGTCGCCGACGCGCGTGACGAGTTCGCCGAGCAGTACTGCATGCCCACGCTCAAGGCCAACGCCCTCTACATGGACGCCTACCCGCTGGTCTCCGCGATCTCGCGCCCGGTGATCTCCCGCCACCTGGTCGCGGCGGCCCGCCAGTTCGGCGCCTCGACGGTGGCGCACGGCTGCACCGGCAAGGGCAACGACCAGGTCCGCTTCGAGGTCTCCATTCAGACCCTCGGGCCCGACCTGAAGTGCATCGCCCCGGTGCGCGACCTCGCCCTGACCCGTGAGAAGGCCATCGAGTACGCCGAGCGCAACGACCTGCCGATCGTCACCACCAAGAAGAACCCGTTCTCGATCGACCAGAACGTGTGGGGCCGCGCCGTCGAGACCGGCTTCCTCGAGGACATCTGGAACGGCCCCACGAAGGACGTCTACGACTACACGGACGACCCCGCCTTCCCGCCGGCGCCGGACGTGGTCACGATCGCCTTCGAGCGCGGCGTCCCCACGGCCCTCGACGGCCGCGCGCTGAGCCCGCTGGAGATCATCGAGGAGCTCAACCGCCGGGCCGGTGCCCAGGGCGTGGGCCGGATCGACATCGTCGAGGACCGCCTCGTGGGCATCAAGTCCCGCGAGATCTACGAGGCACCGGGGGCCATGGCGCTGATCGCGGCCCACCGTGAGCTCGAGAACGTCACCCTGGAGCGTGAACAGGCGCGCTTCAAGAAGCATGTGGACCAGCGGTGGACCGAGCTGGTCTACGACGGCCAGTGGTACTCCCCGCTGAAGCGGAACCTGGACACGTTCATCGACGCGACCCAGGAGCACGTCAACGGTGAGATCCGCCTGGAGCTCCACGGTGGCCGCGCCACGGTGCAGGGTCGCCGGTCCGAGACCGGCCTGTACGACTTCAACCTCGCCACGTACGACGAGGGCGACTCGTTCGACCAGTCCTCGGCCCGCGGGTTCATCGACATCTTCGGCCTGTCCGCGAAGACGGCCTCCGAGCGCGAGCAGCGCCTGCGCGGCGGCGCCGACCTCCAGGACGTCGCCCGCCTGTCCAACGACTGACCCCGCACGCCCCGTGCACGACGGCGGCCCGCCCGCGACCGGGCCGGCCGCCGTCGGCCTGTCACCGACCTCGAGGAGACCTTCGATGACCGAGAACACCGATGCCCGCCACGGGACCAACGAGGGCGCCCTGTGGGGCGGCCGCTTCGCCGGCGGCCCTTCCGAGGCGCTCGCCGCGCTCAGCAAGTCCACGCACTTCGACTGGCGCCTGGCGCCCTATGACATCGCGGGTTCCCGTGCCCACGCCCGGGTGCTGCACACCGCCGGTCTGCTCAGTGCGGACGACCTGGACGGAATGATCGCGGCCCTCGACCGTCTCGAGGCGGACGTGCGTTCCGGTGCCTACACCCCGACGGCGTCCGATGAGGACGTGCACGGCTCGCTCGAGCGCGGCCTCATCGAGCGGGCCGGTCCCGAGCTCGGCGGCCGCCTGCGGGCCGGCCGATCCCGCAACGACCAGGTCGCCACCCTCGGCCGGATGTTCCTGCGCGACCACGCCCGCATCATCGCGCGGGGCGTGATCGCCACGGTGGACGCGCTGCTCGATCAGGCGCGGGCGCACCCGCACGCGCCGATGCCGGGCCGCACCCACCTGCAGCACGCGCAGCCCGTCCTGCTCTCGCACCACATGCTCGCGCACGCCTGGGCGTTCGCGCGGGACCTGCAGCGGCTCGTGGACTGGGACGCGCGCGCGGCCGTCTCGCCGTACGGCTCCGGGGCCCTGGCAGGCTCCTCCCTGGGTCTGGACCCGAACGCCGTGGCCACCGAGCTCGGCTTCGAGTCGGCCGTGTGGAACTCGATCGACGGCACCGCCGCCCGCGACGTGTACGCGGAGTTCGCGTGGGTCGCCGCGATGGTCGGCGTCGACCTGTCCCGCATCTCGGAGGAGGTCATCTTCTGGGCCACCAAGGAGGCGGGCTTCGTGAAGCTGCACGACGCGTACTCCACAGGGTCCTCGATCATGCCGCAGAAGAAGAACCCGGACGTCGCCGAGCTGGCCCGCGGCAAGTCCGGCCGCCTCATCGGCGACCTCACGGGGCTGCTGGCCACGCTCAAGGGCATGCCGCTGGCCTACAACCGCGACCTGCAGGAGGACAAGGAGCCCGTCTTCGACGCCGCGGACACCCTCGAGCTGCTGCTGCCCGCCGTCTCCGGGATGATCGCCACCCTCGAGTTCCAGACGGAGCGCATGGCGGAGCTGGCCCCGCAGGGCTTCGCGCTGGCCACCGACGTCGCCGAGTGGCTCGTCCGCCAGGGGGTCCCGTTCCGCGAGGCCCACGAGCTGTCCGGCGAGGCCGTGAAGGCGGCCGAGGCCCGGGGCGTGGAGCTGTGGGACCTCACGGACGAGGAGTACGCGGCCATCTCGCCGGCGCTGACCCCGCAGGTCCGCGAGGTGCTCAGCACGGAGGGCTCGCTCGCCTCTCGCGACGCCCAGGGCGGGACCGCGCCGACGGCCGTCGCGGCGCAGATCGGGGCGCTCGAGGACGCCCTGGAACCGCTGCGCCGCTGGGCCGACACGCCGGGCTCCGTCGTCGACGCCCGCTGACGCGGTCGCCCGGTCGAGTCGGCGTCGGCCGGGCCGGACGCGGCGGTGCCCGGCAGGGCACCGCCGCGTCACCCGCCGTTCACCGCGGTCGGCGTAGCATGGGTGGTCACTTTTCCGCCGGGCGGGCCGCAGCGTGGTCCGCCTCTCACCGCACCGCGAGGGCCCCCGATGACCGATACCGTGTCCGTCCGCCAGTCCGAGCTCGACCTCGAGCGGGGTCGGGTCGCCGAGCGGTACGCCCGCCTCGACGCCCTGCGTGAGGAGAAGGAGCGCCAGCTCGCGGCCGTGCGCCGGACCGGCCCGCAGGGGTCGCTGCAGAACCACTCCGAGCGCGACGCCTTCGCCAGCCTCTACGAGGACCGACTCGCCCAGCTCTACGCCGTGGACGACCGCCTCGTCTTCGGCCGGCTCGACCTCGACGCCGAGCGGGAGGGTGGGGCCGACGAGCAGCGGTACATCGGGCGCATCGGCCTCACCACCGAGGACCACGAGCGCCTCCTCGTCGACTGGCGCGCGGCCGAGGCCGGCGCCTTCTACCAGGCGACGGCGGCCCACCGGGGCCGCGTGCGCCGTCGTCGTCACCTGATGCTGCGGGGGCGCGAGGTGCGCGACCTCGAGGACGACATCCTGGACCCGACGCTGCTGGGCGAGGACGGCGTGCGCGCCGATGCCCAGGGTGCGCTGCTGGCCGCCGTCACCGCCCGACGCACGGGACGGATGGGGGACATCGTCGCCACGATCCAGGCGGAGCAGGACGAGGTGATCCGCGCGCCCCTGCCCGGGGCGGTCGTGGTGCAGGGCGGGCCCGGCACGGGGAAGACCGCCGTCGCCCTGCACCGCGCCGCCTACCTGCTGTACACCCACCGGGAGCGCCTCGCCCGCTCGGGCGTGCTGATCGTCGGCCCCTCGACCGCGTTCATGCGGTACATCGAGCGGGTGCTGCCCTCGCTGGGCGAGACGGGTGTCGTGATGTCCTCGCTGGGGACGCTGATGCCGGGCGTGCGGGCCGTCCCGGAGCGGGACCTCGACGCGGCGGCGGTGAAGGGCCGGCTGGACATGGTGGACGCCGTCGCCCACGCGGTCGCGCAGCGCCAGCGCCTGCTCGTCGAGCCGCGGCGCCTGATGATCGACGGCACGGCCGTCAAGCTCAAGCCGGCCATGGTCCGGCGCGCCCGGGACAAGGCACGGGCCACCCGCAAGCCCCACAACGAGGCCCGGGTGACGTTCGTGAAGATCCTCGTCCGCGAGCTCGCGGAGAAGCTGCGCAAGAAGCTGGAGAAGTCCTCGGGCGCCCCGGTGCAGCGTGACCTCCTGTTGGAGGACGTGCGCACCTCGCGCGACGTGCGCATCGCGCTCAACCTCTGCTGGATGCCGCTGACGCCGGAGAAGCTCATCGGCGACCTCCTCACCCGGGAGGACCTGCTCCGGGCGGCGGCCCCGTGGCTCTCCGACGCCGAGGTCGGCACGCTCCTGCGGCCGGCCGACGCCCCCTGGACCGAGGCCGACGTGCCCCTGCTGGACGAGGCGGCCGAGCTGCTCGGACGCCTCGAGACCCCGGGCCGGGGCGGTGAGTTCGCGGCCCAGCACGAGCGCAACCTCGAGAACGCCAGGGCGTCCCTGGAGAACATGCACCAGACGCTCGCGGACCTGGGCGTCGACGGCGTCGTGGACGCCGAGCAGCTGGCCGCGGCCAATGAGGCACGCGGGGTGCGACGGACCACCGCTGAGACCGCGGCCCACGACCGCACCTGGACGTACGGGCACGTGGTGGTGGACGAGGCTCAGGAGCTCTCTCCGATGCAGTGGCGCCTGCTGGCGCGCCGCTGCCCGATGAAGTCGTTCACCATCGTGGGGGACATCGCGCAGTCCTCCCGTCGTGACGCGGCCGGCTCGTGGGCGTCCGTCCTCGCCCCGGAGTTCGGGGACCGCTGGCGCCTGGAAGAGCTGACCGTGAACTACCGCTCGCCCGCGCGCGTGATGCGCTGGGCCGCGCAGGTCGCACGGGCGGCCGGGCTCGAGGTCTCCCATCCGCGCGCCGTGCGCGAGGGCGACCACCGCCCGCGCCTGGTGACGGAGCCGGGCGGGGACGTCGCGGCCCTGGCCCTCGACGCGGTCGAGGTCGAGCGGGACCGCGTGCCCGAGGCCCTGACCGCCGTGATCGCCCCCGCCGAGCGGACGGGGGAGCTGCTCACGGCCCTCCGGGAGCGGTGGGGGGAGGCGGCCGTGGACACCGCGCCGCTGCCCGGCGTCGAGATCGTCGTCGCCACCCCGTGGGAGACCAAGGGACTGGAGTTCGACACCGTCGTCCTCGTCTCGCCCGAGCGGATCGTGGCCGACGCGCGCGGGGTGGTGGGCGATCTGTACGTGGCGATGACCCGCGCCACCCAGTCGCTGTCCGTCGTCGCCGGGACGGACGCGGCCGCGCTGCCGGCCGGGCTGGCGGACGTCCCAGAGTGAGCCCCGCGGGCGACGTCGCACGTGCGCGGCGTCGCGGAGGCGCGCGGGCGCGTCGCTAGGCTGGGGGCCATGGCACCCCAGAACGAGGAGCGCGCGGCCCGACTGCGCGCACAGGCGAACGACCCGAGCTTCGAGAACGTCTGGCAGGAGCTGCGCTGGCGCGGGCTCGTGCACGTCTCGACGGACGAGGCCGCGCTGGAGCAGGCGCTGGCCGGGGAGCCCGTCTCGTATTACTGCGGCTTCGACCCGACCGCTCCGTCCCTCCACCTGGGACACCTGGTCCAGCTGCTCACCCTGCGCCGCCTGCAGCTCGCCGGCCACCGCCCGTACGCCCTCGTGGGCGGCGCCACCGGGCTCATCGGCGACCCGCGGCAGACCTCGGAGCGCGTCCTGAACTCGCAGGAGACCGTGGCGGCGTGGGTGGAGTCGCTGCGCGCGCAGATCGAGCCGTACCTCTCCTTCGAGGGGGAGAACGCGGCGACCATGGTCAACAACCTGGACTGGACCGCGGGCATGAGCGCGCTGGACTTCCTGCGGGACGTCGGCAAGAACTTCCGCGTCGGCACGATGGTGAAGAAGGAGATCGTGGCCAAGCGCCTGAACTCTGACGAGGGCATCTCCTACACGGAGTTCTCCTACCAGGTGCTGCAGGGCAACGACTTCCTCGAGCTGCACCGCCGGCACGGCGTGACCCTCCAGACCGGCGGCTCCGATCAGTGGGGCAACCTCACCGCCGGCACCGAGCTGATCCGCAAGGTGGAGGGGACCCACGCCCATGCGCTGGGCACGCCGCTGATCACGAACGCGGACGGCACCAAGTTCGGCAAGTCCGAGGGCAACGCCGTCTGGCTCGACGCGGAGATGTGCTCCCCGTACGCCTTCTACCAGTTCTGGCTCAACACGGCGGACGCGGACGTCGTCGACCGGCTCAAGGTCTTCACGTTCCTGACCCGCGCGGAGATCGAGGAGTACGCGCAGAAGGTGGCCGACGAGCCGTTCCGCCGGGAGGCCCAGAAGCGCCTGGCGTGGGAGGTCACCGCGCTGGCCCATGGAGAGGAGACGACGACGAAGGTCATCGAGGCCTCCCAGGCCGTGTTCGGAGGCGGCGACCTCACCACCGTGGATCCGGACACGCTGACCGCCGTGCTGGCCGAGCTGCCGCAGGCCGACCGGACCCAGTGGGAGGGGGAGCCGGGCACCGTGACCGCGGTCGAGCTGCTGGTCTCCACCGGGCTGGTCGCCTCGCGCTCAGAGGCGCGTCGGACGGTGCGCGACGGCGGCGCGTCGGTGAACAACGTGCGGGTGACGGATGCCGACCAGGTGTTCACCCGAGACGACGCCCTCGCCGGCCGACACCTGCTGGTGCGCCGGGGCAAGAAGAGCATGGCGGGTGCGGACCTGGGGGAGGGCTGACCGCGGCTGCAGACCACCGGTGTCCACCGTGAGTCGCGAAAAGTGACCGAGGACACGACGGGCGGCGACGGCGAAGCAACCGCCCACGGGAGGAGCACAGGGCCCCGTTCCACGCAGGATTCTGCGGAGAACGGGGCCCTCCTTCGTGCCCGGACGCCGGGTGTCACCCCTGATTTTGTGTTCGGTGGGATTCGTGTGTAGAGTTCCATCTCGTGCTCAAGAT
>NZ_JBQXFD010000030.1:0-7304 GCF_052615555.1 Micrococcus sp. EWR3.9.1
CCTAGTCCGACGCCGGGGAGCCCTCGCCGTGCGAGGCTCAACCAAGCATTGTGGTCCACGGCACAGATCATTCCTGCGAATGCCGCTCCCGTTCACCATCTGTTCACCCCGGCCGAGCACTCGATTCACCTCTGGACCGTACGGTCGGGTGCGGTGCAGAACCGGGCCAGCCGGACGCTCTGCCCTCACCGTCGTCATCCGATTGAAAGAGGCTCTTCGTGAAGGCTCACCGCTTCGGCCGCTCCGCCGCCCTCCTGTCCGTGGCCGCCATCGCCCTGACCGCCTGCTCCTCCGCGGACAGCGGCAACGGCGGCTCCGATGCCTCCGGCTCCGCCAGCGGCGAGCAGGGCACCACCTCCGAGGTCCAGGGCAACCTGGTCGGCGCCGGCGCCTCCTCGCAGGAGGCGGCCATGACCGCCTGGACCCAGGGTGTCACCGAGATCGCTCCGAACCTGACCGTGCAGTACTCCCCGGACGGCTCCGGTGCCGGTCGTGAGAAGTTCCTCGCCGGTGCCACCTCCTTCGCCGGCTCCGACGCCGCCCTCAAGGAGGAGGAGGCTGAGTCCGCCAAGGAGAACTGCGGCGACGAGGGTGCGTTCCACGTGCCGGCCTACATCTCCCCGATCGCCGTGGCCTACAACCTGCCGGGCGTCGATGAGGTCAAGATGGACGCCGAGACCATCGCCAAGGTGTTCTCCGGCGAGATCAAGAACTGGAACGACGAGGCCATCGCCGCGCAGAACGAGGGCGTCGAGCTGCCCGACACCCCGATCACCGTCGTGCACCGCTCCGACGACTCGGGCACCACCGAGAACTTCACCGCCTACCTCACCGAGGCCGCCGGCGATGCCTGGTCCTACGACGAGGTCGAGACCTGGCCGTCCGACATCACCGCCGAGTCCGCCCAGGGCACCAAGGGTGTCGTGGGCCTGGCCTCCCAGACCGAGGGCGCCATCACCTACGCCGACGCCTCCGCCGTGGGCGAGCTGGGCACCGTGTCCGTGAAGGTCGGCGAGGAGTACGTGAAGTACTCCGCCGAGGCCGCGGCCGCCACCGTCGAGAAGTCCGAGGCCAAGGAGGACGGCTCGATCGAGCTCGACCGCGCCACCGACGAGTCCGGCGTGTACCCCGTCGTGCTGGTCTCCTACCACATCTACTGCAACCAGTACGAGTCGCAGGAGACCGTGGACCAGGTCAAGACCTTCGCCGAGTACGTCGTGTCCGAGGACGGTCAGAAGACCGCCGAGAAGTCCGCGGGCAACGCCCCGATCTCCGAGGAAACCCGCAAGAAGGCCATGGAGCGCATCGAGGCCATCTCGGTCAAGGGCTGATGTCGCTTCTTGTCGGCTGACCCACCGTCGCTTCGGCCGCCGGGCCCCACGGGCCCGGCGGCTGAAGCCGCGTCAGGGCGCTCGTTCGTCGCGGCCCGTCCATCACCATGCACGTCGATCCGAGGGAAGGCACTGTGTCCTCAACCACCAACGAAGCGGCACCGAAGCCGTCCAGCCTGCGCGGCCCCCGCCGCGGAGCCGCCGGAGACAAGCTCCTCTCCGGCGGGGCCCTGGCGGCCGCCGTCCTGATCCTGCTCGTGCTCGCCTTCGTGGCGGTCTTCCTCCTGACGGAGGCATGGCCTGCCCTGCAGCCGGGCGCGGAGCTCGTGTCTGCGGACTCCTTCTTCCAGTACGTGTGGCCGCTCATGGCCGGCACCGTGATGGTGTCGATCATCGCTCTGCTCATCGCCACCCCGGTCGCGATCGGTGTCGCCCTGTTCATCTCGCACTATGCGCCCCCGCGCATCGCGCAGTCGGTGGGCTTCGTGATCGATCTGCTGGCCGCGATCCCCTCCGTGGTCTACGGCGTGTGGGGCTGGCTGACGCTCGCTCCGCTGATGGTGCCGATCTACGGCTGGCTCAACGAGAACCTGGGCTTCATCCCGTTCTTCGGCGGCTCGGCCACCACCACGGGCCGTACCCTGCTGACCTCGGGCGTCGTGCTGGCCGTGATGGTCCTGCCGATCATCACCGCGCTCTGCCGTGAGATCTTCACCCAGACCCCGAAGCTCCACGAGGAGGCCGCGCTCGGCCTCGGCGCCACGCGCTGGGAGATGATCAAGATGACCGTGTTCCCGTTCGCCCGGGCCGGCATCGTCTCCTCGATCATGCTCGGCCTCGGCCGCGCGCTCGGCGAGACCATGGCGGTCACCATGGTGCTCTCCGGCGGCGTCTTCTCCTGGTCGCTCGTGGAGTCCGGCAGGAACCAGACGATCCCGTCGGAGATCGCGCTCAACTTCCCCGAGGCGTTCAACATGCGCCTGCACGAGCTGATCGCTGCCGGTCTCATGCTCTTCATCATCACCCTCGTGGTGAACATGATCGCCCGCGCGATCGTGAGCAAGCACAAGGAATTCTCGGGAGCCAACTGACATGAGCACTGTCTCGACTTCTCCCCGGGCCACCGAGGACAGCGTGACGCCGCGGCGTCATTCCCTGACCGAGGGTCAGAAGCCCGGCTGGACCTGGATGGCCGTCGCAGCTGCCGCGGCCGTCGTCGCCGCCGGCCTGACCGTGCTGCTCAGCGGCGCCTTCAACGTGGTCGGTTTCGTGATCATCGCCGCCATCCTCTACATCGCGGGGCTCTACGTGGCCACGCGCGTGATGGAGAACCGGCGCCGCGCCGCAGACGGCCTGTGTCGCAACCTCGTGTGGCTGGCGTTCCTCGTGGCCCTGGTGCCGCTGGTCTCCGTGCTGTGGTCGGTCCTCTCCGCCGGTCTGCCGACCCTGATCGCCAACCCGCAGATCATGGCGTACGACATGAAGGGCATCACCGGCATCGACGACTCGGCGTGGGTGGAGGACGGCAAGCCCGCCGGCGGGCTCGCGGGCGGTTTCGGCCACGCCCTGATCGGCACCGTCGTGATCACGATCATCGCGACCCTGATCTCCGTGCCGATCGGCATGCTCACGTCCATCTACCTGGTGGAGTACAGCCGCGGCGGCTGGTTCTCCCGGGCCATCGTGTTCTTCGTGGACGTCATGACCGGCATCCCTTCGATCGTGGCCGGCCTCTTCGCCTACGCCGCGATCACGTGGGTCCTGACCCTGGTCACCGGCAGCAAGTCCACCGCACTGCAGTCCGTGCAGATGGGTCTCACGGCCGCGATCGCTCTCTCCGTGCTCATGATCCCCGTGGTCGTGCGATCCACGGAGGAGATGCTCCGTGTGGTGCCCAACGAGCTGCGCGAGGGCGCCTACGCCCTCGGCGTGCGCAAGTGGCAGACCATCGCCAAGGTGGTCCTGCCCACCGCGATCTCCGGCATCGCCTCCGGCGTCACCCTGGCCATCGCCCGCGTGGCGGGCGAGACCGCGCCGATCCTCGTGACGGCCGGCTTCGCCACCAGCATCAACTGGAACCCGTTCGACAACTGGATGACCGCGCTGCCGGTGTACATCTACCGCCAGCTGGTCGCCCCGACCTCACCCACGGCGGCGGACCCCTCGACCGCCCGCGCCTGGGCAGCCGCCCTGCTGCTCGTGACCATCGTCATGCTGCTCAACCTGGCGGCACGGTTCATCGCCAAGGCGTTCGCCCCCAAGCAGGGCCGGTGAGGCCCGGCCGCCCGGAATCCCCCGGGCGGCCGGCCCCGACCCCGTCGCACCCCCCCAGAGACTTCCACGAAGGAACAGAACCACTCATGTCCAAGCGCATCCAGGCCATCGACGTCGATGTCTTCTACGGCAAGTTCAAGGCCGTCGAGGGCGTCAACATCGACATCGCCCCCCGCTCCGTCACCGCCTTCATCGGCCCCTCCGGCTGCGGCAAGACCACCTTCCTGCGCACCATCAACCGCATGCACGAGGTGCTCCCCGGCGCCACCGTGGACGGCCAGCTCCTGCTCGACGGCGAGGACATCTACGGGCCCGGTGTGGACCCGGTCCGCGTCCGTTCCCAGATCGGCATGGTCTTCCAGCGCCCGAACCCGTTCCCCACGATGTCCATCCGGGACAACGTGCTGGCCGGCTACAAGCTCAACGGCACCCGCCTGAACAAGTCCCGTGCGGACGAGCTCGTGGAGAAGTCCCTGCGCGGCGCCAACCTGTGGAACGAGGTCAAGGACCGCCTCGACAAGCCCGGCTCCGGCCTCTCCGGCGGTCAGCAGCAGCGTCTGTGCATCGCCCGCTCCATCGCGGTGCAGCCCGACGTGATCCTCATGGACGAGCCCTGCTCCGCGCTCGACCCGATCTCCACCCTCGCCGTCGAGGACCTGATCAACGAGCTCAAGGAGGAGTACACGGTCATCATCGTCACGCACAACATGCAGCAGGCCGCGCGCGTGGCGGACAAGACCGCGTTCTTCAACATCCAGGGCGTCGGCAAGCCCGGCAAGCTGATCGAGTACGACGACACCAACGTCATCTTCAACAACCCCTCGAGCCAGCAGACCGAGGACTACGTCTCCGGCCGCTTCGGCTGAGCCGCCCCGCGCTCCGTCCCCGACCCCGTCCGGCCGCACGCCGGGCGGGGTCGCGGCGTCTGCGGGGCCGGGCCGCCGTCGTCGGGCGCGGCCTCAGGCCAGCGGGACGAGGGCCAGCGTGCCGAGGAGGCCGAGAAGGGCGCAGGCCACCGGCGTGAGCACCCACCAGCCGACCACGCGCAGCACGGTGGGCCAGCGCACGGACGCGTAGGTCTGCGTCTGGCCGGCGCCCACGATGGCCGCCGTCGCCGTGTGGGTGGAGGACAGGGGCAGGTGGAACACCAGGGATCCGACGAACAGCAGGCCCGCGGGGATGACGGCGGCCACGGACGCCCGCAGGGGGTCGAGGCGCACGAGACGCTCGGTGAGGGTCCAGGCGATCCGCCAGGCGCCGCCCAGCGTGCCGAGCCCGACCGCGAGGGCGAACAGGAACGCGCCCCCCACGAACTCGGCCGTCAGGGCGTCCGGCGCCAGGACGGACCCGGACCCCACCAGCACGGCGGCCCACAGCACCCCCATGCGCTGACCGGCCTGCAGGCCGTGGCCCATGGCCATGGCGCTGGCGGAGATGCCCAACGCGACGCGGGCCCGGTGCTGGACGTTGACCGTGGTGCCCCGGGTGGCGAGCCGCATGGCGGGGGCGGTGAGCAGGCGGGCGAGCGCCCACGCGATCAGGGGCGAGAGCAGCAGGCTGAGCAGCACCTCGGCGCGGACGAGGTCGAAGATGGTGAGGGCGACGTCGATGTCCAGACTCAGGCGCACGGCGAGGTGGCTGCCCGCCAGCGCGGAGATCAGCGCGTGCGTGCTGGAGCCGGGCAGGCGCCGCCACCACAGCAGCAGACCCCACACGAGGGTCACCACGCAGGACACGCCCACGGCCAGGGGGCCGATCTCGCTGCGCACCGCGGGCGAGGTGAAGTAGTGCACGCTCAGCGTGATGAGCCCGATGCCCAGCAGCGCGCCCACGGTGTTGACCGCTCCGGTCAGGAGGAGGGCCCCGCGCGGTGTCAGCGCCCGGTACCGGACAGGCAGCGCCGCGGCGTTGGGGGCGTCGCGGAACCCCATCAGCGCGCCGACGGCGCACAGCAGCACGAGGACGACGGCGAGCCCCGCGGTCACGGCGCCTCCACCGGCTCAGGACTCACGGACGAGCACCATGCCCAGGTCCATGTTCACGCGGGAGAGGGCCTCGAGCGCCGCGTGCAGCGCCCAGGCGACCTCGCGCTGGCGGTTGTAGTCGCGCTGCAGCAGGTCCATGCCGAGGTCGGCGAGCCACTCGACCATGACCCGCTCCGCGCGGCGGGAGGCGCGCAGCAGCTGCATCCACGTGGCCTCCAGGGCGTCGAGGTCGCGCACCTCGGCGGCGCCGCGGGCGAGCAGCTCGGCCTGCCGGCCCACGGTCTCCAGGATGTCGAGGGCGTGCGTCGGCAGCTCCTCCAGGTCGGCCCGTTGGATCAGCACGCCCGCCGACACGACGCGCCGGGTGGTCGCGTGCACGCCGCTGGCCAGCCGGTAGAGGTCCTGACGAGGCAGCGGAGTCACGTAGGCGCTGCGCAGCGCGGTGAGGAAGGCCATGAGGGTGGCGCTCGAGGACGAGTCGAGCTCCTCGAGCTCACGGGCGGCACGGTCCGCCTCGGGTCCGCGGGTCCCTGCGACCTGGGCCACCAGGTGCACCGCCCGGTGCAGGGCCTCGGCGAGGTCTGCCATGTGGCGCAGCGCCGGGGTGTCGCGCGTGACGAGCCAGGGCATGCGGGGGGACATGGGCAGCGGTCGCTCTCTCGTCGACGGGTGGCGAAGGGGTCGACGACGACGCCGGACCGGGAACGCCTCTCGGCGGAAGGCCGCTCGCAGCGGCTGTGTGTTGGAGCCCGGGGTTACCAGCGGCCCGGCGCCGTCCCCTTCAGTCTAGCGATCCGTCCCGAAACGCTCGACCCGCCGCCTCCAGGGCGTCGGCGGTGCTGACCAGGCGCGCGGCCCGGCGGGTGAGGGCGGCGGCGCGGTCCGGGGCGGCGGCCTCGGAGCCCTCGGCGTGCTCGACCTGGCCCAGGGCCACGACGCGGGCGTAGGCCGCGGCGCGCTCGAACGCGACGTCGATCTCGGAGCGGTAGGCGCCCGTGAGGATCGTGTCCGTGAGGCGGCGCAGCTCGGCCGGCCCCGGCGGCTCGACGGCGCCCGCCACGACGCGCGAGGCGTAGGCGGCGTGCCCGGCGCGGTACCAGGCGGCCCAGCGTTCGCCGTCGCGGGCCGTCGCCTCCTGGAGCACGTACAGGCGCCACAGGGCGCCGGCGAGCGAGACGGGCGGGGCGTCCGCCCACAGCTCCGCGAGCGTCTCGACGCCGAGCTCGTGGACCAGCCCGACCAGCCGCTCGACGACGGCCGGGTTCTCCTCCGCGCGGCCGCCGGCCACGAGGGCGTGGGCCAGGCGCGAGGCCGCCGCGGCCACTTCCTGCGGGTCTTCGCCGCCGGCGAAGTGCGTGAGCTCCTGCGGCTCCGAGAGGCGGGGCCGGTGCGGGCGCAGGACGCCCGAGGCGCTCGAGCTGGCGCCGCGGCCGGCGGGCAGGCGGTGACGTGCCATGGGCGGGGCTCCCTTCGAGGGCGCATCGGGGTGAGGATGTGGTCGCCGGAGGCGGCGGCCCCGTCCACGGTAGTGCCCCGCACGCCTGGGCTACCATTGGAGGGCACCCGCGAGGGTCGCCGTCGTCGGCCGCACGCCGTCGTCGTCGGCCGCGGGTGAGGGCCTTTAGCTCAGCTGGCAGAGCATCGGACTTTTAATCCGCCGGTCGCGGGTTCGATCCCCGCAGGGCCCACCGGAAAGCGGCCCCTGACCGGGCAT
>NZ_JBQXFD010000031.1:0-6886 GCF_052615555.1 Micrococcus sp. EWR3.9.1
CCTCACTGATCTGTGTCGCGGATGCGATCGCCCGAGTACTCATCCCCACCTCACGGAGGGACAGCACGATGTCCTGTCGCTTTTCCAGCGGCGGCCGAAGATGCAAGTTGCCGAACTCCCGAGTCACGTACTCGTCCCAGCTCCGGTACCCCAGAACTTCCCAAGCCCGCCCCCGATACGCGGACCGGATCAGGTGGTACACGGACTCCAGGCCGGTCTTGATCTGGTCTGTGACTTCTCGCGCCGCCTCTGGGGTGTAGGCCAGCTGAAGTGAATAGCCGTTCATGCCTCGGCCAGCTGTTCATCTGCAGCATCGATGCCGGCTACCAACGTCGCGAACGGCACGCCCAGGACACGGGCGAGCTCCAGCAGCTCGCCTAGGCGGAATTCGACCTGCCCGGACATCCGCTTGGAAAGACCGTCCGGGGTGAGACCGGCCAGTGCCGCTGCGCGGGCCTGGGTTAGGTCTCGTCTACTGATTTCGGCTGCCAGGTTCGACCTGACACAACGGGTGTGATTGCTCATGGCCCACACTGTATGCGCTGTACGCATATCTGCCCAGCCCTCGCCTTGCGGTCATCGCAACTTTTTTTCTCTGACCTTGTGCGCCGTTCGCCTGAGCCATAGGGTCTTGCCCATGACGAACTCGAACGAGGAGAGCGGCTCGGATTTCAATTCGATGGTCGCCGCAGAGGTGCGTGCTTGGCTCGCCCGCTCCGGCAAACGCCAGGCAGACCTAGCAGCAGCGCTCGGCGTCTCACAGAGCGGCATCTCACACCGGCTTCGCGCGCGGGTGGCCTTTACGTTGGAGGAGCTGGCCACCATCGCGGAGGTCTTCGACATCACGCTCGCGGAGCTGCTCGGCCCGGTCATCCTCCAGGCACGAAGAAGCCCCCACACCGACATGGTCGGTGCAGGGGCCTCTGCTCGGCTCCCCCGGTTGGATTCGAACCAACAACCCTTCGATTAACAGTCGAATGCTCTGCCGTTGAGCTACGGGGGAATGTGCCGCGAACCGCCGGAGCCGTTCGGACAACGGATGGAACTCTACCAGAGCCCCCGCCCGCGTGCCACCCGGCCGCGGGGCGCCGTCGTCGCCCTGCCCGCCCCCGGGGACCGGCGGCCCTTGCCAGGCACGGCTCCGGCAGGC
Organism: Micrococcus sp. EWR3.9.1; assembly: GCF_052615555.1. Classification (NCBI taxonomy): domain Bacteria; kingdom Bacillati; phylum Actinomycetota; class Actinomycetes; order Micrococcales; family Micrococcaceae; genus Micrococcus; species Micrococcus sp. EWR3.9.1. Next base: position 1,151 of record NZ_JBQXFD010000031.1, read on the forward strand.
CTACCGTGCGAGGACATCCCCAGAATCATCAGGAACGGACCCGAAGGAGAGACGTGTCCATGACCATCACGACCCTCACGCGTAAGACCGCCCTGACCGGCACGGGCGTGCTGGCCGCGCTCGCCCTCGCGGCTTGCGGCACCACGTCCGACAACGGCGACGACGGCTCCGTCTCGCCGGAGGTCGACGCCTCCTCGGCAGTGGCGAGCACCCCCGCCACGGACGACGCCTCGACCACGTCGGCCTCGGCGTCGTCGTCGGCCTCGTCGACGTCGGCGTCGTCGACGGCCGCCGCGGCCAGCAGCGGCTCGGGCACCGGCCAGGCCGACGACCCCGCCTACGCGGTGATCGACGCGGTCCTGGAGAAGCACGGCGACGGCATCATCGTCGAGGTGGACGCCAACGATGACGACACGACCTGGGAGGTCGACGTCGTGGTGGGCGAGGAGGTGAAGGAGCTGGACGTCACCGCCGACGGCGACATCACCGAGACCGACCGCGAGTCGGATCTCGAGGACGTCCAGAAGGCGAAGGACGCCGAGGTCACCGCCCAGCAGGCACTCGACACCGCCCGGGAGGGCCGTGACGGGGTGACCCTGGACGAGATGGACCTGGAGGACGACAACGGCACCCTCCAGTGGGAGGTCGGGTTCGATCGCGAGGACGGCTCCGACGGCCCCGAGGTCGAGATCGACGCCACGTCCGGCGAGGTGCTCACGGTCGACGAGCGCTGACGCCGCGCGGCCGACGGGCCGCCGTTTCCCGAACGAAAACGCGCCTGGAGCCGCCGTTTCCCGAACGAAAACGGGTGGGGGTCAGTCGTCGGCTCGGAGGGCCCGGCGGCGCGCCTCCAGTTCCATGAGCTCGCTGTTGAGGCGGGTGAACTCGGCGGGGTCGCCCTCGGGGCCGAGCCGCTGCAGGCGCCCGAGCAGCTCCTCCTTGCGGTGCACGATCTGCAGGGCGAACAGGCGGTTCATGATGTCCCGGCAGTACCGGTCCACATCCTCGGGAGTGCGGGCGGGCAGGTCGCGGACGGCCAGCTCGGAGACGACGCCGGCCACCTCCTGGGGCACGGCGTCCCGCACGGCGTCCACCCAGCGCTGCGGCGTCGCCCCCGCCGACCCGGCCATCTTCACGCCCTGGTGGACGGCGGCGTACTGCGGGACCGTGAAGCGGGCGGCGTACAGCGCGGTCCACTGCTCTGCGGAGAGCAGGGTCGGATGCTGCAGCACCACCTCGAGGGACTCCCGCTCCCGACGGGCGACGGGGTCGCGCGGATCCACCGGCACCACGATCTTCGGCGCCGGGGCGGCGGCCTCCCCGTGGCGGCCCGTGGGCCCGATCGCCTGCCCGTCGTCCGCCGGGGCCGGCCGTGCCTCGGGCTCGGGCCCCCGCCGCGGCGCGCGCCCGGCCGCGGCCACGGCGCGGTGCACGGCGTTCGGGTCCAGGCCGAGCCAGCCGGCCAGCTCCCGCTCGTAGCCGGGACGCAGGACGGCGTCCTTGATGCCCGCCACGATCGGCGCGGCGTGGCGCAGGGCGCCGGCGCGGCCCTCGACGGTGTTCAGGTCGTAGTCCTTCAGCCCCGCCCGGATCGCGAATTCGAAGAGCGGCCGCCGCGAGGCGATGAGCGCGCGCACGGCCTCGTCGCCCTTCTGCATGCGCAGGTCGCACGGGTCCATGCCGCTGGGCTCCACGGCCACGAACGTCTTGGCGAGGAAGCGGTGGTCCTCGTCGAACGCCTTGAGGGCGGCCTTCTGCCCGGCCTCGTCGCCGTCGAAGGTGAAGATCACCTCGCCGCCCGTGCCGTCGTCGGAGATCAGGCGGCGGGCCACCTTGATGTGGTCCGCGCCGAACGCGGTGCCGCACGTGGCCACGGCCGTGCCGACGCCGGCCAGGTGGGCCGCCATCACGTCCGTGTAGCCCTCGACGAGCACCAGCTGGCGTTCCTTGGCGATCGTGCGCTTGGCCAGGTCGATGCCGTAGAGCACCTGGGACTTCTTGTAGAGCGGCGTCTCGGGGGTGTTCAGGTACTTGGGGCCGGGATCGTCGTCGTAGAGCTTGCGGGCGCCGAAGCCGATGGTCGCGCCGGTCATGTCCCGGATGGGCCAGAGCAGGCGGCCGCGGAACCGGTCGTACAGGCCGCGCTGTCCCTCGGACACCAGCCCGGAGGCGCGCAGCTCCTCGTCCCGGAAGCCGCGCTGCCGGAGGTGGTCCAGCAGATGCGACCACCCCTGCGGGGCGTACCCGAGGCCGAACTGCACCGCGTGCTCCTGCGTGAACCCGCGCTGGGTGAGGAAGTCGCGGGCGGCCTGGGCCTCGGGCGAGCCGAGGGCCCGACGGAAGAACTCGTCCGCCACCTTGTTCGCCTCGAACAGGCGACGACGGCGCCCCGTCTCCGCCTTGTCCGGGCCGGTGCCGCCGTCCTCGTAGTGCAGCTCCACCCCCACGCGGGACGCCAGCCGCTCCACGGTCTCCGTGAACGTGGTGTGCTCGAGTTCCATGAGGAAGCTGATGACGTCCCCGTGCGCGCCGCAGCCGAAGCAGTGGTAGGTGCCCACGCCGGGGCGCACGTGGAACGACGGCGTCCGCTCGTCGTGGAACGGGCACAGCCCCTTGAATGAGCCCACGCCTGCCGAGCGCAGGGTGACGAACTCCTCCACGACGGCCTTCAGATCCGTGCGCTCGCGGACGAGGTCGATGTCCTTGCGCACGATCAGTCCAGCCATGCGGACCATTCTAGGGAGGGGGCGGAGCGGTCAGCCCCGAGCGGAACCGGCCTGCGTGGATGGCTCGGTCTCCGCTGCGGCCTGTGCAGGACCGGTCCCTGCCGCGCGGGACGCTTCGGTCCGCGCCGCGTCCACTCCCTCGGACGCGGGGCGCCCGGTGGCGGGGTCGATGACGGGCAGTGCGCCGGTGGCCGCCTCGACCAGCGGATGGAACAGCGCGGCCGACGCCAGGCCGCCGTGACGGCGGCGCGCCGAGGACACGAACGAGAGGCTCATGTCGCCCACCATAGCCACCCGGGACCGTGATTCCGGTCACGGTAAGGCAACATTCTGGGCGGTCAGGTCACGGTTCGACCCGCGCCCGCCCCCGCGGACTGCCCGTGCAGCGGCAGCAGCCGGGGCACCAGCCGGACGAGGCTCACCATCGCCCCGAGCTCCACGAGCGTCTGCGTCACCACCACGAGCGGGGCCGGGTCCAGGCTCGCCGGCAGGGCCAACGCCAGCGGCAGCACGACCAGGGAGTTCCGCGTCACGCCCGAGAACACGAGCGCCCGTCCTGCGGGCACGTCGAGACGCGCCCACCGCGCAGCCACCACGCCGAGGGCCACCATCACGGCGGCGAACGCCGCGAACAGGGGCACGACGGCGGCCAGTGCGGGCAACCGCTCCCCCACCCCGCGGATCTGGGAGGCGACCACCGTGAACAGCGTGACGACCATGAGCGGGACCATCGCCGCCGTGCACCCGCGCACCACCCCGGCTGCCGTGCGGCGCACCCCGCCGCGGCCGCGCGCCGTGCCCCACTGGAGCAGCGCCGCGAGCGCGAGCGGCGCCAGGATCAGCAGGACCAGCGCACGGACGAAGGGCCCGACGTCGACCGCGGCCACGGCAGCCTCGCCGGCGACGACGCGCAGCAGCACGGGCAGCACGGGCAGGACGGGCAGCACGACCAGCTGGACGAGCATGAGCAGCGGAGCCGCCGCCAGCAGCCGCTCGGCCGCCCCGCCCGCGAGCGCGGTGAACGCGATGACGTAGTCCACGCACGGGGCCAGCAGCACGAGGAGCACGCCCACGAGCAGCGCGGCGACCAGGGCGCGGCGGGGCGGGGAGGACGGCATGCCGCCAGCGTACGGAGCGATCCGGGCGGGGGCTGACCCCTACGCTGGGGGCCATGCCCACCGCCCCCGCACCGTCCGTGGCCGCTGCCACCCCGTTGCACGTGGCCGTGCGCACGCTCGACGCCGCGGCGCTCGCGGCGGCCGGACACACGGCGGCGACCGCCGTGGCGGCGGTCTACGCGCACGCCGTCGTGCGCGGGGCGGCGTCGTTCTGGCTGGACTCGGCCCTGCCGGACCCGGCCGAGGCCCGCTGGTCCGTGGCCGGAGACGGCCTGGACGTGCTCGGCGAGGAGCAGGGCCGCACGCCCTCCCCCGGCCCGCGGCTGGTCCGGCACGACGACCCTGCCGATCCGGACCGCGCGTGGGCCGACCTCGCGGCCGCGGCCGCGCCCCGGCCGGTGGTCGGCGGCGAGGGGCTGCCGCTGCGCGGCGGCCTGGTCGGCTGGCTCGGCTACGAGCTCGGCCTGGCGGATCTGGGGGTGACACCGCCCTCACCCCGACCCGGGGACCCCGCATCCCTGCCCGCGCAGTTCTGGGTGCGCCCGTCCCGCTACGTGGTGGCGGACCACGCGGCCGGGGTGCTGCACTGCTGCGTCGTCTCCCTCGCTCCGACCGCCGCGGAGACCGGGGCCGACCGCTGGGCGGCGGACGTGCGCCGCGCCCTCGCCGCGGCCCGCCGCGCTCTCGAGACGGCGTCGGGCGACGTCGTCGTGCCCCCGCCGCGGGACGCCGGCCCGGGACCACAGGCCGACGAGGAGGCGCCGGGCACGTGGCGCGAGGACCGGGCGGCGTACGCCGAACAGATCGCCCGCTGCCGCGCCGCGCTGCACGCCGGCGACTCCTACGAGCTGTGCCTGACCACCCGCTTCGACGCCGATCCCGGGCTGCGCGTGGACCCGCTGGTCCTCTTTCACGAGCTCGCCGCGCACCAGCCGGCCCCGTATGCGGCGCTGCTGGAGCACGGCACGGGCGCCCGCCGGTGGGCCGTGGTCTCGGCCTCACCGGAGCGGTTCCTCGCCGGGCGCGCGGGCCGGTACAGCACCAAGCCGATCAAGGGCACCGCCGCCCGCCTGGCCGACCCGGTCGCGGACGCCGAGGCCGCCCGCGCGCTCGCCGCCGACCCCAAGACGCGCGCCGAGAACCTCATGATCGTGGACCTGCTGCGCAACGACCTCTCGCGGGTGTGCGAGCCCGGCTCTGTCGAAGTCCCCTCCCTCATGGCGGTGGAGAGCTACGCGAGCGTCCACCAGCTCGTCTCCACGGTCACGGGCACGGCACGGGCCGGCGTCGAACCCGTGGATGTGGTGCGGTCGCTGTTCCCGGGCGGGTCGATGACGGGCGCGCCGAAGCGACGCAGCGTCGAGCTGCTGGCCGCGTGGGAGGCCTCCCCGCGCGGGGTCTACTCCGGGGCGCTGGGGATGTTGAGCGCGGACGGGACGACGTCGTTGTCCGTCGTGATCCGCACGGCCGTGCTTGCCGGGGGCCGCTGGTCCGTGGGGGCCGGCGGGGCGATCGTCGCGGACTCGGACCCGGCCGCCGAGCACGACGAGGTCCTCCTCAAGGCCCGCGGCCTGCGCCGGGCCCTCGCCCGCGCCGCCGGAACGGGCGTGCCGACGACGGCGCCCGACGTCGCCTGACCCCACACCGTGGTCCGGGGGCGATATTCGGCGGTATTCCGACGGAATAACGCCGCAAACCGCCCCCGGACGAGGGGGGCGCCCACCCGTGCCGCCTGCCTAGGTGTTGTGGGTCATGAGGTTCTTGCCACGAGGCGCCGGCTGAGATGAGACGAGTGGGCCTCTCCCGCAGGATGGAAGTTCCTACACCACCCACCTGCCCGAAAAGACCCACTCATGACTCACGCTAACGCACCCCTGACCCCCACCGGCCGA
>NZ_JBQXFD010000032.1:0-6731 GCF_052615555.1 Micrococcus sp. EWR3.9.1
TTGTTGAGGAACTTCCATCCTGCGGGGCGGGGCCCACTCGTCTCATCTCAGCCCGGTACCCATGTCAAGAACCTCATGACCCACAACACCTAGACTGGTGGCCACCATGACCTCCGTCGACTCCCTCTCCGTGGCGCGCGCCGTCGCCACCGCCCTGATCGACGCCGGCATGCGGGACGCGGTGGTCTGCCCCGGCTCCCGCTCCGCCCCGCTGGCCTACGCGCTCGCGGCCCTCGAGCGAGCCGGCGAGGTCCGCCTGCACGTGCGGGTGGACGAGCGCTCGGCCGGCTTCCTCGCCCACGGGCTCTCGCTGGCCTCGGGGCGCCCGGTGGGCGTGCTGACCACGTCGGGCACCGCCGTCGGGAACCTGCTGCCCGCCCTGATGGAGTCCTTCCACGCCGGCACGCGCGTGATCGCGCTGACCGCGGATCGTCCGCCCGAGCTGCACGGCACCGGTGCGAACCAGACCACGGACCAGAGGGACGTGTTCGGCACGCACGTCCGCCATGCCGCCTCCCTCGGCTGCGAGGGGGCCGACGGCGTGGACGCCGAGCAGCATCTGCGCCACGTGCGGGCCACCGTGCGCCGGGCCCTGCTGGCGGCCGAGGGGGTCGTCGCCGAGACCGGTCCCGACGACGGCGGGCCCGGTCCGGTGACGATGGCAGAGGCCCCGGCCGGACCCGTCCACCTGAACCTGCACTTCCGCGATCCGCTCGTGCCGAGCCCTGAGGAGGCGGCCGCCATGGGCGCCGCCGCCGCGGTGCCGCACGCCCCTGCTCCGGCCGTCGCCCCGTCCGGCGCGAGTCCGGCCCCCGCCGCCGCGTCGGCCTACCGGGCACCCGGGGCGGTGCTCTCGGGTCTGCCCGAGCTGGACGTCGCCCGCCTGGACCAGCGGCGCACCGTCGTGCTGGCCTGCCACGGTGCCGGCCCCGCGGCCGCGGCCTTCGCGCTGTCCCTGGGCCTGCCCCTGCTGGCCGAGCCGTCCTCGAACGCGCGGTTCTCCGCCAACGCCATCGCCGCGTATCCGCTCCTGCTGGGCGTGGCCGGTGGTCGCGACGCGGACGCACACCCCCTGGCCGCGCGCATCGAACGGGTCGTGCTGTTCGGTCGGCCCACGCTCACCCGGACGGTCAACGCGCTGCTGGCCCGCCCCGACGTCGCCACGGCCCTGCACGCCCCCGAGCCCGCCCCGTGGTTCGAGCCGGGCCGGCGCCGGGAGACGCCCGTGGAGACCCTCGAGGAGCTCGCCGCCTTCGCCGGGCAGGGCGAGCCGGGCTGGCTCGCCGCGTGGCAGCACGCCTCGATGCGCGCCCAGGCCGCCGTGGAGGACGTGCTCGTCACCACCGACGCCGGCGACCGGCTCAGCCCGCAGACGGTGGCGCACGTGAGCGCCGCCATGGTCCGGGGCCCGCTCGTGCTGGGCTCGTCCTCCGTGATCCGGGACGTGGACCTGACCTGGCGGCCCCCCTCGGCGCCGGACGCGGAGGTGTACGCCAACCGCGGGCTCGCCGGGATCGACGGGACCGTCTCCACGGCCGCGGGCGTCGCACTGGCGCGAGGACGGCGGACCGTGGCCCTGCTCGGCGACCTCACCGCCCTGCACGAGGCGGGCGGCCTGCTCGTGGGCCCCACCGAGACCGAGCCGGACCTCGACCTCGTGGTGCTCAACGACGACGGCGGGGCGATCTTCGCGAGCCTCGAACACGGGGCCGTGGCCGAGGCACCCGGCATGGCGGACCCGGTCGAGCGGCTCTTCGGCACCCCGCACGGCGTGGACCTGGCCGCCCTGGCCGCCGCGTACGGTGTCCCGCACACGCGGGTCACCGACCGCGTCGACCTCGTCCGGGCCCTGTCCGACCCGGTGCGCGGCCGGCGTCTGCTCGAGGTCCGCTGCGACCGCGCCGACCGCCCGCGCGTCGCCGCCGCCCTGGCCGCGGCGGTGCGCGCCACGTTCCCGCCCGCGTGCCCCGTCCCGGACCCCGCGCCGGACGCCAGCCCGGCCCCCGCCCCGCCCACCGCCGAGCTCGCCGCCGAGGAGGCCCCCCAGTGACCGACACGCCGACGTCGCCCGCGCCCGACTCGACCCCCGCCGTCGTGCGCCGTGCCGACGTGCTGATCTCCGGCTGCGGCCCCGCCGGCGCCACCGCCGCCGCCCACCTCGCCGCGGCGGGGCTGGACGTGGTGGTGCTCGAGAAGACGGCGCACCCGCGGGAGAAGGTCTGCGGCGACGGCCTGACCCCGCAGGCGGTCCGGGAGCTGCAGCTGCTCGGCGTGCCCCACCGGGGTGAGCCCGGCGACGACGGCGGCTGGCGCGTCATCCGCGGCCTGCGGCTGCGCGCGGGCGAGCGCAGCGTGGACGTGCCGTGGGCGCCCACCCAGACCTGGCCGGACTACGCGCTCACCCGCACCCGCCGGGACTTCGACGCCCTCCTGGCGGACCTGGCGCGCACCCGCGGCGCCGAGGTCCGCGAGCGGCACGCCGTCACCGGCGTCGTGCGGGACGAGGCCGGACGCGTGATCGGGCTGGACGCGGAGCTGACCGCGCCGAACGGCCGCAAGACCGGCCAGACCGCCCGCTTCACCGCGCCGATCGTGCTCGCGTGCGACGGCGTCTCCGCCCGCGCCGCCGTCTCCGCGGGCCTGCACCGCCGCGAGGACCGGCCCATGGGCGTGGCCGTGCGGGCCTACTACACCGCCGGCGCCGCCGCCGACGGGGCGAACCCCGCCCCGCCCGGCGACCGGGGGGAGTGGATGGAGTCCTGGCTGCGCCTGCCGGACGCCGAGGGCAACCCGCTGCCCGGCTACGGCTGGCTCTTCCCGCTGGCGGACGGCACCGTGAACGTGGGCCTGGGCATCCTGGACACCTCCCCGCAGTTCGGGAAGCTGGACTACCGCGGGCTGCTGAAGTCCTGGACCGGGGCGCTCACCGCGGACTGGGGGATCGCCGAGCAGACGCGCACCTCGCGGATCCTCGGCGCGGCCCTGCCGATGGCGTTCAACCGCACCCCGCAGCACGTGCCAGGCATGCTCCTGGTGGGCGACGCGGCCGGCATGGTGTCCCCGTTCAACGGCGAGGGCATCGGGTTCGCGATGGAGGCGGCCCGCCTCGCCGCGGACCTGGCCGTGCAGGCGCACGCGGCCGGGACCGACGGCGCCGCGGACGCGATCCTGTCCCGTTACCCGGTGATCACCCAGCACCTGTGGGGCCGCCACTTCGCCCTCGGCGCCCGGTTCGCCCGCCTGATCGGCGATCCGCGGGTGATGAAGGCGGCGCTGGGCGCCGGGATGGCCGCACCCCCGCTGCTGCGGGCCGCGGTGAAGGTCATGGGCAACACGGTGGACGCGCGGGGCGGCGACGCCGTCGACCGGGCCGTCCGCGTGCTCGAGGCGCTCACCCCCGCGCTGACGACCGCGGGCGGCGCGCCGTTGGGTAGGCTTGCCCGGTGACCACCGCAGACCCCGGCTTCGCCCTGCCCTCCGGCTTCGAACCCCTCGCCGAGCACGGCCGTGTCCTGGAGGTCGTGCTGACCGCGCTCGAGCAGGTCGAGGAGCAGCTGGACACCGCCCTCGGCTTCGACGACCTGTTCTCCGACACCGCCGCCCACCACCTGATGGCCGCCGGCGGCAAGCGGGTCCGTCCGGTCCTGACGGTGCTCGCCTCCCTCCTGGGCGATCCTGCCCTGGCCTCCGGCGAGGTCGCCGACGTGGACGCGCCCGCCCGCCAGGCCGCCGTCGTGATGGAGCTGACGCACCTGGCCACGCTGTACCACGACGACGTGATGGACGAGGCCCCCGTGCGCCGCGGCGCTCCCGCCGCCCACCGGCTGTGGGGCAACTCGGCGGCGATCCTGGCCGGCGACCTGATCTTCGCCCGCGCCTCCCAGCTCATGGCCGAGCTGGGCCCGCGGCCCGTGCAGATCCAGGCGGACACCTTCGAACGCCTCGTGCAGGGCCAGCTGTGGGAGACCCGCGGCCCGGCCGAGGGCGCGGACCCGATCGAGCACTACTACGCGGTGCTCTCCGGCAAGACCGGCTCGCTGATCGCCGCGGCCGGCATGCTCGGCGCGCTGCTGGGCGGGGCCGACGAGGTCGCCGTCCAGGTGATGAGCGCGTACGGCGAGAAGGTGGGCCTGGCCTTCCAGCTCGCCGACGACCTGATCGACCTCACCGGCGACGCCGAGCGGATCGGCAAGGTCCCCGGCACGGACCTGCGCGAGCGCGTGCCCACCCTGACCACGCTGCTGCTGGCCCGCGCCGCGCAGGGCGAGGGGCCGGAGGCCGAGGACGCCCGCCGGGTGCGCGCGCTCGTGGACGGGCCGCTCGACACCGACGAGCAGCTGGCCGCCGCCGTCGCCGCGCTCACGGGCCACCCCGCCATCGACGAGGCGTGGGCGATCACCCGCGACTGGGCGGAGCAGGCCAAGCAGGCGCTCGACCCGTTGCCGGACTCCGCCGTGAAGACGGCGCTCGAGGCGTTCGCCGACTACGTGGTCAGGCGCTCGGCCTGACGCCGCGGTCCGCGGCTCCGCAGCGTCGCCGCCGCGATCCGGGGAGGCCGCTCAGTCCAGGCGGGTCGGGGCGGGGTCCAGCGCGGCCGCGAGCTCCCGCGCCTTGCCGGCGCGGACCTCCGGGGCCACCGGGTGGCGCAGCTGCCGGTAGAGCATGTCCCCCTCGAAGCGCGGGAACACGTGCAGGTGGTAGTGCCACACGTGCTGGTTGCCGGCGGGCTCGTTGTGCTGGCGCGTGGAGACCCCGTCCGGGGCCCACGCGCGCTTCATGGCCAGCGCCACCTGCTGGGCCATCAGGGCGATGCGCTGCAGCACGCGCGGGGGCAGGTCGTAGAGGTTCTCGTAGTGCTCGGCCGGGCAGACCATGGCGTGGCCCTCGTGGTCGCCGAACCCGTCCACGGCGATCATCACGAGCAGGTCCTCGTCCTGGTAGACGGTGTCCCCGAGCTCGCAGCGGTTGCCCGGGTCGGAGACGTCGCCGGCCACGAGCCCGCAGAACGGGCAGACGTAGTCGTCCGGGGCGTGGGAGACCGGGGCGGGCGCGGTCACCGGTCCAGCCCCTCGTCGTCGTCCTCGGGGTCCTCGAAGGTCCACGCGAGCAGGTCCGTCAGGAACTCGCTGAAGGTGCCGCCCTCGTCCTGCCACTCGCCCTCGGGCGCGTCGGCGCCGGCGGAGCGCCGCCACACCAGCGGGTCCGGCAGCGCCAGGTTGTCCACCGGCAGGCCCCACACGACCGTCTCGTCCGCGTCCTCCAGGAACATGAGGAAGCCGTCCCGCACCTCGAGGTCCTCGGGGTCCCACACGTAGTGGTCCGTCTCCATGAGGTCGCCGCAGTTGCCCAGGGCGAGGTAGAACTCGCGCAGGGCGGCCGGGATCATGAGCCCGGCACCGAGCTGCTCCGCCGCGGGGGACTGGGCCAGTCGGGCGTCGACGTCGGCCGGGGAGAGGCCGTCGTCCTCGGCCCAGGCGTCGCCCAGCAGGTCCGGGACGAGCCGCTGGAAGGCCGGGAGGTACACGGGGGCGGGGGGCTTGGCGGGCATGTCGTCAGTCTAGGCGTGCGCGCCCCGCCCGGCCCGGACCGCCCGACGCTGCAGGCGGGAGGCGTTCAGCTGGTCCACGGTGAACACCGCCAGGGACAGCCAGATCAGCCCGAAGCCCGCCCAGCGGGCCGCGGGCATCTGCTCGCCGAGCACCGTGACCGCCACGAGGAACTGCAGGATGGGCGCCGTGTACTGCAGCATCCCGAGCGTGGTCAGCGTCAGGGAGCGGGCCGCCGCCGAGAACAGGATGAGCGGAACGGCGGTGAGCACGCCGAGCCCGGCCATGAGCCAGAAGTGGCCGGGCCCCTCGGTGACCGTGGTGAGCAGCCCGGCCTGCGCCAGCAGCACGCTGCCCACCACGAACACGGGGATCAGCACCACGGTCTCGGCGGTCATCGCGGTCACTGCGTGCACGGGGGAGGGGAAGCGCTTCTTCACGAAGCCGTAGAGCCCGAACGAGGTGGCCAGCCCGAGCGCGATCCACGGCACCTGCCCCATCGCCGCGGACATCACGACGACGGCGGCCACCGCGATCCCGACGGCCACCCACTGGCCCCGCCGCAGCCGCTCCCCGAGGAAGAGCACGCCGAGCAGGACGTTCACCAGCGGGTTCATGAAGTAGCCCAGCGAGGCCTGGAGCACGTTGCCCGTGGTGACCGAGACCGCGTACAGCAGCCAGTTCACCGCGATGATCCCGGCGGCCAGACCCGTGGTGCCCCAGCGGCCGGGCGTGGCCAGCGCCGTCCCCAGCTCGCGCAGGCGGCGCATCACGGTCAGCAGCAGCAGGCAGAAGATCAGGGCGAAGCCGATGCGCACCACCACGATCTCCAGGGCCCCGGCGGGCGCGAGCATCGCCATGTAGAGCGGCAGCAGGCCCCACACGAAGTAGGCGGTGAAGCCGAGGGCCAGCCCGCGCGGGTCGTCGGCCGGGGCGGGGGAGACGGTGGGCAGGGCACCGGTGTCGGGGGCGGCGCCGTCGGGGGTCGCGCCGGGCCGGGCAGAGGGGGAGGAGGGGCTCACGCGGACCACTGTACGGTCCGGGTGAGCACTCTCACCCAGGTTCTTCCCGGTCACGGCGGTAGACTGGGGGGTCGATCCCGCGCGCCGGCGCCGGGCCCCGCCCTGCGTCCTGCCGGCGCGCCCCGCCGTCGTCGAAAAGGACCCACCCGCCGTGACCGCTCGC
>NZ_JBQXFD010000033.1:0-5800 GCF_052615555.1 Micrococcus sp. EWR3.9.1
GTGAGCTCGACTCCGAGCCGGCGAGCGTCGACCAGGTCATCCTTGTTCGCGTCGATGAACGCGACTACTTCCGGTAGTGGCGGTCGAGCTCCGCCCCGAAGAAAGACGCAGCACGCTTGAGGACCTCGTTGGCCCGCCGCAACTCCCGGACTTCCTGCTCCAGTTCACGCACCCGCCGCGCCTCAGCGCTGCTCACGCCAGAGGTGACGCCGTCGTCGATGTCGGCTTGCTTGACCCACATCCGCACGGACTCGACCCCGTACCCGAGCTGCGTCGCGACCCGATTGACGGTCCCATGCTCGGTCCCCAGCTCGGCACGCAGCGTCCTCACCATCCGGACCGCCGCGGCCTTCTCCTCCGGCGAATACCGACGCGTCGTCGGCTTCCCCGCTGTCTGCTCTTTCGGCATAACTCCATCCGCGTTTCCAAGGTCAGGAGTCTCCAACAAACCCAGGGCGCTTCAATCGGTCAGGAAGGCAGCAGGAGCACCTTGATGTCGTAGTCGAGCTTGCAGAGATAGAAGATCAACTCGACGACGGGACGGTGACTATCCCAGCGGGGCTGTGAGGGGCCGATCTCGCAGAACCTTGCGGCAAACTCAACCTTCTCGCGCGCGGCCGGGATCGATGCGCGGAAGGCCGCTTCATCCCATTGCTCTTCGCTCATACTCCCGACCGTAGCGGTGAGTACCGACACGGCCGTGGGAGCTCTCAGCCCCAGAAGATCGGATCCTGGTGGCTGCCGATGTAGTCGAGCAGACTCTGGACGTTCTTCGTCGGGCGCCTCTTCGTGTACTCGTGGAACTTCATGTGCCGGTCACGCCAGTAGATGCTCCACTGGCCGGTCTTGACGGTGTATCGCAGGCGCGCGACCGGGAACCGCGTCCAGTCGCCCTGCCCGTCCCACGGCGGCCGCGTCTCGATGATCGTGACGTGCCGGTCGGCGATCTCGGCTTCTACTCTCACCTGATCCCACAGGTGCTCGGGCACGCGTTCACGGCACCAGCGGCCGATGCGCAGCAGGTCGGTCTCGGGCATAGCCATGGTCAAGTCCTTTTGAGTGGTGTATCGAGGCTTTGTCGGGTTCCTCGTGGTCGGGTGGCTTGTCAGGCGGCGAGTGCCGCGTGGCCGGGGTCGTCGGTCATGGTGTCGCTGACCTGTAGGGCGGCTTGTTCAGCCGCGGCTTTCGCGGCTGCTTCGGCGAGCATCGTGTCGGTCGCGGTCAGCAATTCCAGGCTCATGTAGCGCCGTGATTCGGTCCATTCGTCGTGCTGCTCGGCCAGCACCGCGCCGAGGAGTCTAATCACCGCGACTCGGCTGGGGAAGATGCCGACGACGTCGGTGCGTCTCCGGATCTCCTTGTTGAGCCGTTCGTTCGGGTTGTTCGACCAGATCTTCTTCCACACCTCCTTCGGGAACTTCGTGAACGTGAGCACCTCATCGCGGGCGCCCTCGAGGTGCTCGGCAGCGGCCGGCAGATGGGTGGCCAGGCTGTCGATCATGTGCTCGTACTGGGCGATCACCGCCTCGACGTCGGGCTGGGTGTAGACGCTGTGCAGCAGCGCTTTCACCGCGGGCCACTGCGACTTCGGGCACACCGCCATCAGGTTGGCCGCGTAGTGGGTGCGGCAGCGCTGCCACTGCGCCGTCCCGAACACCGCCCCGGCCGCTTCGACCAGCCCGGCATGGGCATCGGAGGTGATCAGCTCCACCCCCGACAGGCCGCGGGCAGCCAGATCACGGAAGAACCCGAGCCACCCCTCCCTGGTCTCCGCGGTGCCCAGTTGCAGGCCGAGGATCTCGCGGTAGCCGTCGTTGTTGATGCCGGTGGCGACCATGGCGGCGACCTTGACGACCCGGCCGTGTTCACGCACTTTGAGCACGAGCGCGTCGGCGGCGACAAACCGATACGGCCCAGCATCGAGCGGCCGGGTGCGGAACGCTTCGACCGGTGCATCCAGGTCTTTACTCATCTCTGAGACCTGCGATTTCGACAGACCCGTGATGCCGAGAGTCTGCACCAGTTTGTCCATCCGGCGGGTGGAGACGCCGAGCAGGTAGCAGGTGGCGACCACCGTGGTCAGCGCTGCCTCGGCGCGGCGGCGCCGCTCCAGGAGCCAGTCGGGAAAGTAGGTGCCTTCGCGCAGTTTCGGGATCGCGACGTCGATGGTGCCGGCGCGGGTGTCCAGGTCCCGGTGCCGGTAGCCGTTACGCCGGTTGGTGCGCTCATCCGAGCGGGCGCCGTAGGCGGCGCCGCACACGCTGTCAGCCTCGGCCGACAGCAGGGCATTGATGAAGGTGGTGAGCATCTGACGCATCAAGTCCGGCGAGGCCTGGGTGAGCAGATCGGACAGAAACGCCTGGGGGTCGATATCGTGGGGAGCGGTCATCGCGGGTGTCCCTTTCGAGTGGGATGTGAGAGTTTCCTCGAAAGCCTCCCGCGGTGACCGCTTCTACTTCGCGGTCGACACGCCAACCGGAGTCAACGTGCTGCGGGATTCGTACACCACTCTGCCGGACGCAACTGCGCCGCACCCTCCACACCGGGATGAGCCTGCTGACCGACCGCCAAAAAGAACACCTCAGCGTCCTCTTCGCCCACGAGAAGCACGCCGCGGTCGAAGCGGCCTGGGAGATCTACCAGGCCATGGTCGCCGCGTATCGAGAATTCGACCGCGCAAAGGCTAAGGCCAAGATGGAGAAGGTGATCGCGGCGCTGAGCAAGAAGGTCCCCGACACCCTCGAGGAACTGGGCAAGCTCGGCCGGACACTGACCAAACGCGCCGCCGACGTGCTGGCGTTCTTCGAGCGACTGGGCACCAGCAACGGTCCGACGGAGGCGATCAACGGCCGGCTCGAACACCTGCGCGGCTCCGCCCTCGGCTTCCGCAACCTCACCAACTACATCGCCCGCAGCCTCCTCGAATCAGGCGGCTTCAGACCCTTGCTACACCCTCAAATGCGATGAGCCTCGAATGCAGGATCTTGTGCCGACAGCGGCGCACGATGGTCGCGGGGATCTCGAATCAACCGTGCGCGAAACCGTTTGGGCTCCCAGCGACGTGCATCATGGCCGGCCAGCGCGATGGCCTGCATCCAGGCGACGATGACGCCGGCGAGCTGGACGATCTGGCACCAGACCTGGTTCTGCGCGAATCCCTGCAGCGGGAACTTCATCAGGCCCATGTCCTTGGCGTTGCGGATCCGGTCCTCGCAGCGCGCGCGGCGGCGGTGACGCAGCTCCAGCACTGGAAGCTGGCCGCGTGGGGCGTTGGTCGCGAACGCAGTGATCCGCATCCCTTTGTGATCGGTGATCCGTAGCTGCACTCCGGGGTGGGGGCGTTCCTTCCTTACGGTTACCCGCATTCCGGGGGCCACCCGGGCAGGTTCAGTAGTCCGGTCAGTTCCGCGACCCATGCCCCATCGCGGATCCCTTCGGTGTCGGTGTCGTAGGCAGGAGTCCACGCCTTCGCCTCATCAATACGTTCCAACAGGTCAGGAGTGTTCGCGGGGAGGGTGAACCCGACTGAGTAGGCCAGACGCTGCCGCTCCAGCCAGCCCGCGAAGTCCTTGGGGCCGCCGGCCCCGTCGGTGCGAATCAGGACCTTTTTCGATCCCCGCCCGCCCCGGCCCAGCAGGGCCGGTGGGAGCTGCGCAAGGGCCAGACGGGTGACGGCGATGTGATCGCTGGCGGTGTTCGAGCCCGCGTTGCCGGGGCGAAGGTGGATCGCGAGCGGTTCCCCGGTTCCTTCGCTGCCGTGGTCCAGGAACGCGTACAGAGGGTGGTAGCCGAAGCCGCGTTTGAACGTCGGGGCGGCTTGCTCCTTCTCACTGTGGACGTTGATCAGGGTGGCGTCGAGGTCGATGACCAGCGGGGTCTTCGCGCTCGTCCCCTCGGCCGGGGAATGCTCGCCGGCCAGGGCCCAGGCCTGCTCGCGCGCGGTCCTGCGAGCCCTGGCGATCGCGGTCATCACGGCGGGCGCGTCCTCAGCGAGGGTGGTGAGCGTGCGGGAGATCGTTGGGGCCGAGGCGACGTCACCGAACAGGCCCGGCTCGCACCGCAGCAGGTCGGTGTCACGGGCGACCTCCCCGCCCACCGCGAGAGTCATCGCGAGGTCCAGCAGGACCTTGGAGGCGTGATGCTCGGCCAGCGGTTTCGTCCATGAACCCAACGCTTCACGCAGCGAAGAGGCGAGGCCGGTGGCGTGGATCGTGTCGGTCAGCAGCACCGCGCCCGCATGCGAGGCCGCCGGGACCTCAGCGACGTCCACACGCGGGCGGGGGTAGAAGAACACGGTAGGGTGGGACACCTGAAAGGTGCTCCTTCCGGCCAGGGATTACGAGACTCGACACCCCGTATCATCCCAGGCCAGGAGCACCTTTCTCTATGACGCCCACCCGTCGAGACCACACCCCAGTGAAATCTCGAGGTCAGCGGGTGCTCGTGGCAGGGCCTGAACTGTGGTCCGTACACTCCTACTCATGGATGCGCTTGATATTGGACGGATCGTGGCCGGACTGGTGCTGCTGGTCTTGGGTGGGGAATTTTTGGTGCGTGGGGCGTCAGCACTGGCCGGACGTTTCGGGATTTCGTCATTGGTGATCGGTCTCACCGTAGTGTCAGCGGCGACGTCGGCACCCGAGTTCGCAGTGAGCGTCGGTGCTGTACTGCGTGATGAACCGGGGCTTGCCGTGGGCAATGCGGTTGGCAGCAACATCATTAATGTCCTGCTCATCCTGGGACTGTCCGCGCTGGTCGTTCCCCTCGCTGTAAAGCGGAGGCTGATCCGCTTTGACCTGCCCCTGATGGTCGTCTTGTCAGTTCTACTGCTCCTTGTGTCCCTGGATGGGAGGATCAGTGCGGTGGACGGGCTGATACTATTTTTCGGTGTGGTGGTCCACACCATAATGTCCGTGGTGATTAGTCGGCGGGACGCCAAGACCGCGGTGAATGCCCGGGAAGGGACAGGAGATTCGGCAACCGTCGATCCAGCCGACGAGGAAGGGGCTGCGCTAGGCGCCTCGGTCAGCAGGTCGCTCTTCTTTGTGCTGCTGGGGGTCGCGTTGCTGGTCGCCGGTGCCACGCTGCTCGTGGAAGGAGCAGTGAACATAGCCACCACGTTGGGCGTAAGCAGCCTCGTGGTCGGACTGACCGTTGTGGCTGTCGGGACATCGCTGCCCGAGCTGGCGACGTCCATCATTGCCGTGCGTCGCGGTGAACGCGACCTAGCGGTGGGCAACGTGGTCGGCAGCAATATCTTCAACATAGGGGTAGTGCTAGGACTAACCGCGCTCATCTCTCTTGAGGGCATTCCCGTATCCGGCGCCGCAGTGGCCTTCGATATCCCAGTAATGCTGGCGGCCGCAGTGGCACTACTGCCGATCGCGTTCACGGGCTTCGCGGTGGCGCGTTGGGAGGGCGGCTTGTTCGTGGTTTTGTACGCCGCCTACACCGGATACCTTGTGCTGGCTGCCACAGCGCACGATGCACTGGAGGGATTCACCGTAGCCATGGCGTGGTTCGTGCTGCCGTTAATCGCACTGACGCTCATTTCCTTTACAGCCTACGAAATCGGGCTCCGCAAGGGACGCCGAGACCTGGACCAGACCACGACTTCGACGTAGACCGTCGAGTGCATTCGGCTGCTGGCTTCATTCAGGTCGTCGGCTGAATGTAAATCGGCAAGAGATGACTGTCGGTTGGTGGTGTCATAGCGTCGTAGCAACACTCCCGGTCGGTGGGGGCTCGAGGCGAGGAGGCCTGGGATGGTGCGGCGGCGACTCACGTTCACGGAGCGGAG
>NZ_JBQXFD010000034.1:0-5682 GCF_052615555.1 Micrococcus sp. EWR3.9.1
ACCCGGCGCCGCCCGGACCACATGCTCGCCGAGGAGACCAGCGCGTTGCATCGGATCCCCGCCACGGCGCACACCGTGGCCTACGGGGTGGGACGGAAGGTGCCGGAGAACACGCCGATGGTCTCCTTCGAAAACGCCCAGTACTCGGTGCCCGCGCACCTGCTCGGGGCCGAGGTGTTCGTGCGCCATCACGGCACCGGACCGGACTCGATGGTGGTGATCATGCACGCCGGTGCGCAGGGGCCGGTGGAGGTCGCCCGGCACCGGGTGGCCCGGCCCGGGTCCCCGGCCATCGACGACGCGCACTTCCCCGGCCACGAGACGGACAAGGTGCCCGGGGACTACACCCCGGTGCCCCGTTCGGCGGCGGAGGCCGAGTTCCTGGCCATCGGGGCCGGAGCGAGGACCTGGCTGGTGGAGGCCGCCGCGGCCGGCACCAGCCGGATCGGTCAGAAGATGGCCGAGGCCGTCACCCTGGCCAAGCTCGCCGGCACCGACCAGGTCGACCGCGCCCTCGGGGTGGCCGCGGTGCACCAGCGCTTCGCCCACGGCGACCTGGCCTCCCTGCTCACCGCCGCCGGCCACCGCACCGGGATGCACACCGCCACCGAGGAACGGTCCCTGACCCAGGGCACCGCCGGCTGGGCCGGCCTCGGTACCTCCAACACCGAGGGGGCAGCCCGGTGAGCATCCACACCCCGAACACCGCCGCACCGGCGCTGCCGGCCGATTTGGAGGCGCTGTTGCGGCAGCTGAAGATGCCCCACGCCCGCGGTATCGCCGCCGAGGTACTGGCCACCGCCCGGGCCCAACGCTGGGAGCCGGCCGAGGTCCTCAAGGCCCTGCTGGTCGAGGAGACCACCGGTCGGGCCCGATCCATGCTCGCCGCCCGGCGCAAGGCCGCCGGGTTCCCCACCGGCAAGACCTTCACGACCTGGGATCCGGGCGCCTCCTCGATCCCGGCCCCGACCCAGCAGTCCCTGCGCACCCTGGAATGGCTCTCGCGCAGAGAGAACCTCGTGGTCTGCGGGCCCTCCGGCACCGGCAAGACCTTCTTCCTCGAGGCCCTGGGCCAGCAGGCCGTGGAGGAGGGCAAGCGGGTGGCCTGGTTCACCCTGGAGGACCTCGGGGCGATGATCCGGGCCCACCGGCCCGATGACACCATCACCAAAGCCGTCGCCCGAATCCTGCGCGCCGACCTGATCGTCATCGACGACATCGGCCTGCTGCCGGTCGCCGACGATGCCGCCGAGGGCCTCTACCGCATCGTGGACGCCGCCTACGAGAAACGCTCCGTAGCGATCAGCTCGAACCTGCACCCGGCCGGCTTCGACGAGCTGATGCCCAAGACCCTGGCCACCGCCACCGTGGACCGGCTCCTGCACCACGCCCACGTCTGCCAGACCACCGGAGACTCCGTACGGATGACCCAGGCAATGGCCGGGAAGGGAGTCATGCCACTGAACTGATCCCATCACGGTGGCCAGCACCACCACCCAAACGGGCAAACCAGCTGGCCACCAGTGGGCAGTTCTGATGGCCACCAGCGGGAAGAAACACTGGCCGCCTATGGGCAGAACTCAATGGCCCTTGACACAAGAGGGCGCTGCGAGTGAGGCTCACGTTCCGCAAGCCGATCCTTCACCGGGACAGCGGCCGACGGCAGGCCGGAGGAATAGGCGTCGCGATAGGGTGCACCCCGCGCAACAGAACCATTGCGAAAGGTCTAACACCCCAACGCAACAGAGTGGGCCGCCATGCGCTGCCACGGGCCCGTGAACTTCGGTGTCACAGGTAGCGGCAGACATCCTCGGGGGAGCACGTGGCCGGGTCGCCGGCGGCGGCGTCCTCGCGCAGGTCGGCGATCGTGGTGCGTAGCTGCGCGAGCTCGGCGAGTTGCCGGTCGATCACATCAAGGCGGGTGTCGAGCAGGTCGGTGACGTGCCGGCAGGGGGCCTGCCCCCGGTCGCGGATGTCCAGCACCTGACCGATCTGGGCCAGGGTCAGCCCGGCCGCTTGCCCCCGGCGGATGAAGTCCAGCCGGTCGAGCACCTCGGCGCCGTAGTCCCGGTAGCCCGCCGGGGTGCGGTCCGCGGCGGGTAGCAGCCCGACCTCCTCGTAGTACCGCAGGGTCTTGCTCGTCGTGCCCGACGCCCGAGCCACCTCACCGATCCGCATGCCACTCATTCTCCCCCTTGACCTTCCAGTGCACTGGAAGGTCGATCCTGAGGGCGATGAAGGAGGAGTTCATGACGGCAACGGCTAACAGCAGGTCGTATGACCTGGCAATGATCGGGTTCGGTGGGGCGGCGTTCGCGGCCGCGATCCGCGCCACCAACCTCGGCAGACGGGTGGTGATGATCGAGCGTGGCACCGTCGGCGGTACCTGCGTGAACACCGGGTGCGTGCCCTCCAAGGCCTTGCTCGCGACCGCCGAGGCCCGCCACGTCACACTCGACGCCTCCCGGTTCCCCGGCCTGCCGCTCCCCGAAGTCCGGCCGGTCGACATGCCCGCCTTGATCGCCGGCAAGGATCGGCTCGTCGGGTCACTGCGTGGCGAGAAGTACCTGGACCTGGCCACCGAGTACGGATGGGATCTCCACCCCGGGGACGCCACGTTCGTCGGCACACCCAGCGAGCCGGCACTGCGCGTCACCGGCCCTGACGGCACGGTGGAGACGGTCCGGGCCGCGCACTACCTCATCGCCACCGGCTCCAGGCCCTGGGCGCCGCCGGTCCCCGGCCTGCAGGAGGCCGGTTACCTGACCTCGACCACCGCGATGGAACTGGACCACGTCCCGGAGTCGCTGCTGGTCATCGGCGGCGGCTACGTCGCGATGGAGCAGGCCCAGCTCTTCGCTCGGCTCGGCGTCCGGGTCACCATGCTGGTCCGCTCACGGCTGGCGTCCCAGGAAGAACCCGAGGCGTCCACCGCCCTGGATGAGATCTTCACGGACGAAGGCATCCAGATCATCCGCGGCGCGGTGCCCAGCGCGGTCCGCCGCGACCCGGCCACCGGCGAGGTCACGGTCACTGCCACCACCACTGACGGCTCACAGGAACTCCGGGCGGCCGAGGTACTCGTCGCCACCGGGCGCCGCCCGGTCACCGCCACGCTCGGTCTCGACACCGTCGACGTGCGCACCGGCGACCACGGCGAGGTGGTTGTCGACAGCCATCTGCGCAGCACCAACCCGCGCGTCTGGGCTGCCGGTGACGTCACCGCCCACCGTCAGTTCGTGTACGTCGCCGCGGCCCACGGCGCCCTCGTCGCCGACAACGCCCTCACCGGCGCCGGCCTCGAGGTCGACTACCGCCACCTGCCCCGGGTCGTGTTCACCAGCCCCGCCCTGGCCGCCGTCGGGATGACCGAACGGCAGGCCTCCGCTGCCGGGATCCGCTACGACAGCCGTGTCCTGTCACTCGCGCACGTCCCACGCGCGATCGTCAACCGCGACACCCGCGGGTTCATCAAGATGGTCACCGACGCCGACACCGGCCGCATCATCGGCATTACCGCCCTGGCCCAGGACGCCGGCGACCTCGCCGCCGCCGGGGTCTACATGCTCGAGGCCGGCATGACCACCAGCCAGGTCGCCAACCTCTGGAGCCCCTACCTGACCATGGCCGAAGGCCTCAAGCTCACCGCGCAGGCCTTCACCACCGACATCGCCAAGCTCTCCTGCTGCGCGGCGTGAACCTGCCCCGCACACAGGGACACCGATAGGGGACCGCCTCGCCCCGGGGCGCGAGACAAGAAAATGGGCGCCGATCAGCCCTACTTACTGGCACCCCTGCGTATCGGACCTGCAACCACCGGGGAGTTCAGTCGATGCAAGAACTCCCGTCCCAGGCCTATATCTGGACGTCTTCACGACCTCTACGTGCTCGACCCGACGAGGACAGCACTGGACGACGCGATGACCGCCTTGCGGCGCCGCCATGAGGCCGCGGTCCGTTTGGGCCGCGTCACCGCACCACCATGACCACGATCGTCACCACGTAAGCCGCGGCGACCAGACCGATCCCCAGCAGGGTGAGCACCACCCCGCGCCGGACCGGCCGCTGGCCCTCGTCCGGCCCGGGGCCCTTGCCGTGCTTCGCGGTCATCGCGCGCTCCTAAGACGTTGCTCAAGCATGTGCGGCTCTCGCGAGCGGGCTTCCGTGCCGAGTGCTACCAGCTCAGGTCGTGACAGCCGTCGCTGCCGGCGCCCTCCACCTGCAAGGTGGCATGGGCGATACCGTAACGGTCGCGCAGCACCCGGCGCGCGCCGGCAAGCACGGCGCCGTGGTCCGCGCCCTGGTCAGCGACCAGGTGGGCCGTGGCCACGTTCATCCCCGACGTCAGGGTCCACAGGTGCAGGTCGTGGACCTCCTCCACCCCCTCGACCGCGTCCAGGTCACCGGCGACGTCCTCCGGGTCCACCCCTTCCGGGGCGTGCTGGCCCAGCACCGCGATCACCTGCCTGCCCAGAACCACCGCCCGGATGATGACGAAGACCGCGATGAGCGCCGCGACCACGACGTCCCAGATCGGCTGGCCGGTGAGGATGATCAGCACGCCGGCGACCATGACACCCACCGACCCGGCGGCGTCGGCGATCACCTCGTAGTAGGCGCCCTTGACGTTCAGGCTGTCCTTGGCCCCGCTGCGCAGCAGCAGCATGGAGATGATGTTGATCACCAGGCCGGCGAAGCCGACCGCGAGCATGGCGCCGGAGGCCACCTCCGGCGCGTCACCCAGCCGGCTGATGGCCTCGACCACCACGTACACCCCGACCGCGAGCATCGCCAGCACCGCCAACGCCGAGGCGAACACCTCGGCCCGGTAGGAGCCATAGGTGCGTCGCCCCGTGGAGTCCGGCCGGCTCGCGATGCGCGTCGCCAGCAGCGCCGCACCCAGCACCACCACATCGGCAGCCATGTGCCCGGCATCCGACAGCAGCGCCAACGACCCCGACACCAGCCCCGCGACCAGCTCGATCAGGAAGAAGCCCGCCGTCAGGGCGAACGCCCCCGCCAGCCGCCGACGGTAGCGGCCACCGGCATGCCCGGTCGCCGGGGCATGGCTGTGTCCCGCCCCCATCAGCCCTGCCCCTCGTGGCGGGCGTGCTCACGGGAGACGTCCAGCAGCATCCGCACATGCCCGTCAGCGAGGCGGTAGTACACCATCCGCCCCTCCCGGCGGTTCTCGACCACCCCAGCGGTACGCAGCACCCGCAGCACCTGGGACACCGACGCCTCCGCGACATCGACCGACGCCGCCAGGTCACACACGCACAGCTCGCCGGCCTCCAGCAACGCATACAGCGCCCGGGCACGGCGCGGGTCCCCCAGGAGCTTGAACAGCCCGGCCAACCTGCCGGCCTCGCGCTCGTCGGGGATCCTCTCCCGGGTCAGCGCCACCTTCTCCGGATGGACGGCGGTGACCTGACACGAATCCAACGGCGTCACACTCATGCCACGACCATACACCTATGCAGATGTGCAGATATCAGCAGCGGGAGCCACACACGAGAGGTCAGCAGGTTCTGTATGGTCAGCGCATGCTGACTATTGCTTCGCGGCTGGACGTGATGAACCGGCTGGGCCGGGCGATGGCCGACCCGACCCGCTCCCGCATCCTCATGACACTCCTCGAGGGCCCGAGCTACCCGGCGGTACTCGCCCGCGACCTAGGGC
>NZ_JBQXFD010000035.1:0-5176 GCF_052615555.1 Micrococcus sp. EWR3.9.1
AGGGAGGAGACACTGCGCGAGCAGGACGATCAGGTCCGCGCCGCGGCGCGCCAGACGGCCATTCAGCGCCGCGCGGTCGAGGCGGACGGCCGGGCGCTCGGACGCGTCCATGCCACAGCCGCAGAGAGGGTTCTCGGGGCTGCCGGCGTCCGGGGCTCGGATGCATGGAAGGCGTTGGAGAAGGAGCTCCTCGTCGGGGCGGCGGCTGACAGCCCGGCCGAGTGGGTTCGTCAGAGGCGCGAGCGGGAGGAGGCTCGGAATCGGGTTTTCGACGCGGCCGACGCCGCGGAGCGCCGCCAGGCGGCCGCGCGCCGCAGCTTGGGGGCCGCCCAGGCTCGCTACGCGGACTACGAGAGGCATCAAAAGGAGAGCGAGGGCGACTACGGCGACTGACCCGGGGTCGGCCGTCCCGCTAGGGTGCCGCGAGCGGCCTCTGAGGGCGCCCAACAGCAACCGAGAGGAGCAGACCCCCCGTAGCCCTCTTGGAAACCTGCGAAACCGCGGGAGTCCCAGGAACCGGGTTCCGGGAACCGTCAGGGGCTCCCAGCCGGGTCAGAGGTCCCGGAAGACGAAGATTCCGCCGTGCGGCCCGTCAGCGACGGTGTAGTCGTGACGAGCATCCCTCGCCCAGCGGGCCCAGTCGAAGTAGGACCGGGCCGCCTCCGGCCAGTCCTCCATCAGCCCTGTCTCGTCCGCGAGCTCGCGCGCGTAGCCTTCGAAGTCGACCCAGCCGCCCGCGTAGCACTCCTGGAAGGCCACAGAGGACGGCAGACGGTCTCCGTCCTCGACGTACGCCCCGGCATCGACCCAGGCCAGGAACGCCGCCCAGTCAGCCTCTCCAACGGCTTCGTAGACCGCCTGCCACGCCTCGAGCTTGGCGGGCGTCAGGGGGCCGTCCACGGGGAGGTTGCGGCTCTCGAGGACGGCGGTCTCGGTGTCGATGTGCAGGTCGACATCACGGGCGAGCGTGACGACGCGGCCTCGGTGGACTGCGTCCGTCCCGACCTCGTCGACCTCGTCGATGGGGACCCAGGCGCCGTGACGACGTCCTTCGGCTTCGCACTTCAGGCAGCAGACGTGGACTTCGGGTCGGGTGATGATGCGGAAAGTGGTGGTCTCGCTCATCGCCCCGTCACCTCCGGGTCCAGAAGCTGCAAGCGGTACGCGCGCGATGCGAACGGACCGACACGGAGGGTCTCGGTCCGGGTGACAATGCCGGCGTCGATCAGGGCCTCTGCGAGGCCGGCGTGCTCGGACCAGTCCTTCACGATGACCTCGCCGGGGAAGGCAATGAAGCCCTCGGCACGCAGGTCGACCGACAGGACCTCGGCATCACCGTTGAGCTCGGTCAGGATCAGCTGGCTTTGGCGAAGGTCGTAGGACAGGTGACCTTCCAGGTCGAACTCGGGCAGGCGAAGCGTGCGGTAGCCGTAATGGACGGCAGGGGCGGTGGCTGGTGCGGACACGTCGGTCTCCTCTCGTGGGGGCGTGGCGGCGGTGCGGTCGCACTGTCACCGGTCACCCCCTCCCCCGGGCGCAGCTCCTGCTGCGGCTGTGCGGGGATGGGAGGCCCCGTGGCATCCCTAGATGCTCCAGACACGCCACAGCCCCTCCACGGGCCGCTGGGGCTCCTGGAGGGACTGCGAGGGGCTGTCTAGGCCTGGGAGGCCTTCACGCGGTCCAGGGCCCGGTAGAGCGTCTGACGGGAGACGCCATAGGAGCGGGCGACGGAGGACACCGACTCGCCGGCCTCGACCGCGCGGGCGGCCAGATGAACCTGCTCGGCGGAGAGCTTCGGCTTAGGGCCGGCCACTCGACCCGCAGCACGGGCGTGAGCGACGCCCTCACGGGTGCGGGTGACGAGCAGGTCACGCTCCCATTCGGCGAGGGCGAGCATCACGTGCGCCACGACCTTGTCCGCCGGTCGGCTCGTGTCCAGCTGCGGGTCCAGGCTGCGCACGGCGATGCCGCGCTCAGCCAGGTCGGCGATGGTCTGCACGGCCTCGTGCAGGCCCCGACCGAGTCGGTCCAGGCGCGTGACGACCAGGACGTCCCCGGGCCGGGCGTAGGCGATGGCCTCGTCCAGCCCGGGCCGCTGCCACTTCCGACCCGAGATGGTGTCGTGGAAGAAGTGGTCGGGGTCGCAGCCGGCAGTCAGCAAGGCCTCGCGCTGCGTGTCAAGGGACTGCTCCTGCCGGCTGGTGCTGACGCGGGCGTACCCGAGCTGCACGGTCACTTCACCAGCCCGTACTCCCACAGCTTCGGGGTCACAGCCTCAGCGTGGTACTGCATCGTCATCTTCTTGAGGGTGTTCAGCTCGCCGTTGAGCACCGGGTAGTCGTAGACGGTCTTCATATCTCGGCCGACCTTGACCTTCTTGCTCGTGTTGAGGTCCTGGGCGATCTGATAGGTGCCGTAGGTGATCGCCGGGTTGTAGTTCCTCGTGGTCTTGGCGATCTGCAGGACCTTGTCCCACTGCTCAAGCAGGTCCTTGTCCCGCTGATCGAGGGTGAAGGTCTTGAGGTCTTCAGAGGCGACGGTGCCCTCGTCCAGGCACAACTCGTTGCGATACCCACGGCCATCGGAGCCAGTGAACGAACGGCACTTGTTGTGGTAGGCCAGGGCGGTGAAGATCAGGCAGGCCTTGAGGAACTCCTGGTCATGGCTGAAGTTGTCGCCGCTGTCCGCGTTGCGGCTCAGGACGCCCCGGATCCAGTAGCGACCGACAGAGGCGAGGCGGCAGGCGGCGAACAGGGGAAGCTGCTTCAGGTAGGCGTCCCGGAACAGGTAGGCCCCCATGAAGTCGTATCGGGGCGCGGTGTTCAAGGACGAGTTGAGGTCGGCGTTCTCGAAGCCGAGGCCCTTGGTGACCAAATACCCGACCGTCTGGTCGTCGTACTTCGGGACGCCGAGCAGTTCCCGCGTGGTCTCGTTTCCGTTCAGCTCGACGGCTACACCGGGGCCCGTGGGCTCACGCTGGTCATACAGATCAGACAGCGCCCGCGAGGCCTTCTTCACGGTGATCGTGGCCCCGCCGGTCCAATCCTTGTGCTTTGCCCCTGAGACCAGCTCATTGGTCTTGGTGTCGATGTCCCACATCTCCATCTCGAAGGAGGTGCGGTTCGGCTCATCTTCCTGAGACCACAGGATGCAGGCGACTCCTGCAGGCGTGCTTGCGTGGAAGTGCTTGCGGTTGAAGAGGAACCCCCGGAGGTACTTCTTGTTGACGAGGTTGTGAAACTTGAAGTACTTCGGCGGGGAGAAGACCACGTAGGAGTCGGTGGGCTGGCGAAGGTAGTACTCGAATGCCGACCAGATGAACAGGCTCGAAAGGTCTCTCAGCGCCTTACCACTGGTTCCGCGGTAGCTCATGGCCAGCTGCATCTGCTTCTTGACCCACGAGTTCTTCCAGATGAACGTGCCCCGCACGTCCTCCTTGTTCGACTCCACTCCAGCGACGTCTGAGTAGGGCGGATTCTCGAAGAGGATGATCGTGCACTTCGGGTCGTCCAGGTACTGCTGGATGACGTTCGGTGTGCGGGTGCCGTCGGCGTTGAGCGCGCCCAGCACGAAGCGGTCGGAGAGGGCGTCACCGTTCAGCATCAGGCCCATCTTCGGGTCACCAGCCTTGTAGGTCGGCGGGATGACAGCGCGCACGCGCTGGTTGAACTCGCGGGCCAGCTCCAGGTACTCGAACTCCTCGTAGGTGTTCACGATGCAGTGGGACAGCTCCTCCTCAGTGAGGAAACGCTGGAGGTTGCCGGTGCCGGCGCAGCGGTCGATGATGACGTAGTCATTGCCGGCCGGAACTCGGTCGATGGCCTCACGCAGCAGCTCGTAGGACTTCTTGACGTAGGGCTCCGGGGTGTAGAAGGCACCCAGCTCGATCTTCTTGAGCTTGTCATTGAGGCGATCGAGGATGTGGCTGAACTCCTCGTAGGTATCGCCCTCATAGGGCAGGATCTCGCCCCTGAAGTGCCGAGGGTCCTTCAACTCACCGAGCGGACCCTTCTTGATTTCTGCGCGCAGGAAGTCGGCTTTGGTGGATCCACGGACCTCGCGGTAGAACCGCTCAGCCCAGGCCACCACGCAGTTGTGGTCGATGCGGACGGGCACCACGTCGGTCTGCTTGAGCAGGTCCACCACCCGCTGCGCCCCGGCACCGAAGTAGTCGTCGATGACCTCGGGGCTGGACTTCGCGCGGAAGCCTCCGACTTCACGGGAGGCCGACGTCAGGAAGACCTGGTGGAGGTCCTCGAAGTAGTCCTCGGACTTGTAGACGTAGACACGCTCGGCGTTGAGGTCGACGAGCAGCATGTTCGCCGGCACGGGGCGGCCGTTGATGCGCAGCTTGGACAGGTACTTGACCGCCTGGAAGAGCACGGCATTGACGTCAGAGATGGAGACCTTGAACTCGAGAAGGTTGCCGTTCCAAACGCCGTCCGTGTTGAGGATCAGCGCCCTTTCGGGGTCGATGCCGAACTCCTCGAAGAAGTCCGCCTGCCCGTCGCCCTCGTTGGTGTACTTGTAGTTGCCCACTCGCTGTTCTCCCGCCTGTCCTGAATCGCTCGATCTCGGACAGGAGGGGGTGATGGGGCGCCGAGGTGCCGTCAGCCGGCCTCTGGGTGTTCCATGATCCCTGTCCGTCGGCACAAGTGTACCACATATGGCTCATAGGGTATCTCGGACAGGTGGTGGTGAGAGCAGGGACGGCAACGACGACCGAAGGACGTCGCGGCGGTATCAGGACTCCCGGGCGGGGACGTGGTCCCACGTCGCTGCGTACGAGCGCGACGAGCGTTGCTTGTCCTGATAGAAGTCCCACGCCTGGTCGCGATCGGTGAGGATCCGCTCGTGAACCTCGCCGCCCTCGTCAAAGTTCTTCCACGTGACCCGGTAGTTCACGGCCGGATCGTCGTAGCCGGAGCTCGGTTCGTGCCTCACGGTCTTGCCTCCTTGGTCCGGACAATCGGCTCATGCCGACCCAGAAATTGTCTGACAGTGATGCGGACTGCACGCCCTGCCGTCACCGTACCGGAGCCGAGGCCCCCCCCGACAAGCAGCCCTCTCGACTGACGAACCGCCCTACGGCCGGGGCCCATAGTTAAGCAGCGGGCGCCTCGAGACGGCTCATTTGAGCGCCGAGGGCGCGAGTTGAGTCCCTGATAGTGGTGTA
>NZ_JBQXFD010000036.1:0-4384 GCF_052615555.1 Micrococcus sp. EWR3.9.1
CTCGCATGGTCAAAACGATTGTCAGCCGCACCTAAAGCCCCCGGCCGCGCCCCACCGGTGAGCGCAGGGTCCGCCAATACCTCCGGGTGACAGCGGCACGCAGCCCCGGTACGCCACCGGCCTCACCCAGCAACTGATCAGCCATGCCCGGCCCCGTCGCGCCCGCCTGCGACACGGGGCCGGATGACGGAAAGAAGAACCGATGACCTCCTCACTGACCACCCGCCGCACCTTCCTGGGCGCCTCCGTCGGGGCCCTGGCGCTGGCCGGGCTGGCCGCCTGCGCCGATCCCGCCATCAGCCCCCAACCGTCAGGGCGCATCCTGCCCACCGACCCGCTGGTCGCCGAGTACGAGAAACGACGCGCCGCCTCGGGCACCACCGTCACCCACCGGCTCTCCGCCGCACCCCTCGAGACCTCCCTCCAGGGTCGGGGCCTGACCACCTGGGGATACAACGACGGCCTCAACGGGCCGCTGCTGCGCGCCCAGACCGGGGACCTGCTCAAGGTCAGCGTCGCCAACGACCTGCCCGAGGACACGAGCGTGCACTGGCACGGGCTGGCCCTGCGCAACGACGCCGACGGAGTCCAGGGGGTGACCCAGGACCCCATCGCCGCCGGAGGACGCTATACGTACGGCTTCCGGCTGTCCCATCCGGGCACGTACTGGTACCACTCCCACTTCGACACCCAGCGCGAACGCGCCCTGTACGGGGCCCTGATCGTCGAGGACCCCAACGAGCCCCTCAGCTACGACCAGGAATGGGTCGTGATCCTGGACGACTGGCTCGACGGGATCACCGGAACACCGCAGGACGTCGTCGAGGAACTCTCCGCCGGGATGGACATGTCCGGCGACATGGAGGGCATGGCCGGCATGGCGGGCATGGACCACGGGTCCATGAGCCAGGACAGCTCCTCGGGCATGCCCATGAAGCACATGCTCATGGGCGCTGAGAGCGACTATCTGGGCGGGGACGCCGGCGACGTGAAGATCCCCGTGCACCTGTTCAACGGCCGCCCCCCATCCGACCCGGACACCTTCTCCAGCACCCCGGGCAACCGGATCCGCCTGCGCTTGATCAACGCGGCCGGAGACACCGCCTACCGGGTCGGGATCCCCGGCCAGGAACTGACCATCACCCACACCGACGGGTTCCCGGTCCAGCCCCGCCAGGCCGATGCCGTCGTCCTGGGGATGGGCGAACGCCTGGACGTGCTGATCACCCTCGGCGACCAGGCGGTGCCCGTACTGGCCCTGCCCGAGGGCAAGACCGGCCACGCCTACGGCATCATCGCAGCCGGTCCAAAGACCACGCTCTCCGGTCGGCTCCCACAGACCCTGGGCGGAACCGTGCTCGATGGCAGCCGACTGAAGGCACACGAATCCGTCCTGCTCCCACCCAAGGACCCGACCACGACCCACGAGGTACGCCTCACCGGATCGATGATGGAGTACGACTGGGGCATCAACGGGCGACGCTTCGACCCGGCCAACCCCTTCGAGGGCGCCTTCGAACTCCGGTTGGACGAACGCGTGCGGGTCACGATGACCAACGACACCGACATGTGGCACCCCATGCACCTGCACGGCCACACCTTCCAGCTGGCCGACCATGGCGCCCGCAAGGACACGGTCATCATCAAACCCCGGCAAACCATCGTCTTCGACTTCGAGGCGGACAACCCGGGCCAGTGGCTAACCCACTGCCACAACGCCTACCACGCCGAGGCCGGGATGATGGGCGTCTTCTCCTACATCCACTGACCCTCCCGCCCGGCCCACACCCCTCCATCCACGGGGGCATCGCACGGTGGCCGCCCAGGAAAGAACATGCCTTTATCGCTCACCCCCACCCACCGTGCCCAGCCCGCCCGAGACCTCTGGCCCGGCACCCCCGTCCTGACCCGTAGGAGGAAAGGGTCTGCCGTGAGTTTGGTTGACATCTGATCTGTGGTCCCGGGAGGGACTGCTGGAGGGATGACCCCATGCCCGCTGCATACCCCCGAGAGTTCCGCCAGGACGTGGTCGCGATCGCCCGTAAGGGTCAGATGCCGATCGCGCAGGTCGCGAAGGACTTCGGCATCGCCGAGTCCTGCCTACGGCGCTGGCTGGCCCAGGATGATGTCGAGGCCGGGATCCGGCCCGGCATCACCAAGGCTGAGAACGAGGAGCTGAAGGCTCTCAAGCGCCGCAACCGCGAGTTGGAGATGGAGAACGAGGTCCTACGGCGTGCGGCCGCGTATCTGTCCCAGGCGAACCTGAAATTGGGTCAGTCCCCAAAATGACCTATCCCGTCGTGAAGGACCTGGCCCGCGACGGGATTCCCGTGAAACTCTCCTGCCGGGTCCTCGGGTTCTCCCGTCAGGCCTACTACCAGTGGCTGGCCGAACCTGTCAGCGAGCGGGAATGGTCCGACGCGCATGCCGCCAACGCCGTCCTCGATGCCCATGCCGATGACCCGGAGTTCGGATACCGGTTCCTGGCTGATGAGCTCCGCGGCCGTGGCCTGGCCGTGTCGGACCATCAGGTGTTGAAGGCCTGTCGGCTCGTGAAGGTCCGCTGCTGCCACTCGATCCGTCGCGGCTCGGGCAAGCGTCCTGGCCCTGCCGTTCATGATGATCTGGTTCGTCGTGAGTTCGCCGCTGAGAAGCCGAACCAGCTGTGGCTCACGGACATCTCAGAGCATTGGGCCGGGGATTCCAAGCTCGATCTCTGCGCGGTCAAGGACGTGTTCTCGAACCGGATCGTGGGCTACTCGATCAATCGGCGGATGAGCTCGCAGCTGGCCGTGGACGCCCTGCAGATGGCTCTGGGCCGGCGTGGAGGCAAGGCCGAGGTGCAGGGTTGCCGGGTGCATTCGGATCGAGGATCGCAAGGTGGATTCAATCGGTCGTCGCAACACCCTCTCGGAATCACTGGAGGTATGGGCGATGGCAAGCAAGGACTGGGCGAGGAAGATCAGTGACGTGCCCGAGGGGACACGTCGGCAGTGGAGAGCGGATCGGGCCTTGCGGGCCCCGATGCGCTCTCCTGGCAGGCCGCAGCCCTCACGGGAGGTCCAACGCCAGTTCTGGCGTGTGATCGCCACCGGTGTCACCACGGTCGAGGCATCCCTGACTGTGGGCGTGTCCTGGCCCGTCGGGGCGCGCTGGTTCCGTCACGCTGGCGGGATGACCCCGCTGTCCTTAGCCGAGCCCACCGGCCGGTATCTGTCCTTCGCTGAGCGTGAAGAGATCGCAATCCTCCGTGCCCAGGGCCAGGGGGTCCGTCAGATCGCACGCACGCTGGGACGTGATCCCGGCACGATCAGCCGTGAGCTGCGCCGTAACTGCGCCACTCGTTCCGGGAAGCAGGAGTACCGGGCCACGGTGGCGCAGTGGAAGGCCCAGGAAGCTGCCAGGCGGCCCAAGCCGGCGAAGCTGGCCACGAACCAGCGACTGCACGACTACGTCCAGGCACGCCTGAACGGGGTGGTCCTGGGCCCCGATGGCGTGGCCGTGCCGGGACCGGTCGGGCCCGGTTTCAAGGGGCGGAAGATGAAACCGCGCCGGGCGGACCGGCGGTGGTCCACGGCGTGGAGCCCTGAGCAGATCAGCCACCGGCTGCGCCTGGAGTTCCCGGATGATGTGTCCATGCGGATCTCTCATGAAGCGATCTATCAGTCCCTGTTCATCCAGGGGCGTGGGGCGCTCAAGCGTGAACTCGTCGCGTGCCTGCGTACCGGGCGGGCTCTGCGCGAGCCGCGGGCACGTACCCGGAACAAGCCCCAGGGCCACGTCACCGAGGACGTGGTGTTCAGCAAGCGCCCACCCGAGGCCGCTGATCGTGCTGTGCCCGGGCACTGGGAAGGGGACCTGATCATCGGGACCGAGCGTTCAGCGATCGGGACTCTGGCCGAGCGCAAGAGCCGGGCCACGATCCTGGTCCACTTGCCCCGCCTGGAGGGATGGGGTGAGCGGCCGCCGGTGAAGAACGGGCCGTCGCTGGGTGGGTACGGGGCTGAGGCGATGACCGCGGCCCTGATCAAGGCGATGGCGACGGTGCCGGAGCAGCTGCGTCAGAGCTTGACGTGGGATCGGGGCAAGGAGCTGGCCGGGCATGTCCAGTTCACGATGGCCACGGGCACGAAGGTGTTCTTCGCTGACCCCCACTCGCCGTGGCAGCGGCCGACGAACGAGAACACGAACGGGGTGCTGCGGCAGTACTTCCCCAAGGGCACGGACCTGTCGAGATGGTCGGCCGAGGACCTCGCAGCAGTCGCGTACACGCTGAACAACAGGCCCAGGAAGGTCCTGGACTGGAAGACTCCCGCGGAGGTCTTCGCCGAGCAGCTACGCTCGCTCTCAACGCACGGTGTTGCAACGACCGGTTGAACCCGCC
>NZ_JBQXFD010000037.1:0-3435 GCF_052615555.1 Micrococcus sp. EWR3.9.1
CGAGCCCGCCACTCGGTAGGGGCTTCCAGCCATCCCTCACCGTTGAGATGGATCTCGGGGAACTGCGCGAACTTCTGTGCCCGCGTGCCGGCCACCTCTCGGTAGTAGATCGGCGCTGGCACCTCGGGGCTCGCCTGGGAGTTGCGCACGAAAATGCCCACGGCCACCGGCGTCTGAATGGCAAAGACCCCATGACCGGGGGGAGGGTTCAACCCCTCAGGAGTGACGTTGATGATCCATCCGGTCGAACAGGTGCGGCGCAGATACTCTCGCATCCCCGCGAAGCCAGGACCGGTGAGATACCCGGTCGCGGTCACGAAGCAGACCACACCCTGGTCCGCTCCGTCGAGCTTGCGCTGCGCGGTGGATTCGAACGCCTTCCACAGCGCCCAACGCCAGAAGTAGACGTAGAGGTTGTTCAGGTGGCGCTCGTTGCGCCCGTTGCCTCGGCTCCTGAATGCGTCTAGGGGAGCCCGTCCCGTCGCCGGATCGACACCGTTCTCGATCCACCCCCCACGCCCACCGGCCTTGTCCTTGTATGGCGGGTTGCCGATGACGACCTGGATGTTCTCATCCCTCTTGACCCGGTTGGCCTCGATCCGTTGCTGAGCGATCAGACCAGCGTTCCAGGACAGACCCTCATCGGCTGCTGTGGCGGCTGAGTCCTCCAGGGTGTCGGCTACGAACAAGCGCAGACCGTTCGCAGGAACCTGGGCCCCAGCCTCCTTCACGGCCTGGGAGATACGCAGTTCAGCCACCGAGAAAGGCCCGGACTGCAGCTCGATGCCGTAGAGGCGGCCCACCATGGAAGCGACAGCCTCTCCTGCTGCCGCTGTCCCGTACTCCGCTGCCGCATCGGCCCCAACGCGCCGCAACACCGACAGAGGGTAGGTCCCGGTTCCCATAGCGGGATCGATGACAGACGTCGCGCTGTCCCGCAGACCGCGCGGACGGCCCAGGTGCTCCCGGACGGCCTCGTCTGCCCAACCCACCATGGCGTCCACGAGCTCGACGGGGGTGTAGTAGGAGCCCGAAGCCTGCTTCAGCGCAGGGTCGTAGCTGCTCAGGAAGTGCTCGTACAGGTGCAGGTAGACATCCGAACGACCACTGCCTAGGTCGTCCCAGTTCACTGCGGAGAGCGTGCGCGTGATGGTCTCCACGGCGGTCTGGACCGGCGTTGAACGGATGGGCTGAGCCACCAACGACAGGGAGCGTCCCATCACGCCATAACGCCCGGTCAGGGAATCGGCCACCTCGGAGAGCGGGAGCCCGCCCACGTCGACCCCTTCCGAGACCGCCAGGACAAGAGCGAAGACCACCGTCTGAGCCAGACCGTCAGCGAACTGGTCCTCATCAGCACCGGGAGACAGGACCCGACGCCACTCCTTGTGCAACGAACTCAGAGGCTGGGCAAGCGCCGAGGCGCCGGCCCGGACAGCTCTGCGCTCATCGCGCATCACGTCGAGGACCTCTTCCCGCAGAAGACGGGTCAGCGGAGCAAGAACATCCACCAGTTTGGAGACCGAAGTGATCGGTGCCGGCTCCCACAGCACGAAGTCAGTGAGCATCCGTTCCAGCTCGGCCTGGAACGTCACGGAAGAGCCGCGCATGGTGCGCAGATCGGCCACATGCAAGCTGCGCGGGTCGCCCACCAGTTTGCCGTACCTCCACAGCCGCCACTCGGTGCCGTTGGTGTGGAGGAGGTTGGGCAGCTCCTTCAGTCGCTGCCACTGCCGGCCGTTGTGGGTACGTGGCTTGTAGGTCGCCGGGTCAAGAGATACCCCCGGTGCCTTCAGCTCAATATGCCCGGTCAGCACACCGTCGACGCGCACCCCGAAGTCCGGACGGACGGCCTCGCCCTCGTCCCCGACCACGGTGACCTCACTGTGGGCTACAACTCGGCGCCCTACCAGCTCCCCCACACCGCGCATCAGAGCAGCCACGGGTGCTGAGAGCGCCGCCTCTGCCTGCCCTGGACCACGCAGGTTCTCCCGCGCTGACACCGCGTAGGCGTTGACCAACTCGGGAAAACTCATCAAGCGTCCTTTCAAGAGCGGGAGCAGGGGCGTCGCCTTGCTCATAGATCGGAGGGTACTTCTTTTCTCGCACCCCGGGACAGCGAGGTGTACAGCGTCTGCCGGCTCACCCCGAACGCGCGCGCCACCTCCGCCTTCGGGATCCCCATCTCGATCATCACGCGCGCCTGCTCCACGTCGGTGTCCGAGAGCTTCGGGACCTGGACGTACTTGCCGCGGGCCTTGGCTAGGGCGATGCCCTCGGCCTGGCGCTCCTTGATCCGCCGGCGCTCGAACTCAGCGAACGCCGCCAGGATGCCCAACATCAGCCCGTCCACCGGGGAGGTGCCGGACTTGTCCACGGTGATCCGCTCGGACACGAACTGCACCGCGCATCCCTTGTCGGTGAGCTCGTCCACGATCGCGTACAGGTCCCGGGTGTCCCGGCCGAGCCGATCCATCGAGGCGACCTTCACCAGATCCCCCTCACGCACATACCTCATCAGCTCAGCCAGCCCCGTGCGCTTGGCGCGGGAGCTGCCGGAGATCTTGTCCTCGAAGATGCGGTCGCACTCCCCCACCGCCTCGAGCTGACGATCCAGGTTCTGCTCGGCCGAACTGACCCGCACATAGGCCACTGTCTGTCCAACCACGTCTTAGACCCTCCGACACTTCTGTCTAACGACCCGGTTTGGGACCGTCTCTGACGTGATGGTCTCGTGGGCGGCCGGGGTGTGAACAGCTTCGCTCTGTGTCGTCCTTCAAGCTTCTCTCCCTGTCGTCCCGCGTCACGAAGCGGACCGGTTCTCGAGGTGCGGAAGATCGTCGGTGCGGGCATGGGGTGGTGGGTGCATACTGGTGGTGTCTTCGGACCCGGCAGTGGGGCTTGCCGGACCCAACCTCGACACTCGTCGACAACAGTCCCTATCTCAGCTGGTTGCGCTTCTGTGCGCCTGAGGTAGGGAGATGTCATGGTCGAGTCGAACACTGCCGGTGTTGTCGTGGTCGGTGTGCAGTCCGGGCAGGGGCACGACGTCGTCGGTGTCGCGGCTGCCGTCGCTGAACGCTTCAGCGCCCGCCTGGTGTGTGTGGTCGTCGATCCGGCGCTGCTGTCAGCGGGGGTGCGTGCGGACGGGTCGGAGATCATCGAACCGATCGACCCGGACACGGCGGACAGCGACCCGCAGCAGCTCCCCGACGAAGACATGCGGGTCATCAGAGATCTTGCTGCGGCGCGATCGGTCGACGTGGACTTCGTCTCCCGCGTCGGGGACCCGAGTCACGCACTCGCTGCGGTGGCTGAGGAACGTGACGCGGTGATGATCGTCGTCGGATCCCAGGCTGGCCGACGCCGGATAGCGGAACTGCTCACCGGGTCCGTCGCCGCGCACCTGACGCATCAGCAGCACCGGCCGATACG
>NZ_JBQXFD010000038.1:0-2930 GCF_052615555.1 Micrococcus sp. EWR3.9.1
CCGGGCTCGCACGCTGCATCGCGATGGTCCTCATCTGGAACGACCTCGCCTGCGGTGACCGAGAAGCAGCTGCGGTGCTGGTCGCGATCAACTCCGTCTTCCAGGTGATCGCCTTCGGTGCCCTGGGCTGGTTCTACCTCCAGGCGCTGCCGTCCTGGCTGGGGCTGCCGACCACGTCGGCCGAGTTCTCGATCGGCGCGATCGTCCTCAGCGTGCTGATCTTCCTCGGGATCCCGCTGGTCGCAGGGTTCCTGACCCGCATCCTCGGTGAGCGA
Source organism: Micrococcus sp. EWR3.9.1 (assembly GCF_052615555.1). Classification (NCBI taxonomy): domain Bacteria; kingdom Bacillati; phylum Actinomycetota; class Actinomycetes; order Micrococcales; family Micrococcaceae; genus Micrococcus; species Micrococcus sp. EWR3.9.1. The sequence continues at coordinate 276 of NZ_JBQXFD010000038.1, forward strand.
GCCAAGGGTCGGACCTGGTATGAGGAACGGTTCCTCCCGAAGATCGGCCCGTGGGCGCTATACGGGCTGCTGTTCACCATCGTGCTGCTGTTCGCCCTCCAGGGCGACGCGATCATCTCCGCACCGGGAGACGTGGCCCGCATCGCCCTGCCGCTGCTGGTTTACTTCGTCGTCATGTTCCTGGGGTCCTTCCTGCTCGGCCGCGCGATCGGCCTCGACTACGCGAAGTCCACCACCGTCGCCTTCACCGCCTCGGGCAACAACTTCGAGCTCGCCATCGCCGTCGCCATCGGCACCTTCGGCGTCACCTCCGGCCAGGCCCTCGCCGGCGTCGTCGGCCCGCTGATCGAAGTCCCCGTCCTCGTCGCCCTCGTCTACGTCGCCCTCGCTATGGGGCGGCGCCTGTTCCCCGGCGACACCACCGCCCCCACCCGATGACCCCACAGAAGGATCTCCTCCCGATGACCACGAAGCGCCCTTCAGTCCTGTTCGTCTGCGTGAAGAACGGCGGCAAGTCCCAGATGGCCGCCGCCCTGATGCGCCACCACGCCGGTGACGCGATCGAGGTCCACTCCGCCGGCACCCGCCCCGGCACCGCCCTCAACGCCCAGTCCACCGAAGCGATCGCCGAAGTCGGTGCAGACATGTCCTCCGCCGTCCCGCAGCCGGTCACCCCCGAGCTGTTGCGAAGCGTCGACCACGTGATCGTCATCGGCGACGAAGCCGTCATCAAACCCGTCGAGGGCATGACCGCGCCGGTCACGACCTGGTACACCGATGAACCCTCCCAGCGGGGCATCGAAGGGATGGAGCGCATGCGCCTGGTGCGCGACGACATCGACATCCACGTCCGCAAGCTCCTGACCGACCTCACCCAGCCCTCGACCTGATCCCGTTCCGCGATCAAGGAGATCCCATGCTCACCACCTCCACGACCTCGCATCCCGTGGCCATCATCGGCGCCGGCCCCATCGGATTGGCCGCCGCCGCCCACCTCGCTGAGCGCGGCCTGCCGTTCCTGATCCTCGAGGCCGGGACCGCGGCAGGAGCCGCGATCGCCGAGTGGGGGCACACGCGGCTCTTCTCGCCGTGGCAGTACAACCTCGACGCCGCCGCACAGCGTCTCCTCGAAGCTGCCGGCTGGACCGCACCCGACGCCGACGTTCTCCCGACCGGTCACGAACTGCGCGAGCATTACCTCGAACCGCTCGCGCAGCTTCCCCAGCTCGCCGAGTCGATCCGCTACGGGGCGCGGGTCACCGCCGTCTCCCGCGCCGGCATCGACAAGACCCGCACCGCACGCCGCGAGGAGACCCCCTTCCTCGTCCGGATCCAGACCACCGACGGGCACAGCGAAGACGTGCTCGCCTCCGCGGTCATCGACGCCTCCGGCACCTGGTCCACGCCCAACCCCCTCGGACAGGCCGGGCTCCTTGCTCCCGGCGAGCAGCAGGCCCGCGCCGCGGGCCACATCACCGCGCCGCTGCCTGACGTGCAGGGCCGCGACCGTGACCGCTTCGCCGGCAAGCGAGTCATGGTGACCGGTGCCGGCCACTCAGCCGCCAATACCCTGCTGGACCTCGCGGACCTGGAGGCCGACACCACCATCATTTGGGCCGCTCGCACCGCAGACCTCACCCGCGTCTACGGGGGCGGCGACCAGGACGAACTCGCAGCCCGAGGAGCGCTCGGCTCGCGACTGCGCCAGCTGGTCGACTCCGGACGCATCGCGGTCCTCACCTCCTTCACCATCACTCGCTTCAGAGCCGACGACACGTTGACCGTCCACGCTGTGACCCCGGACGGGGAGCGAGAAGTGAGCGTCGATGTGCTGGTGCCCGCCACCGGGTTCCGCCCTGATCTCGGAATGCTCTCCGAACTCCGCCTGGCCCTGGACCCGGCCGTCGAAGCACCGTCCCAGCTGGAGCCGCTGATCGATCCCGAGTTCCACTCCTGCGGATCCGTCGAGCCTCACGGTGAGCGAGTCCTCGCCCACCCGGAGACGAACTTCTACATCGTGGGGATGAAGAGCTACGGCCGCGCCCCCACCTTCCTCATGGCCACCGGCTACGAACAGGTCCGCTCCATCGCAGCAGCCCTGGCCGGCGACCGCAAAGCAGCCGACGCAGTCCACCTCGAACTACCCGAGACCGGCGTATGCACCACCGACCTCGGCGGCGGCTGCGACGCCCCAGCCACAGCCGGCGACGCCTGCTGCAGCAGCCCGCAACTGATCGAGCTCCCCGTCGGCCGATGAGCAAACAGCGGGACGGCACGACGTTCTGTGCCGCCCCGCTGGGGTATAGCTTTACGAGGCGACACTGTAAGTTCAGCTCATACTGTATAGTTCAGTGAATGCTGACTATCGCCTCTCGTGTTGATGTGATGAACCGGTTGGGCCGAGCGATGGCCGACCCCACCCGGTCGCGGATCCTGATGACCTTGCTGGAACGGCCGGCGTACCCGGCCGAACTAGCGCGAGACTTGGGGCTGACCCGGTCGAACGTGTCGAACCACCTGGCGTGCTTGCGGGACTGCGGGATCGCGGTCGCCGTGGCCGAGGGCCGCCAGACCCGATACGAGATCGCCGATGCACACCTGGCGCGGGCGCTGACTGCTCTGGTCGAGGTCACCCTCGCGGTGGATGAGAGTGCT
>NZ_JBQXFD010000039.1:0-2064 GCF_052615555.1 Micrococcus sp. EWR3.9.1
TTCCCACTTAGCACACGCTTAGGGGCCTTAACCGGTGGTCTGGGCTGTTTCCCTCTCGACTATGAAGCTTATCCCCCACAGTCTCACTGCCACGCTCTCACTTCCCGGCATTCGGAGTTTGGCTGAAGTCAGTAACCTTGTAGGGCCCATCGTCCATCCAGTAGCTCTACCTCCGGGAAGAAACACGTGACGCTGCACCTAAATGCATTTCGGGGAGAACCAGCTATCACGGAGTTTGATTGGCCTTTCACCCCTACCCACAGCTCATCCCCTCCATTTTCAACTGAAGTGGGTTCGGTCCTCCACGCGCTCTTACACGCGCTTCAACCTGGCCATGGGTAGATCACTCCGCTTCGGGTCTAGGACACGCGACTCAATCGCCCTATTCAGACTCGCTTTCGCTACGGCTTCCCCACACGGGTTAACCTCGCCACGTATCACTAACTCGCAGGCTCATTCTTCAAAAGGCACGCTGTCACCCCACAAGGAGGCTCCAACGGTTTGTAGGCACATGGTTTCAGGTACTATTTCACTCCCCTCCCGGGGTACTTTTCACCATTCCCTCACGGTACTGATCCGCTATCGGTCAACAGGTAGTATTCAGGCTTACCAGGTGGTCCTGGCAGATTCACACGGGATTCCTCGGGCCCCGTGCTACTCGGGCAACCCTCCAACAGCGGCGGAACACATTTCGACTACGGGACTCTCACCCTCTACGGTCCAGCATCCACACTGGTTCGTCTATATGCCCGCACCTCACTGCGCCATGCCGGCAGACATGACAAGGAGGGGCCCACAACACCGCACATGCAACCCCTGCCGGGTATCACACACATACGGTTTAGCCCCATCCGCGTTCGCTCGCCACTACTAACGGAATCACTTTTGTTTTCTCTTCCTGTGGGTACTGAGATGTTTCACTTCCCCACGTTCCCTCCACCCGGTCTATGTGTTCAACCGGGGGTCACACGACACGTCGTGCGGGGTTTCCCCATTCGGAAATCCTGGTCTCAACGTCCGGTTATCGACTCCACCAGGCTTATCGCAGATTCCCACGTCCTTCTTCGGCTCCTGTTGCCAAGGCATCCACCATGCGCCCTTGGAAACTTTCACACACAATGAAAGTCCTCAAATGAGCAATATCTAACTAAGATGTCATTCTCGGCATCACCACACCTCACACACCACCCCAGGGGGAACAGTGCGATCAACGATGCAGCAACAAAAAAATAAGATGCTCGCGTCCACTATGCAGTTCTCAAACAACAACCCACACCCCATCCACCAACCCACAAGGCCAGCTTCACAAGATACGGAGACCAGAAACAACAACCCCAACCCTCACAGATCAGGGTGCCTGCTGTTCCAGGACCCAACAGTGTGCCAACACCAGCTCGCAGCCACCAACACCACCCATTCCAACCACACCCGCAAAGGCATGACGTACTCGAGCACTGCCGGCACCACCACTGGCACCATTCATTGATGTTCCACCCATGAGCAACCCGCCATCACACACGCGGTGATGCAACGGGCACTAATGCTCCTTAGAAAGGAGGTGATCCAGCCGCACCTTCCGGTACGGCTACCTTGTTACGACTTAGTCCCAATCGCTGGTCCCACCTTCGACGGCTCCCCCCACAAGGGTTAGGCCACCGGCTTCGGGTGTTACCAACTTTCGTGACTTGACGGGCGGTGTGTACAAGGCCCGGGAACGTATTCACCGCAGCGTTGCTGATCTGCGATTACTAGCGACTCCGACTTCATGGGGTCGAGTTGCAGACCCCAATCCGAACTGAGACCGGCTTTTTGGGATTAGCTCCACCTCACAGTATCGCAACCCATTGTACCGGCCATTGTAGCATGCGTGAAGCCCAAGACATAAGGGGCATGATGATTTGACGTCGTCCTCACCTTCCTCCGAGTTGACCCCGGCAGTCTCCCATGAGTCCCCACCATTACGTGCTGGCAACATGGAACGAGGGTTGCGCTCGTTGCGGGACTTAACCCAACATCTCACGACACGAGCTGACGACAACCATGCACCACCTGTGAACCCGCCCC
>NZ_JBQXFD010000040.1:0-1987 GCF_052615555.1 Micrococcus sp. EWR3.9.1
AGGATGTGGAGTTGCTGAGACAACCAGGAGGTTGGCTTAGAAGCAGCCACCCTTGAAAGAGTGCGTAATAGCTCACTGGTCAAGTGATTCCGCGCCGACAATGTAGCGGGGCTCAAGTACACCGCCGAAACCGTGGCATTCAGTTTTGCTGGATGGGTAGGGGAGCGTCGTTCACGAGGTGAAGCCAGCGGGTAACTTCTGGTGGATTGTGGACGAGTGAGAATGCAGGCATGAGTAGCGAAAGACGGGTGAGAAACCCGTCCGCCGGATGACTAAGGGTTCCAGGGTCAAGCTAATCTGCCCTGGGTAAGTCGGGACCTAAGGCGAGGCCGACAGGCGTAGTCGATGGACAACGGGTTGATATTCCCGTACCAGTGAAGAACCGTCCATGTTGAGCCGGTGATACTAACCGCCCGAACCATCCCGAACCCCGTCTTTGACGGGGTCGGTGATGGGGAGCGCGGGACCTGAACCGGGGAGGCAAGCGCATTAACAGGTGTGACGCAGGAAGGTAGCCGGGCCGGGCAATGGAAATGACCTGGTCTAAGGGTGTAGGGCTGCCGGTAGGTAAATCCGCCGGCTGTATGCCTGAGACCTGATGGGCGCCCACATGGTGGGTGATCCGGTGATCCTATGCTGCCTAGAAAAGCATCGGCGCGAGGTTCAAACTGCCCGTACCCTAAACCGACACAGGTGGTCAGGTAGAGAATACTAAGGCGATCGAGAGAATCATGGTTAAGGAACTCGGCAAAATGCCCCCGTAACTTCGGGAGAAGGGGGGCCCCAACCTTGAGCACCACGTGCTGGTGTGAGGGGATCGGGGCCGCAGAGACCAGGGGGAAGCGACTGTTTATCAAAAACACAGGTCCATGCGAAGTCGTAAGACGATGTATATGGACTGACTCCTGCCCGGTGCTGGAAGGTTAAGGGGACCCGTTAGCTTCGGCGAAGCGGAGAACTTAAGCCCCAGTAAACGGCGGTGGTAACTATAACCATCCTAAGGTAGCGAAATTCCTTGTCGGGTAAGTTCCGACCTGCACGAATGGAGTAACGACTTCCCCGCTGTCTCAACCATGAACTCGGCGAAATTGCATTACGAGTAAAGATGCTCGTTACGCGCAGAAGGACGGAAAGACCCCGTGACCTTTACTATAGTTTGGTATTGGTATTCGGTGTGACTTGTGTAGGATAGGTGGGAGACTGTGAAGCGGGCACGCCAGTGTTCGTGGAGTCGCCGTTGAAATACCACTCTGGTCACTCTGGATATCTAACTTCGGCCCGTGATCCGGGTCAGGGACAGTGCCTGATGGGTAGTTTAACTGGGGCGGTTGCCTCCTAAAATGTAACGGAGGCGCCCAAAGGTTCCCTCAGCCTGGTTGGCAATCAGGTGTCGAGTGCAAGTGCACAAGGGAGCTTGACTGTGAGAGTGGCAGCTCGAGCAGGGACGAAAGTCGGGACTAGTGATCCGGCGGCTCGTTGTGGAACGGCCGTCGCTCAACGGATAAAAGGTACCTCGGGGATAACAGGCTGATCTTGCCCAAGAGTCCATATCGACGGCATGGTTTGGCACCTCGATGTCGGCTCGTCGCATCCTGGGGCTGGAGTAGGTCCCAAGGGTTGGGCTGTTCGCCCATTAAAGCGGTACGCGAGCTGGGTTCAGAACGTCGTGAGACAGTTCGGTCCCTATCCTCTGCGCGCGTTGGAAATTTGAGAAGGTCTGTCCTTAGTACGAGAGGACCGGGACGGACGAACCTCTGGTATGTCAGTTGTACCGCCAGGTGCATGGCTGATTAGCTACGTTCGGGATGGATAACCGCTGAAAGCATCTAAGCGGGAAGCCGGCTTCGAGATGAGATTTCCTTGCCCCTTTGAGGGTGTGAGGCCCCCAGCTAGAACACTGGGTTGATAGGCTGGATGTGGAAGCGAGGACTGAAGACTCGTGAAGCTGACCAGTACTAATAGGCCGATGACTTACACACACTCTTAT
>NZ_JBQXFD010000041.1:0-1767 GCF_052615555.1 Micrococcus sp. EWR3.9.1
GCTAGTGTGCTTGCCGGCTGTGGGGTCGAGGGGGGCGCAGGGCCAGCGACCGCAACGGTAACCGTGACAGAGACCGCTTCGGTGCCAGCCGATCCGGCTTCGTCTACCAGCGCTGCAGCAGCACCGGGATCGGATAGCTCTTCATCCGCCTCTTCCGCGGCCACGGTGAGTGTAACGCCTTCGACGCTCGAGGAGCTGCCGACCATCGGTGACACTCAGACACACGGCGGGGCAACGGTAACCCTGATTGATGCGGAGGCTTCGCGGACGTTAGAGCGCAATACTTCAGGTCACCGCGAGGGCTCCGGGTACGAGACTTTTGAAGTTGTTGAGGCCGATCAGGGAGGCCGCTTCGTAATTGCAACGACCGAGGTCCAGAATGACGGTTCTTCCTCGATAGACCTGACGTGCTCGTTGCCTATCATGGCTAAGGTTGTAGATGCGCAGGGTCGCGAGTTCGATACAGTGGAATCACTCTATGAACTCCGTGGGAACCCTGAATGCAATGATCAACTGCAGCCAGGCTTCAGTTCCGAGATGACCTATGCGTTCCTGGTGCCAGAAGGCGCTGACATTCGGGGCATCTACTTCCAGGATTTGAATCTGAACGATGGAGATGGGGCGGTCTTCGCCTTCGATCCATCGCTCTAATTCACCGGAAGACCTAAAAGACGACGACGAACCCATATTATGGGTTCGTCGTCGTCGGGTTAACGATGGATCAGAACCGGACGGTCTCGCTGTCGCCCGGCTCGGCGGTCCCGCCGGTGACCTTGGCCTTCACCAGCTCGACGGCGGTGGCCACCGCGCCCGGGGACTCCCAGAACTGGGCGGTGTCCACGTCCACGCGCACCAGCACGATCTGCGGATCCTCGGGGTTCGAGCCCTCACCGAAGAACGCCTCGGTGGCCGGGTTCCAGAACTCCTTCTTGCGCGCGTCATCGCGGACGAGCTGCCCGTGGCCCGCGAGGGAGGCCCAGAAGTCCTTGTCCTGCACGGCGACGTTGACCGGGCGCTGCGGAGCGTCCGCGGCGACGTCGGAGGTGGCGCGCGTGAGGAACCAGAGCGTGCCGCCGTCCTCGGCCTGTTGCAGGCCCATCGGGCGGGTGACGAGCGTGCCGTCCCGCTCAGCGGTGGTCAGCATGCAGACGTTCACCTTCGCGAGCTTCTCGAGCAGACGGGCGCGGGGATCCTGGGTGCCCATGGCGTGACTCCTTCGTCGTCGGGTGCCGGCGCCCTGATGTGGCCACCGGCTCGTACCACCGACCCTAGGCACGGCCAGGCGGGGCCTGACCAGCGCTCAGCGGCGCACAGCCGCGGCGAGCCAGTCGACGGCGAGGGCGTAGCCCTGGACTCCCGCCCCGGCGATCACGACGTCGGCGACGGCGGAGACGTGCGAGTGGTGCCGGAACGCCTCGCGCCGGTGGACGTTGGAGATGTGCACCTCGGCGATCGGCCGGTCGACGGCGGCGAGGGCGTCCCGGATGGCGATGGAGGTGTGCGAGTACGCGGCGGGGTTGATGAGGACGCCCGCGTGGGAGGTGCGGGCCTCCTGGATCCAGTCGATGAGCTCGCCCTCGTGGTTGGACTGTCGGAAGTCCACGGTCAGCCCGTGCTCGGCCGCGCGGGCCTCGGTGAGCGCACGGACGTCGTCGAGGGTGGCCGTGCCGTAGACCTCGGGCTCGCGGGTGCCGAGCAGGTTCAGGTTGGGGCCGTTGAGCACGAGCAGGGGCAGGGCGGGAGTGGCGGTCATGCGGTCAGTCTAGG
>NZ_JBQXFD010000042.1:0-1342 GCF_052615555.1 Micrococcus sp. EWR3.9.1
ACCGAGGGCGACGACGACGATGAGGGCGGCGTTCATGCTTCCTCCGTTCGGGGACGGAACCAGCCGGCGACGACGAGACCGCAGGCGGTCGCGATCGCGCCGGATAGGACAGTGAGGAGCGCGTAGCCGGTGCCAGCGAGGCCGTGGCCGTCGAGGAACAGGGCGGCGGTGGACTCGGCGAGGGTGCTGTAGGTGGTGAACCCGCCGAGGACCCCTGTCCCGAGGAGCAGCCGCAGCACCCTCCGGCGACCGGCATCGGGCCCACGGTGCGCGAGCGCTTCCAACAGCACACCGAGGGCCAGCGCCCCGGTGATGTTGATCCAGAAGATCGACCAACTCACCCCGCCATCGGCAGGGAGCACGCTACTGATGACGTCGCGGAGGGCAGTACCGCCGGCCCCACCGACGGCGACGAGGCCGACGTACCGCCACCGCAGATGCACCGGCCGCATGGTCGTTGCCGGGTCGGAGACGTCGACGTCCGGGTCGGGAGGGAGCTGGTCGTCGGGCATCGGGGTGTCCGTTCGGGTGGTCATGTTCCGCCTTCTGCCGCGACCAGCGCCGCGGCGTGCTGTGCTGCTACCGGATCCAGGAACGCCCCACCCCGCGGGACGAGAGCACCCGTCGGGGCGAGGTGGTACTGCACGGGTTGCCCGGTCGGCAGGTTGAGCTGCTCGAGCTCCGGGTCGGTGAGGTCGTCGATGCATGCGCAGAGTGCGCGGAGCGAGTTCCCGTGCGCGACGACGAGGACGCTCCGCCCTGACCGCACCATCGGCAGGAGCCGGTCGTGCAAGACGGGGCGGACCCGCTTGATGACGTCCGAGAGTGCCTCGGTGCGTCGGAGGGCGCCGTCGGGCAGGCCGCGCAGCGCGGAGCTCGACCGCAGTTCCTCCCACAGGTGCAGCGACATCGGTGGCGGTGTGCCGGTACGGGACCTGCGGAGCCGCACGTACTCGTCGTCACCGAGCATCCGACGGGCGTCGGTCTTCGTCATCCCGGTCAGGGCACCGTAGTTGCGTTCGTTGAGCTGCCACACCGCTTCCGTGGGCAGCTGTGTCCCGAGGGCGTCGCAGACCAGTTCGGCGGTGCGGACGGCACGGCGCAATGTGGAGGTGACCACGACGTCCGGCGTGATGTGGTTCGACCGGAGGAGCTGTCCGGCTGCGGATGCTTGCCGTTCGCCGCGGTGCGTGAGCGGGACGTCGAGGAGCCCGGTGAAGGTGCCGGCTTCGTTCGCGGTGCTCTCCCCATGCCGCAGGAGCGTCAGCATGCCCGTCACGGGGCTTCCGACGGGAGGAGGACGGTGGCGCCGACCGGGTCGTGCGGGACGACCAGTATCGGC
>NZ_JBQXFD010000043.1:0-1043 GCF_052615555.1 Micrococcus sp. EWR3.9.1
GGGCGTGTCAACTTGTCTGTGTAAGCGGGGTGGTCACAGGTAGGGGTTGATCCGGTCGGGGTAGGCCGCGGCGAGCTGGGCGAGGGCCTGCTTCCAGTTCGTGACGGCCTGACCTTCGACGAGCCGGCCCTGGGCTTTGCGCTGGCCGGCGGGTTTGCCCCGGTCCCGAGCGCGTTCGGCGGCGCGTTTGTCTTCGATGTTGCAGATCGCCAGCCAGAGCAGCTTCACCGCCGCCTCGGTCGAGGGGAAGTGGCCGCGGTTCTTGGTCACCTTCCGTAGCTGGAAGTTCAGCGACTCGATGCTGTTGGTCGTGTAGATGACCTTGCGGAGCATGGGTGGGAACTGCAGGAACGGGATGAACCGCTCCCAGGAGTTCGCCCAGGTCGCGGCTGCAGACGGGTACTTCGTGCCGAGCTCGGAGGCCTCGAACTCGGCCAGCGCCTTCCTCGCGGTCTCTTCGTTGGGGGCGGTGTAGATCGGCTTCAGCGCGGCGGCGACCTTCTTGCGGTCCTGGTAGGCCACGAACCGCATCGCGGCCCGGATCAGGTGAACCACGCAGGTCTGGACCATCGAGTCCGGCCACGTCGCCTCGACCGCCTCCGGCAGGCCCTTGAGCCCGTCGCAGCACACGATCAGCACGTCCTGCACGCCCCGGTTGGCGAGATCGGCGCAGACGTGGGCCCAGAACGCCGAGCCCTCGGTGTCCTGGACCCAGATCCCCAGCACGTGCTTGATGCCCTCGAGGTCCACGCCGACGGCGATGTAGGCGGCACGGTTGAGGACCTGGCTGTTCTCTCGGATCTTGATCCGGATTGCGTCGAGATAGATCACCGGATAGAACTCCTCCAGCGGCCGCGACTGCCACGCCAGGACCTCTTCGCTCACGGCGTCGGTGATGTTGGAGATCGTCTCGTGCGACAGGTCCGTGCCGATCGTGGAGGCCAGGTGGTGCTGGATGTCCCGGATCGTCATTCCGCCGGCATAGAGGCTGATGATCATGTCATCCAGGCCCCCGAGGCGCCGCTGGCCCTTGGGCACCAGGC
>NZ_JBQXFD010000044.1:0-963 GCF_052615555.1 Micrococcus sp. EWR3.9.1
CGAGCCCGACGATGATCAGGCCGGTGCGGTACTCCGGAAGGTCGGCCAGGAAGATCCAGGCCAGGGCGAACATGAGTGCCGGGCCGACGATCCAGTTCAGCACCAGCGAGGTCACCAGCAGGCGTCGGTCCGCGCCGATGCGCCGGGTCTCGTCGTAGCGGACCTTCGCCAGGACCGGGTACATCATCACCAACAGTCCGATCGCAATGGGCAGGGACACGGATCCGATCTTCACCGCCTCCAGCGCGGTGTTCAGGCCGGGGATGAACCGCCCCATCAGGAGACCCACTGCCATGGCGGCCAGGATCCACACCGGGAGCCAGCGATCGAGGAAGGACATCTCCTTCATCACGCGGGGCTGCTCCACATCCTTGGTGGTCGTACTCATGAGGGGGGCCGAACCTTCCATCGACGGATATCGATGCGAACGCTATGCTTCACATCGATGACTGTCAATGTAAGGTGGGGGCATGTCCACGACGACCTCGATCACAGCTGCCGGGCTCGAGACGATGAACGGCCCTGAGGGGTGCTGCACGCTCTCAGCGGGGCCCGTCGACAGCGTCGAGGCCGAGAGGATCGCGTCCTTGCTCAAGGCGCTTTCCGACCCGACCCGTCTCCGACTTCTGTCCCATGTCGCTGCTCAGGGCTGCAATTCGGTCTGCGCCTGTGATCTCACCGAGCCGTTGGGCATCAGCCAGCCGACCGTGAGTCACCACATGAAGAAGCTCGTCGACGCTGGCCTGCTCACGCGCGAGCAGAAGGGGCGCTGGGCGCACTACTCCGTCGTGCCGTCGGCCTTCGCCGAGCTCCGTTCCTTCCTCGACATCGCCTGAACCCCCACCGCCGACTTTGGAGATCCTCCTGACCGCACGGCCCAGTGTCCAGGTCGTCTGCGTCCACAACGCCGGTCGCTCGCAGTCCGGTTAGCTGTTGTGGGTCATGAGGTTCTTGCCACGAGGG
>NZ_JBQXFD010000046.1:0-806 GCF_052615555.1 Micrococcus sp. EWR3.9.1
TACGACGTTGCGTCCCCGGTAGCGCTGGCGCTGGTCTTCACCGAAGTCGATCGGTCTTCCTGGGCGGCGGCGCCGGTGCGTGATCTGATCGGCCCGCTCGGGGATCGTGGCCGCGATGCCATGCCGGCGCAGCCAGGCCCGGTTCGCCTTCGAGGGGTAGCCCTTGTCTGCAATCAGGCGGTCAGGCCGTATCCGGGGCCGCCCACGGGCCCCGGCAACGCTGATCTGCTCCAGCGTGGTGGCCAGCATCGAGGTGTCCGCCACCTGCCCGCCGGTCACCACGAACGCCAGCACCCTGCCCTTGCCATCACAGACCAGATGATTCTTCGTCGTCAGACCGCCACGGGAGCGTCCGATGGCATGGTCAGCCGGCTCGTCCCCGGATTTCTTGTAGTTCATCCAGGCCCCCTGTGGGGCGGGGCAGGGTCGCCCCGTGCTGGTGGACGCGCACGATCGTGGAATCGATCGAAGCCACCCAATCCAGCTCGCCAGCCTGCTGTGCCATCGACTGAGTACGCTCGAGCACCTGCTCCCACACGCCTTGGGCGGCCCACCGGTTGAAGTTCTTGTAGATCGTGTTCCAGTTCCCGAACCGCTCGGGCAGATCCCGCCACGGCGCCCCCGTGCGGAAGCGCCACGCGGTGGCCTCGACCACCGCGCGCCGATCCACCGGGGGCCGACCGGTGGACTTCGGGGCAGGGAACAGCGGGCCGATCACGGCCCAGACCTCGTCCGAGATGACATCACGCGACATGACCCCAGACTCGCGCATCCACGTCCCCGAATCCTTTAGCAACACGCCCTAG
>NZ_JBQXFD010000047.1:0-760 GCF_052615555.1 Micrococcus sp. EWR3.9.1
GGGGAGACCTCTGCGTGGTGCGCCATCTCGCTGCCCTGGTCCCTTACCAGCGAGGTCTGCATCATCCGGGGCAGCTCGGTGAAGTACTCGATCACCGCGTCCGCGGGGGCCCTCGGCGTGTTTCGAGGGCAGGGCGAGCGGGCCGGTGAACCCGCTCATCCGCTCCACCAGCGTCGCCGCGCACGAGGACCCGTTCTTCCCGATGATCAGGTCGCCCTCCCAGTGCCCGGGTACCCGCCGCTTCGCCGCGTCCTCGCCACGCTCCGCGATCGGGACCATCCCCACGATCGGCCCGCCTCGGGAGCGGCCGTGCGTGCGGGGCCGGCGCTTGGTCCGTTTGGACTGCAAGAAGATCCCACGCTTGGCGAGTTCTCCGCGGGGGATCGCGTAGATGTACTGGTAGATCGCTTCTCCGCTGACGGTGCGGCCCTGAGCGTCGGGAGAGTTCGCCATGCGTTCAACGGTCGGGTCTGCGGCCTCCAGACGCAAGCGACCCGCGATCTCGTTCGGCATCCATGACGCTGCGAGGTCGGCGTTGACGCGGGCCTCGAGTACCGGGTCCTTTGCCACTTTCCGGACCTGTGGGCGAGAGCGCTGGCGTTGCGCTTTCACGTCCGCGGTCACGGCTTGATAGCCGCGCGTCTTCGTCGAGTTCGGTCGAAGCTCTCTGGAGACCACCGAAGGGCATCTACCCAGGTGAGACGCGATCTTCCGGACTCCCCACCCGGCCTTCGATCCCGTCGAGATCTCCATCCGCTCC
>NZ_JBQXFD010000048.1:0-697 GCF_052615555.1 Micrococcus sp. EWR3.9.1
CACGACGTTGCGTCCCTGGTAGCACTAGCGCTGGTCTTCCCCGAAGTCGATGGCCCGGCCCGGGCGTTTGCGCCGGTGCGCGATCTGGTCAGCCCGCTCAGGGATCGTGGCCGCGATGCCATGCCGGCGCAACCAGGCCCGGTTCGCCTTCGAGGGGCAGCCCTTGTCCACGTTCAGGCGGTCAGGCCGCGCCCTGGGCCGGCCCCTGGCGGACACTCTCACCGGCTCCCGGCACAAGAACCTCAAGGAGCTGCGCCCCGACTCAAGCCGCCGCACGGAGATTCGGATCCTCTTCGCCTTCGACCCCCGCCGCCAAGCGATCCTGCTCGTGGCCGGAGACAAGGCCGGCGCCTGGAAGAATTGGTACTCCAAGAACATCCCGCTCGCCGAAGAACACCTCGCCGACCACCTCCAAGCACTCCACAGCGCCCCACCCGGCGCTGCGCAGCCAACCCGCAGACCTGACCGTCTCCCCTGAGATCAGCCCCGCGCCGCCCCACCCCCAGCAGTCAGGAGAGCACCCATGTCCACCTTCGACCAGCTCACCGCCCAGCGTCCGCCGCGCCCCGCCCTCGTCGATGCCCACAAGGAGCACATGCGCGCCCAGGTGCGCGCCTACCGACTGCGCGAGCTGCGAGAGTCCCTCCACCTGACCCAGTCCGAGCTCGCCGCCGAACTGCAGGTCTCTCAGAACCGC
>NZ_JBQXFD010000049.1:0-677 GCF_052615555.1 Micrococcus sp. EWR3.9.1
AGACGACACGCCCGACCACCGGGCGCTACACCACTATGCGGGACTCAACTTCCCCCCTCCCACCCCAGCCTGCGCATCATCGGCGCGCTCATCCAGCTGTGCGGGTTGAGCATCCTCAACTTCACGCGTCTGGAATGGCGGGGACTGCTCGGATGGGGGCTTCTCCTGCTCGGCTTCATCCTCTGTGTGATCGGGACCGTCACCCGCAGCCGGCGAGCCTCCCGGGACGCACATGCTCATAATCGGGAATCCCGCGTCGGTAGGCTCAGCGCATGAGACGGACCACGTACCTTCGCATCCTGGCCGGACTGCTACTCATGGTGCTGCTCGTCTGGTTCTGGGGACGCTATGCCCTGTTCCCGATGGAGATGACCACCGGGAACGCACGCTTCATCGGCTGGGGCCTCGCACTCCTGGCGGGATACGGCAGCTATCGGCTCTGGATGAAGGCAGCCGAGCTGAGCGAGGACGGGCACGACACACTCTGAACGCAGAAACGCCCGCGACCACCCCAGCCGAGAGACGCGCCCCCGCTAAGGACGGCGATGGGCCACTGCCTTTATCGGTCGTTTGGGGCGGGCGAGATCCACGCCAATTGGCTCGCCAGCTCACACATCTCTTCTCCCGACGGTGCACGTCCTCCTAGATGTAAGAGGTCATGACGTTGTTGACTCGGG
>NZ_JBQXFD010000050.1:0-589 GCF_052615555.1 Micrococcus sp. EWR3.9.1
GCGGTCCTGGTGACCATCGGCGCCGGAGCATTCCTGCCCCCGGCAGCCATCCCGTACTTCGGCCTCATCCCTCTGGGCCTCGGCCTCTGGGCCGCATGGCAGGCCTGGCGCGGAGACGATGACGACGATGACGACGAGGCCAAGGTTGCCGGCAAGAAGGTCGGCGTGTGGACAGTCGCAGGCGTCACCCTTGCCAACGGCGGCGACAACATCGGCGTCTACACCCCTGTCTTCCTCAGCGTGGAACCTCTCGCAGTAGTCGCCTACTGCATCGTCTTCCTCGCGCTCGTCGCGGTCCTGGTGGCCCTGGCAAAGTTCGTCGCCACCCGCCCCCCGATCGCCGAAGTGCTCGAACGCTGGGAGAACATCCTCTTCCCCATCGTTCTCATCGGCCTCGGCATCGTGATCCTCGTCAGCGGCGGAGCCTTCGGACTCTGACGTAGCGGCAGCGATCCAAACGGCCCCGACCGGGCGCACCCCTCTCGGTTCAGACCGCGACACCTACCTGCAGCCAGTCCTGCGTGATCGCGGCAACAAGACCGCCACGGAGCGCTGCAAAAACCCCGCCACCAAGCGAACGAAGCCACAG
>NZ_JBQXFD010000051.1:0-494 GCF_052615555.1 Micrococcus sp. EWR3.9.1
TCGACCCTGCCGGCCTGCTGGGCGAAGCCCTGTCCGAGGCCTCCCCGGACATGATGCGCCACCTGCTGCAGACGATGATCAACACCCTGCTCTGCGCTGACGCCGATGCGGTGGTCGGCGCCGAATGGGGCAAACCCTCCCGTGACCGCACGGCCCAGCGCAATGGGTACCGGCACCGGGACCTGGACACCCGGGTCGGCACCGTGGACGTGGCCATCCCGAAGCTGCGCTCGGGCACCTACTTCCCGGAATGGCTGCTCGAGCGGCGCAAGCGGGCCGAATCGGCGCTGATCACCGTGGTCGCAGACTGCTACCTGGCCGGTGTCTCTACCCGGCGGATGGACAAGCTGGTCAAGACCTTGGGCATCAATGCCCTGTCGAAGTCCCAGGTGTCCCGGATGGCCGCGGACCTCGATGAGCAGGTGGAGGCCTTCCGCCACCGGCCGCTCGGGGAGGCGGGACCGTTCACGTTCGTTGCCGCGGACGCGTTGACG
>NZ_JBQXFD010000052.1:0-465 GCF_052615555.1 Micrococcus sp. EWR3.9.1
CGAGGTGGGCGGTGAGTCGGTCGGCGGTAATCGAGCGCTCCACGAGCCCGCCGATGCACTCCCGGGTGTGTTCGTCGACGATCGAGCAGATCTTGATCGGTCGTCCGTGCTCGTCGGCGTCGAACTGGAAGTCCACCGCCCACACCACGTTCGGCGCGTCCGCCGTCGGCGCGTCGACGGTCGAGGACCCGACGCGCTTGCGTCGACGCCGCTGCGGGACCCGGAGCCCTTCGTCACGCCACAGGCGTTGGATCTTCTTGTGGTTCACCACCCACCCCTCGGCGCGGGCGTCGTGATACGCCCGCCGATACCCGTAGCGGGGATGGTCCTTCGCCCAGGCGCGCAGCCACTCCCTGAGCGCCCGATCCGGGTCCGCGACCGTGTCGCCCTTGAGCGGTCGCCGGTACGCGGAGCGGCTCAGCCCGACCAGACGGCACGCCATCCGTTCGCTCACCCGCAACTTGC
>NZ_JBQXFD010000053.1:0-442 GCF_052615555.1 Micrococcus sp. EWR3.9.1
TGTTGTGGGTCATGAGGTTCTTGACACGAGGCACGGGCTGAGATGAGACGAGCGGGCTCCGCCCCGCAGGATGGGAATTGCGACATCCACTCATCCGCGGAAGGAAGCCCGCTCGTGACTCACGCTAACGCACCTCTGACCCCCACCGGCCGGCTGCGCATGGTCCACCGCCACCTGAACGACGGGATCCCGCAGTCCCACGTGGCCGCGGAGTTCCGCGTCAGTCGGCCCACGGTGGCCACCTGGGTCGCCCGCTACCGTGCCGAAGGCGAGGCAGGACTGCAAGACCGGTCGAGCCGGCCCCATCGCTCACCTGCCCGGCTCGACCCCGCGATCGTGGCCGAGCTGGAGGCCCTGCGCCGGGCCGAGAAGTGGTCCGCCCGGCGCATCCATCACCACCTCGCCTCCGAAGGCCACCAGGTGTGCCTGCGCACCGTGGGGA
>NZ_JBQXFD010000054.1:0-347 GCF_052615555.1 Micrococcus sp. EWR3.9.1
AATGCGGGAAGGGCCTCGCACCAACAGTGCGAGGCCCTCCCTCAAAAAATGTCCGGCGGCGACCTACTCTCCCACAACCTCCCGGTTGCAGTACCATCGGCGCTGTGGGCCTTAGCTTCCGGGTTCGGAATGGAACCGGGCGTTTCCCCCACGCTATGACCGCCGTAACCCTAACCCCACACCACCACCCTCAACACGGGCAACAGCAGGGAAACCTACGGGTCACACAACAGTGACACTATTCAACTGAAACACCCCAACCATCCACCAACACATGGACAGCCGGTTGCAATCAGACAACCGCACAGTGGACGCGAACACCAACCCATCACCTTGAAGCAAGCAAT
>NZ_JBQXFD010000055.1:0-342 GCF_052615555.1 Micrococcus sp. EWR3.9.1
CTTGAGGTGATCGACGGCGGCGCGGCGCCTGTCCGGGCTTAGAAGTTTCCCTCAGCCAGCTCCTTGAGCGCGGCCTTCTCCAGCTCCGCTTCCGCGAGCAGACGCTTCAGGGTCGCGTTCTGCTTCTCCAGCTCCTTCAGGCGCTTTGCGTCGTCGGCCTTGAGGCCGCCGTACTGGTTCCGCCACCGGTAGTACGTCTGCTCGGACACCCCGAGCTCCCGGCACACCGCCGCGACGTCCTGACCATCGGCGAGCATCCTGTCGGCCTGCCCGAGCTTACGGACGACCTGCTCGGGGGTGTGACGCTTCCTGCTGTTCGTCATGATCTGACCAGTCTCCCTG
>NZ_JBQXFD010000056.1:0-305 GCF_052615555.1 Micrococcus sp. EWR3.9.1
GGTAGTTGTTGCCGTTGTCCGTGATCACCCTGTCGATCCGGATGCCGTGGGCGGCGAAGAACGCCCGCGCCCGGCAGAAGAAGCTCACGGTCGTAGCTGCCCGCTCATCGGGCAAGGCTTCGGTGTAGGCCAGGCGGGTGAACCCGTCGATCGCCGAGTGCAGGTAGGTGTAGCCGACCCGTCGGCCAGGCCCGCGCTTGGCTGCTCGCGCGTTCTCGGAGTCCCGTCCGTGCGCACGCCAGCCGCCCCCGTCAGGGATGCGCCCGATCTTCTTCACGTCCAGGTGCACCATGTGCCCTGGCCCT
>NZ_JBQXFD010000057.1:0-300 GCF_052615555.1 Micrococcus sp. EWR3.9.1
GCGGATCTCGCGGTTGAGCCGCTCGGCCGGGTTGTTCGACCAGATCTGGGTCCAGACGTCCTTGGGGAATGTGGTGAACGCCAGGATGTCGGCCCGGGCAGCATCGAGGTGCTCGGCCACCACCGGCAGTTTCTCGCTCACGTAGTCCAGCAGCCGGTCGAACTGGGCGTTGACGCTGGCGGCATCGGGCTGGTCGTAGACCGAGTGGAGCATGGCCTTCACCGCCGGCCACATGCTCTTCGGGGTGATGCCCATCAGGTTCGCCGCGTAGTGGGTGCGGCAGCGTTGCCACACCGCACC
>NZ_JBQXFD010000058.1:0-288 GCF_052615555.1 Micrococcus sp. EWR3.9.1
TCATCGAAGTCGAAGTCCTCCTCGTACAACACGATGTCCACATCCCGGGAGTGCGCCAGCTCGCGCAGCTCGAGCGGGGTGAACTTCACCTGCGCCGGCCCGCGCCGGCCGAACACGTGCACGTCCGTGACCGGGGAGGCGGCCAGGTCCCGGTACACGTTGTCCGGGATCTCGGTGGGCAGCAGGTCCTCGGCATGCTTGGACAGGATCCGGGCCACGTCCAGGGCCACGTTCCCGTTGCCGATCACCGCGACCTGCGTGGCCTCCAACGGCCAGTGCCGCGGCACG
>NZ_JBQXFD010000059.1:0-288 GCF_052615555.1 Micrococcus sp. EWR3.9.1
GCATCGAAGTCGAAGTCCTCCTCGTACAACACGATGTCCACATCCCGGGAATGCGCCAGCTCCCGCAGCTCCAACGGGGTGAACTTCACCTGCGCCGGCCCACGCCGGCCGAACACGTGCACATCCGTGACCGGGGAGGCGGCCAGGTCCCGGTACACGTTGTCCGGGATCTCGGTGGGCAACAGGTCCTCAGCATGCTTGGACAGGATCCGGGCCACATCCAGGGCCACGTTCCCGTTGCCGATCACCGCCACCTGCGTGGCCTCCAACGGCCAGTGCCGCGGCACA
>NZ_JBQXFD010000060.1:0-286 GCF_052615555.1 Micrococcus sp. EWR3.9.1
GCCGATCGGTCACGTAGTCCAACAGGCGCTCGAACTGGGCATGCACCGCCGGCCCGTCGGGCTGGTCATACACGCTGTGGAGCATGGCCTTCACCGCCGGCCACATGCTCTTCGGGGTCACCGCCATCAGATTCGCCGCGTAGTGCGTGCGGCACCGTTGCCACACGGCCCCGGGCAGGTTCGCCGCCACTGCTTCCACGAGACCGCGGTGGGAGTCCGAGGTCACCAGTCTCACCCCGGCCAGGCCACGGGCCACCAGATCCGCGAAGAACTCGTTCCACGCCGC
>NZ_JBQXFD010000061.1:0-285 GCF_052615555.1 Micrococcus sp. EWR3.9.1
CGCCGAGCGGCTGAACCGGGAGATCCGGCGACGCACGGACGCGGTAGGGATCTTCCCGAACCGAGACGCCGTGATCCGGCTCGTAGGGGCCGTGCTGGCCGAACAGACCGATGAATGGGCCGAAGGCCGCCGCTATCTCGGACTCGAGTTGTTGGCCCGCTGCTCTAACCAGGACCCGGACACCCCCTCGACAACCGGAGCGAGCGCGGAGGTGATGCCGACCCTGGCCTGACTCTCATGCCTTGAAGGTCGTTACACCACTTCCAGGGACTTGACCTCATCGGC
>NZ_JBQXFD010000062.1:0-281 GCF_052615555.1 Micrococcus sp. EWR3.9.1
ACCTGTCCTGCACGTAGTCCAACAGGCGCTCGAACTGGGCCTGCACGGCCGGCCCGTCGGGCTGGTCGTACACGCTGTGCAGCATGGCCTTCACCGCCGGCCACATGCTCTTCGGGGTCACGGCCATCAGATTCGCCGCGTAATGGGTGCGGCAGCGTTGCCACACGGCCCCGGGCAGGTTCGCCGCCACGGCTTCCACGAGGCCGCGATGGGAGTCCGAGGTCACCAGTGCCACCCCGGCCAGCCCCCGGGCCACCAGGTCCGCGAAGAACTCGTTCCAC
>NZ_JBQXFD010000063.1:0-264 GCF_052615555.1 Micrococcus sp. EWR3.9.1
TGCCGAGCGGCTGAACCGGGAGATCCGGCGCCGCACGGACTCGGTGGGGATCTTCCCGAACCGGGATGCCGTGGTGCGTCTGGTCGGGGCTGTGTTGGCCGAGCAGACCGATGAGTGGGCCGAAGGCCGCCGGTATCTCGGCCTGGAACTGCTCGCCCGGTGCCGTGAGCCCCTGACCACGGAGCAAGAGACCGTGATGAGCACGGAGGTGATGCCGACCCTGCAGACCTGACAGGTACAAGCCCCCTACAACCTCGAAGACGG
>NZ_JBQXFD010000064.1:0-246 GCF_052615555.1 Micrococcus sp. EWR3.9.1
GACCGGTCAAGCCCCATGAAGTGGTGTAGCGGCTGATTCCTTCGTTGGGGTTGTCAGGCGCTGAACTCGAGGGCGGGCGCGGTGTCGGGGTTCACCTCGCTTCCCGTGTTGCTGACGGTGGTGAGTCGGCAGCGGGCCAGGACCTCCAGGCCGAGGTAGCGACGGCCCTCGGCCCACTCGTCTGTCTGCTCGGCCAGCACCGCGCCCACCAGTCGTACGATGGCCGCCCGGTTGGGGAAGATGCCC
>NZ_JBQXFD010000065.1:0-235 GCF_052615555.1 Micrococcus sp. EWR3.9.1
CTCGGCGATCGACGGGTTCACCCGCCTGGCGTACACGGAGGCGCTGGAGGATGAGCGGGCGGTGACCACGATCGGGTTCTACTGCCGGGCCCGCGCGTTCTTCGCCGCTCACGGCATCACCGTGGACCGGGTGGTCACGGACAACGGGAACAACTACCGGGCCGTGGACTTCACCCGGAAGGTGGTCTCTCTCGGGGGCCGGCATCACCGGATCCGCCCCTACACCCCGCGCCAT
>NZ_JBQXFD010000066.1:0-232 GCF_052615555.1 Micrococcus sp. EWR3.9.1
GGACCTCGTCGCCGCCCGGGGCGCCCCGGCGGTGCTCAGGTCGGACAACGGGCCGGAGTTCATCAGCGAGGCGGTGGCCGACTGGGCCGGCACCCGCACCGGCCTGTCCTACATCCCTCCGGGCTCGCCGTGGCGCAACGGGTACGTCGAGTCGTTCAACAGCCGGATCCGCGACGAGTGCCTCAACATCAACAGCTTCTACTCGCTGCTGCACGCACAGGTCATCATCGGC
>NZ_JBQXFD010000067.1:0-229 GCF_052615555.1 Micrococcus sp. EWR3.9.1
TGGCGAGCGCCGCGGGACCAGCGGGCCATCTCGATCGCGTCGAGGACCATCTCGGTGCGCATGTGTGACGCGCACCGCCACCCGACGATCATCCGGGAGAACGCGTCGACGATGAAGCAGACGTACGCGACGCCGGCCCACGTCGGCACGAACGCCAGGTCGGTGACCCAGAGCCGGTTCGGGGCAGGCGCGGTGAACTCCCGCTTCACGAGGTCCGGGTGCCGCGCCG
>NZ_JBQXFD010000068.1:0-226 GCF_052615555.1 Micrococcus sp. EWR3.9.1
AGGTTCGCGGCGATGGCGTCCTTGAGCCCGGGGTGGGCATCAGAGGTGACCAGCCGGACCCCGGCCAGGCCCCGGGCGACCAAGTCGGCGAAGAACTCGTTCCACGCCGCCCCGGTCTCGCTGGTGGCCACCCGCAGGCCCAACACTTCGCGGTGGCCGTCGCCGTTGACCCCGGTGGCGATGAGCACCACCGCGTTGACCACACGCCCGCCCTCACGCACCTTCA
>NZ_JBQXFD010000069.1:0-225 GCF_052615555.1 Micrococcus sp. EWR3.9.1
ACGGGCCTGCCTACGACGGCGGTGATAGGTCCGCTCGATCCAGCTCACGATCGCGAGCCAGAGCTGGTCGAAGGACTGCCAGCGACGCCGGTTCAGCACGTTCTTCTGCAACAGCGCGAAGAAGGATTCCATTGCCGCGTTGTCCCCAGCAGCACCGACCCTGCCCATCGACCCGACCAGGCCGTTGACCCGGAGCGTCTCCACGAACCGCCTGGCTCGAAATTG
>NZ_JBQXFD010000070.1:0-225 GCF_052615555.1 Micrococcus sp. EWR3.9.1
GCCCGTGGGATCAAAGCGGTCATCCCCGAACCGGCCGACCAGCAGGGCCACCGCAGACGGCGCGGTGCCCGCGGCGGGCGCCCCGTCAGCCTCGACGTGGACGCCTACAAGGGCCGCAACGTCATCGAGCGTCAGTACGCTCACCTGAAGCAGTGGCGGGGTCTGGCGACCCGGTATGACAAGTACGCGATCATCTACAGGGCCGCTGTGGTCCTGAATGCTGTG
>NZ_JBQXFD010000071.1:0-220 GCF_052615555.1 Micrococcus sp. EWR3.9.1
CCGTGCATCGATCCCGCCTGCTCGCTTCCCGGATGCGACGCAGCTGGGGAGGGCGCATGAGCCTCACCTCGGTCTTGCAGGCGATGGGCCTGTTCGCAGCGACCAACATCGACGACATCATCGTGCTCTCCCTCTTCTTCGCGCGAGGGGCAGGCCAGCGCGGCACTACCGCCCGCATTCTGGCCGGCCAGTACCTCGGATTCGCCGGCATCCTCGGTGC
>NZ_JBQXFD010000072.1:0-215 GCF_052615555.1 Micrococcus sp. EWR3.9.1
GGGCCAGACACTCACCGGACCATCCACGTGGAAGGCCTCGAAAAGCTTACCACATGATCCCCGGCTGTCAAACCAGATCATCTTCTTCAGGAATCCCGACCCGCATCACTGCCGGCCGCGCACCCGGTGAGCACCACCCGCCCTGGACCTGCCATTCTCGGCATGAATCCGCGGATTCTGTGTTCTTCACCCCGCCTCCCGGTCACCCGGTCGGC
>NZ_JBQXFD010000073.1:0-208 GCF_052615555.1 Micrococcus sp. EWR3.9.1
CGGTCGGATCTGGCCGGGTCGTCTTCACCCGCTTCGACCTGGTCGCGCCCTTAATCCCTGCGGCGCGCATGAGCCGGCCCGTCTGATCTCGGCCGATGTCGATCCCGGCGCGACGCGCGGTCTTCCAGAGCTTTCTGACCCCGTAGACGCGGTAGTTCGTCTCCCAGAGCTCGACCAGCTGCGGGATCAGCTCCTCGTCCCACACCGA
>NZ_JBQXFD010000074.1:0-208 GCF_052615555.1 Micrococcus sp. EWR3.9.1
GCGGTGCGGGACGAGGAGCTGATCCCGCAGCTGGTCGAGCTCTGGGAGACGAACTACCGCGTCTATGGAATCCGCAAGCTCTGGAAAGCCGCCGGCCGGGCGGGGATCATGATCGGCCGAGACCAGACCGCCCGGCTGATGCGCGCTGCAGGCATCGAGGGTGCGCGGCGGTCGAAGAGGGTCAAGACCACCCGGCCGGACCCGGCCT
>NZ_JBQXFD010000075.1:0-200 GCF_052615555.1 Micrococcus sp. EWR3.9.1
GCAGACCATCACCACACCACGGGGGTGGCAGGCGATGATCAACCAATATGTGTTAAAACAATTGGCATCAACAAACTTGGCACACTATTGAGTTCTCAAACAACAGGCGCTTCCAGCTTCAGCGACCCGCTCCGCGGGCCGTTTCGCTCTGGAGCAACTTCTCCATCCTAGACCATCCGTTTCGACCGTGTCAACTCCGT